>DAOUCL010000287.1:0-1998 GCA_034432015.1 Dehalococcoidia bacterium
TCGCCGGTAATCCGGTCGGCGTCGCCGGCCCGGATGCCCTCGACAACGCAGGTGCGGAGGTGGCCGGCCAGGATCAGCCCCTCAAGGCGCTCAATGGCCCGGCGCACGGCGAGGGTCTGCCGGAGGACGTCGACACAGTACTTGTCCTCCTCGACCATCCGCCGGATGCCGGCGATGTGGCCCTCAATGTAATTCAGCCGCTTGATGGCTTCGGCCCGAACCTGCGGGTCCAACCCTTCACCCCCTTATACCCTACCCCCATGGGTAGGGTTAGTCCTTTAAATTTTACCCCGCCGGCCCCCCGGGGTCAAACCGGCCGGTGGAAGTCGCCTGGAAGTCGGGGCCGTTAAAAGAGGGCAGGTGCGTGGGGCAATGGGTTCAGGCGGCCGGCATGGTCCCGGAACCGTCGGTCTTCCCTGAAAACTTGCTTAGGGTGAGGCTAAAATGCGGGTGAAGTTTTACCGGGCTTTAGCGGCAGCGGCAGCAGCGGCCATCACGGCCGGTCTTGCCCTTTCGGCCTTCGCCCAGCCCCCGGTGGATGAAGGCAGGCAGGTCTTCGAGCAGAAGTGCGTGGGTTGCCACACCATCGGCCAGGGCGACCGGGTGGGCCCCGACCTGAAGGGGGTTAGCCAGCGGCGGGACCGGGAGTGGCTCATCCAGTGGATCATGGCCCCCGACCAGCTGATCGCCCGGGGCGACCCCATCGCCCGGGAACTGCTTAACAAGTACAAGACGCCCATGCCCAATCTGGGCCTCACCCGGGACCAGGTGCTGGCCGTGATAAGCTACATCGACGCCGTAAGTGCCGGCGGCGCCCCGGCGCCGGCGGCCGCCCTGCAGCTTCCGGCCGGCGACCCCATTCGGGGCAAGAACCTCTTTACCGGCATCCAGCGGTTCCAGAACGGCGGGCCGGGCTGCCTGGCCTGCCACAGCGTCGCCGGCATCGGGGCCTTGGGCGGGGGTCTGCTGGGGCCGGACCTAACCGGCGTCATCGACAGGTACGGCGGGCCCCAGGGGGTGGCCGCGTTCGTCGCCTCGCCGGCCACGCCGGTGATGAGCTCCATCTGGCGGGAGAAGCCCCTTACTCCCCAGGAGCTGGCCGACGTGGTCGCCTTCCTCCAGCAGGCCTCCGTCGGCGAGCGGCCCTTCCAGCTGGTGTGGCAGCTGGCGGCCATCGCCCTGATCGGGGCCATTGTGCTGGCCGGGGTCGCGGCCGTCTACTGGCGGGAGCGGCTGACCGGCGGCCTGCGGCGCCGGTGGCTCGGCTACCGGACCAGGTGAGGGGTTTGGAATTCGGTTGGAAATTTCGGTGCCTAGAAGATAATAGGCGCGTCAACTGGATAGGAGGTTAGCCAAATGGGGTGGATTCAGGATCTGGTTAAGCCGCAACAGCGGGTCTGGGAGGAGTTCTACCGCAACCGCTGGGCCCACGACCGGGTCGTCCGGAGCACCCACGGGGTGAACTGTACCGGCGGCTGCTCCTGGGCCGTCTACGTCAAGGACGGCATCATCACCTGGGAGATGCAGCAGACTGACTACCCGCTCCTCGAATCTAAGCTTCCACCCTACGAGCCCCGGGGCTGTCAGCGGGGCATCTCCGCCTCCTGGTACGTTTACAGCCCCATCCGGGTCAAGTATCCGTACGTCCGAGGCCGCCTGCTGGAGTACTGGCGGGAGGCCCGGGCCCGGCACGATAACCCGGTGGAGGCCTGGGCCTCCATCGTTGAAAATGAGGAGAAGCGCCGCGCCTACCAGTGGGCCCGGGGCAAGGGCGGATTCCAGCGGGCGAACTGGGACGAGGTCCTGGAGCTCATCGCCGCCGCCTGCCTCTACACGGCCAGGAAGTGGGGTCCGGACCGGGTCGCCGGCTTTTCGCCCATCCCGGCCATGTCCTACCTTTCGTACGCGGCCGGGTCCCGCTTCCTCCAGCTCTTCGGCGGCTTTAATATGAGCTTCTACGACTGGTACGCCGACCTGCCCAACGCCTTCCCCGAGGTC
>DAOUCL010000288.1:0-14639 GCA_034432015.1 Dehalococcoidia bacterium
TCGCATGGGCCACCTTCTGAAGGATTCCGTCGGCCTCGGCCAGGCCGACCTCGATGTATGCCCGGGAGAGGAGCTCAAGATCCTCCTCCGCGGCTTCCCCGGAGGTTTTAAGCGCCTCCAGGAGCGCCGCCGCGGCTTCCCACCGCCCGGCCGGGGCGGCAATCCGGGCCAGCGCCCGGGCCCGCTCATCGTCCTCGGGCCACACCTCCCCGGCCAGGAAGAGGACCTTATCAAACTCATCAAAAAGCCCGAGCTTCAGGAGCCAGTAGAGCACCCAGACGTACTCCTCGGCCTCGGCTCCATCCGCCCAGATGGCCGGCCCCGCCGGCGGTCCGGCGCCGCGGAGGGCCTGAGCAAGTCGGCGCCAGAGGAGGTGAACGCCGGGGACCGGCGGGAGACAGAGCTCGCCGGGACCGCGGCCCGCCGGCGCCCCGGCCAGCCGGTAGAGGACCCGGACCCCAGGCGGGCCGTACTTTAGGGGCTTTAACAGCCGGAAGGCCGCCTCCGGCCGGCGGGTCGCCGCCGAGGCGGCGACCGCGTCCTCGGCCCGGCGGATGAGCTCATCGGCGGACGGAACCGGCCCCTCCTTGAGGCCCTCGGCCGCCCCCTCCCGGTAGGCGGCCGCCAGCAGCCGCCCGTAAGCGTCCTCTAGGACCGGCTTAAGCTCCTCCTGTCCCCCGGCCACGGCCGCCTCCAGCAGCCCGACCTGGGCCCGCAGGGCCTCGACCTCGCCGGGGGCCGGGGGAGCGGCCGCCCCGAGGAGTCTTTCCGCAAGCTCCGGGTGCTTCCGGGCGAAGACGACGGCCATCCGGCCGGCAAGCCGCTGGCGCCGGACGTAGTAGTCCGTATCGACCCGGTGATGATGGAAAACCACCGCCTCCGGCCGGTAGTAGACCTTAAGGCCCCTTGCCGAAAGCCGGTGACCCCACTCGATGTCGTCCCAGAGGGCCGGAAAATCCGGGTCGAAAAATTCACCGGTTTTGTGCACAAAAGCCGCCTTTACGGAGATGCATGTACCGTAAAAGTGCCAGAAATCGACTTCTCTGCCCGGCGCAAGCTTTTTAAAGTCGAACTGGTGGCCGCCGGCCCCCATCACGTAGTCCATGATGGGGGCCTGCCCCAGCTCCGGCGCCCATTCGACCCGGCCGAGCATGCCGACCCAGAGTTCAGGATGTTCCCGGTGGAACTCGATGTGGGCCCTGAGGGTCTCGGGCGGGACGGTGACATCGTCGTTCAAGAAGAGGACCACGTGGCCCCGGGCGGCGCGGATGCCCCGGTTGCGGGCGGCGGCCAGTCCCCGGTGGGCCTGGCGGATGAATCTGAATCTGAGCGCCTTGCGGAACCGGGTTACAACCCGCTCGTTCTCGGCGGCCTTTTCCGGGTCCGACCCGTCATCCACGACCACCACCTCGAACTGCCGGCGCCGCGCGCCGCCGGCCGCGGCGGCCAGCGAGTCCAGACAGCGGGCAAGGTCCGCCGGCCGGTTGTACGTGGCTATAACCAGGCTGAGATACGGTCGTGGCCTGGAATACCAGGCCAGGAACCGGTAGCGAAGCCGCTGCCCGGGCGCTGCTTCCACCTCGTGGGCGCCGTCGAAGAGGACGCAGCGGCCCCGCCGGACCCGGCGGATAAGCTTTTTAGCCTGCCGGTAGTAATCGGGGTAGGCGGTATCGGTCGCCTTATCGGGCGGGTCCAGCAGGAACCCTACGACAACGATATCGGCCAGCTTCTCCAGCCTGCGCAGAAAGGCCCGGGCATCAGGAACGTGCTCGATGACATCGAAAGCAAATACCAGGCGGTGATGGGGGATGCGGTCCCGTTCGATGTCGTAGACCTGCGCCGGTACGCCCCGGCGCTCAAGCCGCCACTTAAGATAACGGGTGGAGGGGTTGTCAAAGTCGGCAAAGGAGACCCGGGTAAAGCCCTGCTCCATCAGCCTTAAGCCGTCGGCGCCGATGCCGCAGCCGTAGTCGAGGACCGGGTCGTCGGGGAAGGTCAGCGCCCGGATAAGCCTGAGCCCGGGGGCCTTTGCCCCCGAAAGGTCCCAGGAAGTGAGGTCGTACAGGTAGGTGTGGGAGTTCCGGTAGAAATCGACCGGCTCCGCAAATTTCTCAAATTCCGCCTCGACTTTTTCAGCCACGTTTACGAAGATGCCGGGGTCGAACTCTGGGCCGAGGTACTCCGCAAGCTCGGAGACTTCCGGCGCCCGGCCGCCGCCGTCCTGGCCCGCCGGTCTTAAGTCCCACAGCACGCCCTGTGCGCCCCGCCGGTAGGCGCGTCGGCACCACGGGCAACGCAGCGCCTCCGGCTCCGGCACGAGTCTCCGTCGGCATCCCGGGCAGACCAGCACCCCGAAAAGCTCGGCCTCGGCCGAAAGCCGCTTAAGGAGGGGCTCCGGCCGGCCCGTAAGCTCGATGACGCAGTTCACCCGGTAGGGGGTCCCGCCGGCGGCGGCCCGGAATACCCGCAGCCAGTCGGAAAGGGCGGCCTTTGCGGCCCCGGAAAGCGCCTTAGAAAAACCCGCGGGCAGGTGGTCCGCCAGGGTAAGCAGCAGGTGGAAGGGGGCGCCCTCGCCCGGGACTATCCTGAACTTAAGTTCGCCCCTGGCGGCCAGGGGTAAAAGGAGGGCCTCAACCTCTTCGGGTGCAGGAAGCGGGTATGCCTCGTGCTCAATTACCCAGCCGGGGACCGTTCCAAAGACCCGCCGGTGGTACTCGGCAAAGAGGCGGTCCGCCCACCGGGCCGCCTCCCCGGTCGGAAAGGTTACATACACCCGGCGGGCCGCAACCCTTAAGGCCTCGGAAAGGACGGCCAGTCGAAGCTGTGGGGGCACGTGCTCCAAAAGGTCGGCTAAAACCACCTCCTCGAAGGCGGCATCGGCAAAGGGGAGGCGGGCCGCATCGGCTAGAAGGGCAAAATTTGTCGGGTGCGGAGCGGCCCCGAAATTCAAATCCACCCCGACGAAGGGCTCGCCCGTCCAGAACCCGATCCCGTAAGCTCCGCTGCCCACGTCCAGAATCGGCCGGCAGGGCCGGCCCCGCCGGCGCCGAAGACGGCTTTCAATAACAAATCCGTAGCGGGAAAGCCAGTTAAGCATCCACCTCCTCCCAGGCGGCCTGGAGGCCGGCCCAGACCTTCCGGGCATCGGCTAAGGCGGCGGCGTCGGCCGTAAGTCCTGCCTGAACGAGCCGCTCCCAGACGAAGATGTAAAGGCGGCGCAGGTTCTCGGCGAGCTCGCCCCCTTTCTTAAAATCGAGGGCCTTTAAAAGCTCGGAGATGACCTCCTGGGCCTTAAACAGGGGCGGCCGGGCGCCTTCCACATCCCCGCCCTCAAGGGCGGCCTCGGCCTTGGCCATCAACCCGTCAGCCCGCCGGTAAAGACGCCGGATAAGCTCTAGCCCCTTCGTTAGATCGGCGCTCATGAACCTCTCCTTTTTCCCGGCCTGCTACCCTGACTTTAGGCCCGTTCTCTGCCGCCGACCAGGGCCGGGCGGCCACTTCGGTTTGGCCAGTCTTACCGTCTAAATCGGGAAATCTGGCCTGGCCGGAAAAGGCCTGCCCGGGGCGCGCCCCGGGCAGGCCTTCCCGGTTCTGGCACCCGCTTTTTAACCGAGCAGTTTGAGGACCACCTGCGGGTTGACGTTGGCCTGGGCGAGGACGGCGATGCCGGCCTGCTGCAGGATCTGCAGCCGGGTGAAGTTAACCATCTCGGCCGCCATATCCGTGTCCCGAATCCGGGATTCGGCGGCGGTGAGGTTCTCCGAGGCCACCGAAAGGTTGGCGATGGTGTGCTCCAGCCGGTTCTGCACGGCGCCGAGCCCTGAGCGCACGCCCGAGACGTCCTTAATAGCCTGGTCCACCCCGGTAATCAGCGCCTCGGCGTTAACTTGATTAGGGGTAGTATTGAAGGTGTCCACCAGGTTGGAAAGGTTGCCGCCGATGACGGTGGAGTTAACGTTGTTAATTGTGACCATGATGGTCTGGTTCTGGTTGGCCCCGATGTGAAAGAGCTTTGCGGAGAACGACCCATCCAGCAGATTCTGACCGTTAAACTGGGTCTGCTGGGCGATCCGGTCGAGTTCATTCCGCAAAGACACCAGCTCCTGGGCGATGGCCTGTCGGTCCTCGGTGGTGAGGGTGTCGTTGGCGGCCTGGACGGCCAGCTCCCGCATCCGCTGGAGAATGGAGTGGACCTCGTTCAGGGCGCCTTCGGCCGTCTGGATGAGCGAAATCCCGTCCTGGGCGTTGCGGACCGCCTGGTTGAGACCCCGCACCTGCGCCCGGAGCTTTTCGCTGATGGACAGCCCGGCCGCGTCGTCCCCGGCCCGGTTGATCCGGAGGCCCGAAGAGAGCTTTTCGGCCGACTTGGAGAACGCCAGGGCCGTCATCATCAGATTGCGCTGGGCGTTCAGCGCCTCAATGTTGGTATTTACCCGGTAGCTCATAATTTCCTCCTCTTCGCTTGAGATTTTCTTTCGTCCCCCGGGTCGTTCGCCTGCCCGGGTCGGATTCCACCCATAGTTATCGACGGCCGACCCCAAAAAATAAGAGGTCGCGGGCCTAAAAGGGTCCGGGCCCGCGCCGACTCCGCCGGGGGGGTGTTATAATAGCTTTTAAACCGGCATCCTTCGTCGGGGTGTGGCCAAACATGAGCTCCGAATCCGAAAGTCCCAGCAGCCTCTGGGAACCAACTTTCCAGGACATCCTGATAGCCCGGCGCCGGATCGCCCCCTACTTGAAGCCCACGCCCCTGATCCGACCGCCGGCCCTGGCCGACGTCCTCGGGGCCGACGTCTACGTAAAGGTCGAAAGCCTCCAGCCCATCGGCGCCTTTAAGGTCCGGGGCGGGGTAAACCTCCTGGCGGCCATGGACCCCGCCGAGCGGGCCCGGGGGGTGGTCACCGCCTCCACCGGCAACCACGGCCAATCCATCGCCTACGCCGCCCGCCTCTTCGGAACCCGGGCGGTTATCTTCGCCCCGGAACATTCAAACCCCTACAAGGTCGCCGCCATGCGCCGCCTCGGGGCCGAGCTTATCTTAACCGGCCGGGATTTCGACGAGGCTCGGGAGGCCGCCGAGCAGTTTGCCGCAGACACCGGGATGCGCTACGTCCACGCCGCCAACGAGCCCCTCCTCATCGCCGGCGTCGGCACCGCCAGCCTGGAAATCGTCGAAGAAGTCCCCGATATCGACTACATCTTTGCCCCCATCGGGGCGGGAAGCTGTGCCTGCGGGGCCTCCATCGTCGCCAAGGCCATTAACCCCCGGACCAAGGTCATCGGCGTCCAGTCGGAGCGGGCCCCGGTGGTTTATCTTTCCTGGCGGGCCCGCCGCCTGCTGGAAACCCCGGAGGCGACTACCTTCGCCGAGGGGCTGGCAACCCGAGTTGCCTTCGAGCTTCCCTTGAGAATTCTTTGGCGTTTAATCGACGGGATAATTCTGGTCCGCGACGAGGAGCTTAAGGCGGCGATGCGGCTTCTCTTGGAGACGGCCCACCTCGTTGCCGAAGGGGCCGGGGCGGCCTCAACCGCCGGCGCCCTCCGGCTCCGGGACCGGATCGCCGGCCGCAAGGTCGCCCTGATCCTTACCGGGGGCAACGTCACCTTAGAAACCCTTCGGGAAGTGGCAGCCGATGCTTCAGGAACAGCCCCTCCTGGCCCTGATTGAGATTCCTCGGGGCAGCCGCAACAAGTACGAGTACGACGAAAGGCTCGGCCGCTTCCGGCTGGACCGGGTCCTCTACTCGCCTCTGCACTACCCCTCCGATTACGGCCTGATCCTGGACACCCTCTCCTCCGACGGCGACCCCTTAAATGTGCTGGTTATCGTCTATGAGCCGACCTTTACGGGGTGCGTCGTGCCCATCCGGCCCATCGGGGTCCTCCTGATGCGGGACGAGAAGGGCATCGACGAGAAGGTGGTGGCCGTGCCCTTGGGTGATCCCCGCCTGCGGGAGGTCCGGCGGCTGGAGGACCTGCCGGCTCACCTGCTCCGGGAGATCGAGCACTTTTTTACAATTTACAAAGACCTGGAAGAAAAAGAGGTTGAGGTTTACGGCTGGGCCGACGTAGAGGCGGCCTGGAAGCTCATCGAGGAGGCCCAGCAGCGCTACCGGCTGGCCCGGGGCCGGGGTCAGGCCTAGGGGCCGCCCAGGGCTTTTTCTACGGCCTGGCCCAAAAATTCGACCTCGGCCTCGGTCATCGGGGTGGAGATGCACCCCATGCCCCGGGGCGCAATGACCACCCCCTCGTTGAGCAGGCCCAGGTGGAGGCGGCGCAGAAGCCTGGGGTTTGCCCCCCGCCGGGCCGACCGGTAATCGGTCACCGGCTCGGCCGTAAAGTGGACGGCAAAGACCGACCCGGCTCCGGTAACCTGGGCCGGCACCTCAAGCCGCCCGAACGCCTGCCGCAGACGACGGCGGGCAAGCTCCCCCAGCCGATTTAAGTGCCCGTAGGCCGCCGGGGTCAGCTCGGCCAGGGTTGTCAGCCCGGCCGCCATCGTCACCGGGTTGGCGTTGAAGGTTCCGCCGTGGCCGATCCGGTCCGGGCGGCGGGGGTCAAAGAGGCCCATAATCTCGGCCCGGCCGCCCAGGGCCCCCACCGGCAGACCACCGCCGATTATCTTGCCGAAGGTGGTCAGGTCGGCATCGACCCCGAAGTACTCCTGGGCCCCGCCGTAGGCCAGGCGGAAGGCGATAACCTCGTCGAAAATCAAAAGGATGCCGAGCCGGCGGGTAAGCTCTCGCAAACCCCGGAGAAACTCGGCCGTGGCCGGAATCGCCCCACCCGCCCCCATCAGGGGCTCGACGATAACGGCGGCGACCTCTTTTCTTTCCCGCTCCAGGATGCGGCTGACGGCCTCAAGGTTGTTGTAGGGCAGGACCACCACCGTGCCCAGAACGGGGTCGGGGATGCCCGGGCCGTCGGGCACCGGCCGGGGCTCGTCGGCCGGGCCGGCCCGGTCCGGGTCGGGGCCGACGCTTACGGCGGCGTAGTCGTGGGAGCCGTGGTAGCCGCCCTCAAACTTGGCGATTTTCGGCCGGCCGGTATACGCCCGGGCGACCCGCACCGCCAGCATGGTGGCCTCGGTCCCGGAGTTGGTAAACCGCACCTGCTCTACGGATTTGACCCGCCGGCAGAGCTCCTCGGCCAGCCGGATTTCGTATTCGGTGGGGGCCGCAAAGGAGGCCCCCCGGGCCGCCGCCTCGGCGACGGCCGCCACGACCCTCGGGTGGGCGTGGCCCAGGATTAAGGAGGTGTAATTATTCAAAAAGTCCACCCGGACGTTCCCGTCGGCGTCCCAGATTCGACACCCCTCGCCCCGGACGGCGTAAAAAGGGTAAGGCGAAAAGAAGACGGTGGTGCGGGTGTTGCCCCCCGGAAGCACCCGCTCGGCCCGGGCGTAAAGCTCGGCCGAGCGGCGGTTCTGGTCCAGATAAGTCCGTTCGGCCGGGTCAATCATGGGTTAGCCTCCCTGCTGTTGCCCGGGGCGAGGAGGTCGTCGACGGCCACGGTAATCTCCGGCAGGGCCGCGGGCGAAAGGGTCTCGCCCCGCCCGAAGCGCCGGACCTGACGGTAGCCTTCCGGAGTGGGTTCCCGGTAAACTTCGACGGCGCTCGCGGCCAGGTCCACAAGCCAGACCTCGCGAATTCCGGCCCGGGCGTAAAGGGGAACTTTAATCTGCCGGTCGTATTCGGCCGAAGTCTCAGCGACTTCAACCACGAGCAAGACGTCCTCAGGACCGGGGTGGCCGCCGGCGTAGTAATCAGGCCGGGGTCGGAGCAAGGTCAAATCCGGCTGGGGCTCCGAGTATTCATCCAGGCGGACCGGGTCCTGGACGCCCACGACGGCCCGGTCGCCGACCTGCCGGGAAAAAAGGTTATTGAGCCGCCTGACGCAGGCCGCATGCCGGCTGCCAATCGGGGCCATTTCAACAATCTCCCCATTGATAAGCTCGACCCGGTCGTCTTCGGCCAGGATACCGCTCTCCAGCATCCGGCGGTACTCGTCCACGGTGAACCTACGCCGCGAGACCCGAACCGCCATTTTATCCCCCTAGCCGGCGACCGGCCCCACCCCCAGGCCCGGCTCCACCATCCGGGCCGGGTCCAGAATCCGGTTAAGCTCATCCTCCGAAAGGCCGGTCCGCTCCCGGGCCACCTCCCGGATGGTCCGGCCCGTTCGGGCCGCCTCTTTGGCAATGGCCGCGGCCGCGTCGTAGCCGATGACCGGGGCGAGGGCAGTGGCCAGCATCAGGCCCTTCTCCACCAGCTCCGGCCCCCGCTCCGTGGCCTTAAGGCCTACCACGCACTTTTCGGTAAAGTTTCTGGTTGCGTTGGCCAGCAGGCTTATGGACTGAAGCAGGTTGTAGCCGATGAGGGGCATCATCGTATTAAGCTCAAAAAACCCCCACTGGCCCCCCAGCATTACGGCCGTATCGTTGCCGATGACCTGGGCGCAGACCTGAATCAGGGACTCCGGGATGACAGGGTTCACCTTGCCCGGCATAATACTGCTGCCCGGCTGAACTTCGGGCAGCAACAGCTCCCCCAACCCGGCCCGGGGTCCCGAACCCATCCACCGGATGTCGTTGGCGATTTTAATCAGGCTTATAGCGGTGGTTCGGAGCACCCCACTCGCCTCCACCGCCCCGTCCATGGCCGACTGGGCCTGAAAATGATTGTCCGTTTCCCGCAGGTTAAGGCCGGTCCAGGCTGAGAGGCGGGCGATGGCCCGGCGGGCAAACTCCGGGTGGGTATTTACGCCGGTTCCTACGGCCGTTCCGCCAAGGGCCAGCTCCGAAAGCTCCTCTTCGGCGTGGCGGAGACGGCGCAGCCCCCGCTCCACCTGGCCGGCGTAACCCAAAAACTCCTGCCCGAGGCGGATAGGGGTGGCGTCCATCAGGTGGGTTCGGCCCGTCTTGATTATCGGCCAGAACTCCTCGGCCTTGGCCCGCAGGGCCTTTTCCAGCCCCGTAAGGGCCGGGACCAGCTCCTCTTTAATGGCCAGGAGGGCCGAGAGGTGAATGGCGGTGGGGATGACGTCGTTGGACGACTGGCCCAGGTTGACGTGGTCGTTGGGGTGGACCAGCCGCGCCCCCCGCCGGCCGCCCAGGATTTCGCTGGCCCGGTTGGCGATCACCTCGTTGGCGTTCATGTTGGTTGATGTGCCGGAGCCCGTCTGGAAAACGTCCACGGGAAAGTGGTCGTCCCAGCGGCCATCGGCCACTTCCTGGGCGGCCTGGGCGATGGCATCGGCAATCTTCGGGTCCAGAAGCCCCAGCTCTTTGTTGGTTTCGGCCGCGGCCCGCTTGATGAGGCCCAGGGCCTGGATGAACCGCCGGGGAAACCTGATGCCCGAAATCGGGAAGTTAAGGATCGCCCGCTGGGTTGAAGCCCCCCAGAGGGCATCTTCGGGCACCTCTATTTCTCCCATAGAATCCCGTTCGACCCGGAATCGCTTCTGCTCCACCGTCATGGGGGGTTCACCTCCCGGGCAACCTTAAAGACTCTCTTAATTTTAGACCAACGGCCCAAACTTACGGCCAGGGCCGGGGCACTGGACTCCCCAGCCGCCGGGAAAGCTCGGCCCAATTCTGATCCAGCCAGACAAGGCAAGCGAAACAGAGCCGCCGGACCCGCTCCCGGCCGTCGTCGGGCTGACCCAGGCGGATGGCCAGGGCCACCAGCTTAAGGGCCTGCGACCGCTGGGTAAAGCGGGCCGTCTCCGGGTCCAGCCGGCCGGCCGCCGCCCCGTCCACCGCTTCTTTCAGGGCGGCCTCGGCCCGCCCCAGCTCGGCCCGGAGGCGGTCGGGGAAATTGGGGGTGCAATCCTTAAACCGGCCCGAGTCCGGCCGGCAGAGGATGAGGGGCAAAATGGGGGATGCGGCAAAGGGCAGGTCGTCAAAGTAGGCCAGCCGGTCGTCGCCGGCCACCAGCTCGGCCCGGCCGTCCCCGTCCAGGTCGGCCGCCCGGGAGATGCCGGCGTTCCCCAGGTCGAAGCCGTCGACCTGGCGGATGCCGTCGGCCCGGCTTTCGAAGACCAGGTAAACGAAACAGCAGTGGGCACCGCCGGTGTAACCCTGGATGATCGCCTCGGGCCGGCCGTCGCCGTCGGTGTCGGCGATGAAAGCCAGGCGCCAGGGCTGGACGTCCGGGGGCAGGTTTTTAATAGCCGGCAGGGGAAACCGGTGGCGGCCGTCGTCGACGGCAAACCCGGCCGGACCCGGGTCCTGGACGACGGCCCAGGCGGGCAGGGGCAGCGGAGTCGGGCCGGGGCCGGACGTTAGGGGCGGCCCTCCCGACGTCCCGGTCCCGCAGGCCGCCAGAGCCAGGGTTAAAGCCAGCAGCCACCTTCTCACGGCGGGTCCTCCGCCCCTTGATTGCGGCCGCAATCGAGGGGGCGGTAGCAGGTTCCAGTTTACCAGAAACCAAACGAACCCGAGCCCCCGAAGGCAACCGCCGTATAGTACAGCCGGCCCAAAAACCTGCCCAACCCCGGACCCAGGCCACGACGGGCTTAGAGAAGGACGCCACCCGCAGCACCGTCCGGTCGGGCTCCATCGGCCGGCGGCCTTCCAGGTCGGCGTAGCCCCGGGCGAGGATGACCTGCCCCCCTTTAACCAAAACCAAGACCGCCCCCGGCGTCCCGGAGCTTGCCAGACGGCCGGCGGGGTCGGCCCCGCCCCAGGCCCGGGCCGTCGCCCTGGGAAGGCCGGCCGCGGCCAGAAAGCACACGGCCAAGGCCGCCGCCCGGAAACCATAGGACTTATCCCTGGCCGATTTTAACCGTCCCGGGTTTGCCGTGGCCCCCGTACAGGTGAAAGTTCGGCTGCCCGGGGCCCCGCGGATGTTATAATCCCCCGTGGACAATCCTTAAACCGAAAGGAGGTGAGAGCAGGCCGATGGGTTCCGTCCTTAAGTGGCGGCGCCGAAAGATGAACCGCCACCAGTACAAGAAGCGTCTCCGGAAGAACCGCTACAAGAAGAAGAACAAGTAGGCGTTCCCCGCCAACCCAAGCCGCGGCCTATCCCGGGCAAGGTCAACGCCGGGTAGGCCTTACCTGCCACAGAGTGGCCTTTGATAGACCTGGGGAGGTGGAATGATGCTCAGGCGGGTCGGTTTTTTATCCCTTTTAAGCCTTTTAGCCCTTCTGCCGGCCGCCCTTGGGCCCGCTTCGGCCGGGCCGGTAGTCTTTAAAAAGCTTACGGTGGTCTCCGGACCCACCCCCTTCAAACCTGGCTGTGAAGGGGCGCCCCAGACGGGCACCCTTTACCCCAACGCCGAAGTTGAGCCCTGGGTGGCCGTGAACCCCGGGGATCCCCGCCACATCGTCGGCGTCTGGCAGCAGGACCGCTACTCCAACGGGGGCGCCCGGGGCCTGCTGGCGGCCGTAAGCTTTAACGGCGGCAAAAACTGGCAGATAAGCATGGCCCCCTTCAGCCGCTGCTCCGGGGGCAGTCCCCAGAATGGGGGCGATTACGAGCGGGCGTCAGACCCCTGGGTAACCTTTGCCCCCAACGGCGACGTCTATCAAATTGCCATTGCCTTTAATGACTCAAACCCGATTAACGCCGTCCTGGTAAGCAAATCTACCGACGGGGGCAAAACCTGGGGCAACCCGGTCACCCTCATCCGGGACACCGCCCCAACGGTCTTTAACGACAAAGAGTCGATAACCGCCGACCCCAACGACGCCCGTTTCGTCTACGCCGTCTGGGACCGGCTCGTTTTCCCCGCCGAAGAGGCCCGGGGCCGGGCCCCCGAGCGGGCCATCGGTTTCCGGGGACCGGCCTGGTTTGCCCGGACCACCGACGGCGGCCAGACCTGGGAAGCCCCCCGGGTCATCTTCGACCCGGGCGAGGTCAACCAGACCATCTCCAACCAGATCGTCGTCCGGGCCCGGGCTAAGGGGGGCGAGCTTATCAACCTTTTCGACCTGATTTACAACGCCAAAAACGCCCAGGGGGTTCGGGGGTTTAACATCGCCGTCATCCGCTCCACCGACAAAGGCGAAACCTGGTCCCAGCCGATAATCGTCAGCAAGCAGGTTTTGTTCGACGGGGTGCGGGACCCCGACACCGGCACCCCGGTACGGACCGGGGACATCGTCCCCGACATCGCCGTCGACCCGAACAGTGGCAACCTTTACGTGGTCTGGCAGGACCAGCGGTTCAGCCCGGCCGGGGCCCACCACATCGCCTTTTCGATGTCCACCGACGGTGGCCTCACCTGGACCCCACCCATCCGGGTCGATAAGACGCCCCTTAACGTCCACGCCTTTACGGCCTCCGTCCACGTGGCCGCCGACGGCACCGTGGGCGTAAGCTACTACGATTTCCGAAGGCACACTTCGGCCAGCTCCATCCTCGAGACCGATTACTGGTTCGTCCACTGCCACCCGGGCACCGGCGACTGCACAAACCCGGAAAACTGGGCCGAAACCCACATCGCCGGACCCTTCGACATGCGGGGCGCCCCCTTTGCCGGGGGCTATTTCGTGGGCGACTACGAGGGCCTGGCCAGCGCCGGGGACGTCTTTTTGCCGTTCTTCGTCCAGGTAAACACGGGCAATCCTTCAAACCGGACCGACGTCTTCGCCGCCGACTGACCTTGTCGGGCGGCCTATAATTATAGGCCGCCCATGGGTCTGCTTTTCGCCCTGGCGACAGCCGTTCTCTGGGGCTCGGTGGCCGTCATCGCCGCCCGGGGTATGGACCGGGTAAGCCCGTCGGTGGCCAGCTTTGTCTCCAACCTGGCGGCCCTGGCGGTCTTCCTGCCCGTGGTAGCCGTCGCCGGTGAACTTAAGAGCCTGGTCTCCGACTGGCGGCCCTGGGTCTATTTCGGGGCTGCCGGCATCTTCAGCTACGTGTTGGGCCGGACCCTTTATTACCTGGCCATGGCCGAGATCGGCCCGAGCCGGGCCACGGCCGTAAGCGGTGTCTCCATCCTCGTCGCCCCCCTCCTGGCGGTGGTCCTGCTGGGGGAGCCGCTGCGCCCGGCCATCGTCGTCGGGGTGGGGCTGGTGGCCCTCGGCGTCTACCTGGTCGGCAGGTCCCTATGAGGGGGCTGGTCATCGGCCTGGTCGGGGCCCTGGTCTGGGGCCTTACGCCCACGGTGGTAAAGTTCGGGCTGGCCACCGGCGTCTCGCCCCTGACCGGCACTTTCATCTCGATGGCGGTCGCTGTTCCGGTCCTGGGCCTGGTGCTGGCCGCCCTCGGCCGGCTGCGGGAGGTGGATAAGTTTGATTTAAAAACCCTCTTTCTGGTCTCCCTCGCCGGGGTCGGGGCGATTCTGGGGGTGGTCTGCTATTACCAGGCCCTGAGCCTGGAGCCGGTAGCCCGGGTCGTGGCCGTGGCCAATACCGCCCCCTTCTTCACGATGCTGGTGGCCCGGCTTTTCGACCCGAAGGAGCAGGTCAACCGGGCGGCGGTGGTGGGCACCGTCTCTATCTTCTTAGGCGTCACCCTGGCCGTCCTTGGTTGAAGGCCGACGGCCGGCCGACCAGAGCAACGCCTCCCCTTCGGGGGGCCGCTTCTCCAGCTCCAGGATTTTAAGTCTAAAAAGGGCCTCTTCGAGGAGCCGCCGGTTGGCGGCGATAAGGTCGGCCGCCAGGCCCACCAGGCCCACCTGAAAGGCGATGACCAAAAGAACCCCCGAGAGGATGAGGGACTGGATATGGCCCCCACCCTGGCCCACCGCAAAGAAGTAGAGAAACCGGCCGATGCCGAGTAGGCCCGCCGCGGCCAGGAGGGCCGCGGCCGCCCCGAAGACCTTGAGGGGCTCGTGCATGGTGTAGACCCGGATAAGGGTGAGGCCCGACTGGATAAGATAATCAGCTAGGCCCCGCATCAGCCGGGACGGGCGGGTCGGGGGGTTCGTAAAGATGGGCACCGACTCCACCGCGAGCCGGTGGTGGCCGGCCTGGATCAGGGTCTCCAGGGTGTAGCTGTAGCGGGAGACCACCTGAAGCCGCAGGGCCGCTTCCCGGGAGTAGGCCCGGAAGCCGCTGGGGGCATCCTTCACCGGCAGACGGCTCAAGGAGCTCACCACCCGGCTTCCCAGCCACTGGAAGAGCCGGCGCAGGCCCCGGAAGTTCGGGTTGACCTTCACCTGGCGGTCCCCGATAACGATGTCGGCCCGCCGCTGGAGGATCGGCTCAATCAGCCGGGGGATTTCGGCCTGGGGGTACTGGTTGTCGGCGTCGGTGTTCACGATGATGTCGGCCCCCAGCCGGAGGGCGAAGTCGATGCCGGTCTGGAAGGCGGCCGCAAGACCCCGATTCACCGGGTGGCGGAGGACGTAATCGGCCCCGGCCGCGGCCGCCACCGCCGCCGTCTCGTCGGCGGAGCCGTCGTCGACCACCAGTACCAGCACCTCATCGACCCCGGGAATACAACGCGGGATAGTGCGGATAACCTCGGGGAGGCTCTTAGCCTCGTTATAGGCCGGAACCTGGACGACAAGCCGCATAAAGCCGCCCGTCTGAAATTATAGCCCGCCCAACTTCTCACCGCCCCGAATGGCGGTATAATATACCGACAACCGAATATCGGCAAGGCCGGGTCCGAAGGGACCCGGCCTTGCGGGCCCCAGCGGGAGCCCGGGGGAGCCGGGCTGAGAGGGCAACCTGGGCCGGT
>DAOUCL010000289.1:0-4032 GCA_034432015.1 Dehalococcoidia bacterium
GTAAAGCTGATTGCCCCGGTGGCCCTCGAAGAGGGCTTAAGGTTCGCCATCCGGGAGGGCGGCCGGACGGTGGGGGCCGGGGTCGTTACCAAAATCATCGAGTAGGGTAGGTTAAGATGGCACGGCAGCGAATCCGGATCCGGCTCAAGGCTTTCGACCACAGGCTGGTAGACCAGTCGGCCGCGCAAATCGTGGAGACGGCCGAAAAGACCGGCGCAACGGTGGCCGGCCCGATTCCGCTGCCGACCAAAATCGAGCGGATAACCGTCATCCGTTCGCCCCACATCGACAAGGATTCCCGGGAGCAGTTTGAAATCCGCACCCACAAGCGTCTTATCGATATCCTCGACCCGACGCCAAAGACGGTGGACGCCCTGATGAAGCTCAACCTGCCGGCCGGCGTCGAGATCGAGCTCAAGCTTACGTAAGGATGGGTCCGTCATGATTGAGGGATTGCTCGGCTACAAGTTGGGGATGACCCGAATCTTCCGGGAAGACGGGACGGTGGTCCCCGTCACCGTCATCCAGGCCGGCCCCTGCTGGGTGGTCCAGGTGCGCACCCCCGAGCGGGACGGGTATTCGGCCGTTCAGCTCGGCTTTGATACTAAAAAGCGGGTGAACAAGCCGATGCGGGGCCACCTGAAGGGGCTTGGGAACCTGCGGCACCTGCGGGAGTTTAAGATTCTGGACGGGGCCGACCAGGTGACTGTCGGGCAGAAGGTGGATGTGACCATCTTCAAGCCGGGGGACCTGGTGGACGTTACCGGGACCTCTAAGGGCCGGGGGTTTGCCGGGGTGGTCAAGCGCCACGGCTTCGCCGGGGGGCCGAAGACCCACGGCCAGTCGGACCGGTGGCGGGCGCCGGGGTCCATCGGGGCCAACACCGACCCCGGCCGGGTGATTAAGGGCCTGCGGATGGCCGGGCACATGGGCCACGAGCGGGTCACTGTCCAGAACCTGGAGGTCGTTCGGGTCGACCCCGAAAGGAACCTGCTCTTTGTAAAGGGGGCCGTGCCCGGGCCGCCAAAGGGGCTTTTGATGATCCGGCACGCGGTCAAGGCGCGGCGGAGGGGTTAAGCCATGCAGCTGCCGGTTCGGAACCTTGAAGGCGAAGTCGTCGGGGAGATAACGGTCCGGGATGACGTTTTCGGGGTCCCGGTTAACGTCCCCCTCCTCCACCAGGCGGTGGTGATGTACCTGGCCAACCGGCGCCAGGGCACCCACGATACCAAGACCCGGGGTGAGGTGAGCGGCGGCGGCCGCAAGCCCTGGGTTCAGAAGGGCACCGGCCGGGCCCGGCAGGGGTCCATCCGGGCGCCCCATTGGCGGCACGGGGGCATTGTGCACGGGCCCCACCCCCGGGATTACCGGCAGGAGATGCCGAAGAAGATGCGCCGGCTTGCGCTTAAGGCGGCCCTCTCTGCTAAAATTAAAGATGGTGAGCTTATAGTCGTCGAGGACCTGGCCCTCCCGGAGGCTAAGACCCGGGAGTTTGCCCGGATCCTCCGGGGGCTCGGTCTTGACCGCTCGGTTACGGTCGTTCTGCCCGAGCCCGACCGGGCGATAATCCTGGCCGCCCGGAACCTGCCCGACGTCTGGACAGCCCAGGCCGACAACCTTAACGCCTACGACGTGCTGGCCCGCCGCTTCCTGTTGATTCCGGTGGCGGCGGTGCGGCGCCTCGAAGCCAGGCTAGCCGACCGGGAGGAGAATTAGCCATGGCCGAGGTGCCCCTGCTCGAGGTCCTGCGCCGGCCCATCATCACCGAGAAGACGACGGCCCTGGCTGGCGAGGGCAAGTACGTTTTCGAGGTCCATCCTGACGCCAACAAGCTGCAGATTAAAGAGGCGGTGGAGCGGGCCTTTAACGTGGAGGTGGCGGCCGTAAACACCATGTGGGTTAAGGGTAAGGTGCGGCGGGTCGGGCGGAGCCGGGGGCGGACCTCGCCCTGGAAGAAGGCGGTGGTCACCCTTAAGCCGGGCTACCGGCTCGACCTTTTTGAGGGCGTATGAGGAGTTAAAAGATGGGGATTAAAACGTACAAGCCGACCTCCCCCGGTGTGCGGGGGATGACCGGCTACGACTTTGCGGAGATAACCAAAACCGAGCCGGAAAAGTCGCTGGTGGAGCCCCTAAAAAAGCACGCCGGCCGCAACCACCAGGGCCGGATCACCGTGCGGCACCGGGGGGGCGGCCACAAGCGGCTCTACCGGATTATTGACTTTAAACGGGACAAGTGGGGCGTGCCGGCCCGGGTGGCCGCCATCGAATACGACCCGAACCGGTCGGCCCGGATCGCCCTGCTTCATTATGCCGACGGCGAAAAGCGGTACATTATCGCCCCGCAGGGGCTTCAGGTGGGGGACACGGTGATGTCCGGTCCCGCAGCCGAAATTAGGGTAGGCAATGCCCTTCCCCTGCGGAATATCCCGGTGGGGACGGTAATCCACAACATCGAGCTCATCCCCGGCCGGGGCGGGCAGCTGGCCCGGGCGGCCGGAACCTCGGCCCAGCTGCTGGCCAAGGAGGGCGACTACGCCACCATCCGGCTGGCCTCGGGGGAGGTCCGGCGGGTGCGCCTCGAGTGCATGGCCACCATCGGGCAGGTGAGCAACCCCGAGCACGAGCTTATCAACCTGGGCAAGGCCGGGCGGCGCCGGTGGCTGGGCTGGCGGCCGGCGGTGCGGGGCTCGGCGATGACGCCCCGGGACCACCCCCACGGCGGGGGTGAGGGGCGGGCGCCCATCGGCCTTCCGGCGCCCAAGACCCCCTGGGGCAAGCCGGCCCGGGGTGTGAAGACCCGCCGCCGGGAGTGGACTGATAAGTATATAATCCGACGGCGTGAAAAGAAGGGTTAAAGGCCATGTCCAGGTCTACCAAGAAAGGTCCGTACGTCGACCCGAAGCTCATTAAAAAGATTCTTAAACTAAACCAGACCGGGCAGAAGGCGGTCATAAAGACTTGGTCGCGGGATTCGGTGATAATCCCCCTGATGGTCGGCCATACCATCGCCGTCCACGACGGCCGCCGCCACGTGCCCATTTACATAACCGAGGCGATGGTGGGCCACCGGCTAGGGGAGTTTGCGCCGACCCGGACGTTCCGGGGCCACGAGGCCAAGTCGGAGCGGACCACCCAGGTAAGACGGAAGTAGGTGGGAACCGATGCGAGTGAGCGCCACCGCCCGCTACCTGCGGATCTCGCCCATTAAGGCCCGGCCGGTGCTCCGACTAATCGTCGGTCAGCCGGCCGAACGGGCCATGGCAACCCTGGAGTTTCTGCCCAATAAGGCGGCCAGGCTGGTGGCCAAGGTGCTCAAGTCGGCCATCGCCAACGCCGAGAACAACTACCAGATTTCGGCCGACGAGCTTCGGGTCGTGAAGGCCGTGGCCGACGAGGGGCCCCGGCTTAAGCGGTGGCGGGCCGGACCTCGGGGTCGGGTTAAGCCGATCCTTAAGCGGACCAGTCACATAACCGTGGTTCTGGAGTCGAAGGAGGCGTAATTGGGCCAGAAGGTTCACCCGATCGGCTTTCGGCTGGGCATAAACAAGGACTGGCAGACCCACTGGTTTGCGGCCAGGGACAGCGATTACTCGGCCCTGGTCCGGGAGGATATGCTCATCCGCAACCTGCTCTTTGAGCGGCTTGCGGACGCGGCCGTCTCCCGGATCGATATCGACCGCAAACCCCCCAACGAGGTGGTGGTTACTATCCACACCGCCCGGCCCGGGGTGGCTATCGGCCGGGGCGGACAGAAGGTGGAGGAGCTGCGCCACCTCCTGGAGGAGCGGACGGGCAAGCGCATCCGGCTGGTGATCCATGAGGTGCGGGTGCCGGAGCTGGAGGCACCCCTGGTTGCCCGGAGCATCGCCGAGCAGATCGAGCGGCGGGTCTCCCACAAGCGGGCGATGAAGCAGGCCGTCCAGCGGGCCCTGCAGCGGGGGGCCCTGGGCATTAAGATAACCGTTGCTGGCCGCCTCGGCGGGGCCGAGATGAAGCGCAAGGATACCGAGCGGGCCGGTCGGGTACCGTT
>DAOUCL010000290.1:0-16056 GCA_034432015.1 Dehalococcoidia bacterium
CGACCACGGCCCTACCCACGTGGACGTGATCTGCCACTTCGACCCCCGACCGGACGCCCCCTGCATGGAAGAGATGACTCTGGAGCTCTTCTAAGGGGATGCCATCTACATCGACGTTTCCCACATTCCCCCGCAGACGTACATTACCAAGAAGGACCTGCAGGAGGCGCTGGCCCGGCACAACCTGGAGATCCGGCCCGGCGATATCGTCCTTCTTTACACGGGCTGTTATAACCGATACCACGGCACGAAGGCATACTTGAGCCAGTTTCCCGGTCTGGACGGCGAGGCCACCGAATGGCTTATCGACCAGGGGGTGAAGAATTTCGGGGTGGATTCTCCCACCCCTGATAACCCGATAAGCCGGACCTACCCCTGCCACATGACCTGCCGGGCCCGGCGGGTTCCCCACTATGAGAATCTGGCCAACCTGGACCAGGTCGCCGGGAAGCGGTTTCTCTTCATTGGCTTTCCCCTCCGTATCCGGGGCGGGACCGGCTCGCCGGTTCGGGCGGTGGCCATTGTCGACGAATGATGGGAGGGAGGACCTATGACGGTCTACGGGGCGCGGCCCTGGCTTAAGCTCTACCCCGGTTGGGTACCCCCCGAACTTCCCCTGCCCCGTGCCAGCGCCATCGACCAGTTCCGGGCGACGGTAAGGGAGCACGCCGACCGCCCGGCCGTCTATTACTTCGATACGGTGTTAACTTACAGGGAGCTGGACCGGCTCAGTAGCGCCCTGGCCGTCGGCCTCAGCCGCCTTGGGATCGGAAAGGGGGATCGGGTGGCCCTTTATCTGCAAAACGTGCCCCAGTTCTGGATTGCCCAGCTGGCTGCCTGGAAGCTCGGGGCCGTCGTCGTCCCCCTCAACCCGATGTTCAAGGCCGACGAGCTTAAGTATCACCTTAAGGATTCGGGGGCGGCGGTACTGGTGGCCCTGGAGTCCCTCTACGGTGAGGTGGCCGCCCCGGTAGTGGGGGAGCTGAACCTTAAAGGGGTGGTGACCACCTCGGAGCTGGACTTTCTCGGCAGTGGCCCCCGGCCGGCGGTTCTGGCCGGGGCTACCCGGCTCAGGCCCCGGGAGACTTTGGACCTGCTGGAGGTGTGCGACCGGCACGCCGGTGCCCCCGACCCCGCCGTGCCCGTTGGGCCCGAGGATATCGCCTATCTGACGTACACCTCGGGGACCACCGGGGTACCCAAGGGGGCGATGAACACCCACCTCAACGTGGCTTTTAACGCCGAGGTCTACCGGGTCTGGATGCGGCTGGGGCCGGCGGATGTGGTGGTCGGGGCGGCGCCGGTGTTTCACATCACCGGGATGGTGGGTCACCTGGCCGTGGCGGCCCTGACAGGAATGCCGGTGATCCTGGCCTACCGGTTCGACGCCGGAGAGATCCTCCGCCTTATCGAAAGGTGGCGGGGGTCTTTCCTGGTCGCGGCGGTTACCGCCTACATCGCCCTGATGAACCACCCGGACCTGGGCCGCCGGGACCTTTCTTCCTTGAAAAAGGCCTACAGCGGGGGCGCACCGGTCCCCCCGGCCGTTGTGGAGCAGTTCCGCCGCCTTACCGGGATTTACATCCACCATATCTACGGCCTTACCGAGACCACCTCCCCCTCCCACGCCGTTCCCCTGGGGACGGAGGCGCCGGTTCTGCCCGAGTACGGCGCCCTGTCGGTGGGGGTCCCGGTGCCCAACACCGGCTGCCGGGTGGTGGATTTGGAGACTGGGGCTGATGTCCCTCCCGGTCAGGTGGGGGAGGTGGTCATCCGGGGGCCGATGGTGGTTCCGGGCTACTGGCAGAAGCCGGCGGAGACGGCCCGGGCCCTCCGGGACGGCTGGCTTTACACCGGCGACGTAGGCCTGATGGACGAGGCCGGTTGGTTTTACATTATCGACCGGGTGAAGGATATGATCATCGCCTCGGGCTATAAGGTGTGGCCCCGGGAGGTCGAAGACGTGCTCTACCGCCACGAGGCCGTCCGGGAGGCGGCCGTGGTCGGGGTCCCGGACCCTTACCGGGGGGAGACAGTAAAGGCCTTTGTCTCCCTCAAGCCGGGCTATGAGGGGAAGGTTACCCCCGAAGAGCTCATCGAGTTCTGCCGGGCCCGGCTGGCGGCCTACAAGTACCCGCGGGTCGTGGAAATCGTGGACGAGGTTCCTAAAACCCCCACGGGCAAGTTTTTGCGCCGGCTCCTCCGGGGCCGGGAGTCGCGTCCGTAAACCGGTTAGGGGTCTGACCAGCCGGAACCCACGCAGGGAATCGGGTTTTCTTGCGGCCGCAGCTCACGTCGGCACCCGCCCGGACAGCCCCATTTGCCACCGCCGCAAACTTGCGGCCCTGTACGGCGGGCAAGCTGGAGCTTACTCCATCCCGACGACGTTCTGAGGTCTTCCCGCCAAAAAGCTCTTTATGTTATCGACTGTAGTACGTAGAATCCGCTCAAGAGCCTCTTGGCTGTAGAAACCAATATGTTGGCGTAACTACTACGTTTTCCCGCCGAAGCAAAAGGTGGGCCCGAAGTACGGTTTTCAGCTTCTCCTCGGCTTCAGGCATATGAAGTAAAGCCCACTCTTCCTGGATTAATTCTTCGCCCTCAATAACATCTAAACCAGCTCCGGCGATAATACCCTCGTCTAGCGCACGAATCAGGGCTTTCGTATCAACAACTGCTCCCCTGGAGGTGTTGATCAATAACGCGCCACGCTTCATAAGCTGCAATCTGTGCCAATTAATCAAATGATATGTGGCGGGAGTCAATGGAACATGTAATGTAACGATATCTGATATTCTAAGTAGGTCTTCCAAAAGTATTTCTGCCCTACTTATGTCGACAGTAATATTTGGGCCGATAGGCTCTTTGAAAAAATATACATCTAAACCACAATCGACAAGCTCTCTAGTAAAATATTCAACTTCTTCCGGTCGGACTTCGAAGAAAAGGGCGGTTGGCATACAGGTTTGGCCGCCTAGTTCTTAAAGAATTTGTGAGGCCTCGGCCAGGGTTTCCTCGGGCATGGCGCTGTCGCTCACCTCGTACAGCCCGAAGGGGACCGGTTCCCCCACCTGCCAGCGGCCGTGCTGGAGGCGCTCCCCGGCCTGGCGCGCCCGCTCCACCACGGCCCGCCCCAGGGCCAGCTGGGCCGTCTCCCACTCCCGAAGGGCCCCGGCCACATCCCCCCGGTGGGCTTTTAAGGCCAGCGCCAACCGGTAGGCGTCCTCGGCCGCCTTGGCGGTTCCGGCCGCCGCGTGGGGCCGGGCCCGGAAGGCGGCGTCCCCCAGCAGGCACGCCCGGCCGAAGGCCATCCGGGGAACCTCAACGTCGAAAATAACCTCAATAAAGGGCTCCCGGGTAAGGCCAATAATCTCGGCGAAGGGGGCCGGAAGCTGGCCTTCGGCGTCGGCGTAAAGCCTCCGAATCTGCCTTTCGGCCACAAACCCGGCCGGAACCGAGGTGGTAAATCGCTGGCCGTTCCGGCCGATGAGAAGCTCGGCCAGCTCATCCGGGGGCACATTGCGGTACCAGAGCCAGTTGGTCAGCCGCCGGCCGGGCTCGACGGTCCCATCCCGGTTGGGGATAGGGTAGGCCAGGGCGTGGCCCTCCGGCAAAATGTGGTAGGTTATCGCCTCGTGGAAGAGGCCGAAGGTTTCGGGCCTCAAAACCTCCTCGCTCACGGTGCCCCGCCAGGCGATGTAGCCGGCGTAGCGGGGTCGGCATTCGGGCAGCAGGAGGCGGCGGCCCACCGAGTTCACCCCGTCGGCGAAGACCACCAGGTCGCCCCGCTCCACCCGGCCGGTAGCGAACCGGACCGTGACCCCCGCCTCGTCCTGCTCGAACCCGATACACTCCTGGCCCAGGTGATAGCGCTCCCGGCCGAAGCAGGCGAGAAGTCCCCGGTAAAGGACGTTGTAGGCCGAGGACCACCAGCAGGCCGGGGTTGTCGAAACGACCCGGCCCGCCCGGTCCAGGTACTGCAGGCGGCGGATGGGGGCGCTGGTTTTTCTAATATCGAGGGTTTTCTTCAACAGGAAGTACCGGACCGTGGCCGGGTTAAGCATAATCCCGGCCCCCCGGTCCTCCAGCAGGGCCGGGGACCGCTCGAAGACGCCGACGTCGCAACCCACCTCCCGCAGCCACACCCCGGCGCTGAGGCCGCCCAGGGAGCCGCCGACCACGACCACCCGCAGGGGTCTTGCCGGGATTTCCAAGGGGCCGACCTCTAAAGGGCTACCACGCACCACTCCCGGCCGAAGTCGCCCAAGCCCTCGCAGCCGGTGGGGGTTACCACCACGGTGTCTTCCAGCTTGACGTGGCCCACCTCGGGGTGGCGGTACTCGGCCTCGATGGAGATGACCATGCCCGGTTCCAGCAGGCCGTCCGTCTCGGCGTTAAAGACGGGCAGCTCGTTGCTCACCAGGCCGAGGCCGTGGGCGATGAAGTTGCCCAGCTCCCCCCAGCGGTTGGCCCGGATGGCCTCCCAGCCGAGCCGGTGGACCTCCCGGCAGGCGACGCCGGGGCCGATGGCATCCCGGACCCGCCGCTGGACCTGCAGGCACCCCTGGAAAAGTTCCAGTGCCAGGACCGGGGGCTCCCCCATGGAAGCCATCCGGGAGAGGTCCGAAAGGTACCCTTCCAGCTCGGCCACGGTGTCCACGTTCATAATCCGACCCGGGTCCCAGGTTCGGTGGGAGGGGAACCGGTTGAAGCTGGGCCCGATGCCGGCGAAGGTAAAGATTCGGTGCAGGCCCCGGCCGGCCATCTCCAGCTCGAGCCGGGCCTCCACCTGCCGGGAGGTCTCCCCGGGCCTGGCGGCCTTCAGGGTGGCGTGGATGGCCTCGGCCGCCCGTTCGTGGACCTGCCTGAGTAGGTTAACCTCGCGGGCGGTTTTGACGGCCCGGAGCCTGGCCAGGAGGTCGGTAGCGTCGGCGAAGGCGGCCTCGGGAAGTTCCCGCCGGAGCACGTCAAAGGCCTCCACCGGCATAAAGGGGCCCTCGATGCCAATTCTGGCCCCGGCTAGGCCCAGTTTCCGGACCACCCCGGCTGCCGCCTCGGCCACCACCCCGGCCACCCGGCCCCGCAGCTCGTGGACCCAGTGACGATTGGCCACCCACATCGGCCCGAAAACCTCCAGGGCTTGCACCTCGTCCACATCGGGGACGGAAACCCCCACGTAGAAGGCCTGGTGGGGCCGGCCCCGGGGGATTCCCACCACCGGCATGTACTGGGAAAGGCCGATGGCCTCCAGCCGCTTGAAGGTGGGCAGATAATAGCCCCCGGTCAGGTAGCGGACGTTGTGGCGGCTGGTGGCCAAAACCAGGTCCAGACCGGCCTCGGCCATCAGCAGGTCGAGCTTTTCCAGGTCGAAGGGTGCCATCGGGCTCGCCTCCTCTCAGGCTACGGCAGGTAAGACGCTGCGGGCGAAGTTGCCGAGCATCCGCACCATGTGCTCCACGTCGGCGCAGGCGTAAAGGTCGAAGGTTACGTATTCGGCCCCAAGGTCCCGGACGAAGCGGAGGTCGGCGGCCACCTGGTCGGGGGAGCCCTCAAAGAGGGCCCGCCCGTCCCCGGCCGGCCCCTCCCCGAGGTTAAGGAGGTTGCGGGGGCAGAAGGCCGGCGGCTTCCGGCCCAGCCTTTCCGCCTCGGCCCGCAGGAGCCCCAAGCCGACCACCATCTGCTCCCGATTCAAGCCCAGGGGATGCCAGGCGTCCCCGGCCTCAACCACCCGGCGGACCGAGGCCGTTGTGACGTTGAAGGGCGAGCAGGCAACCCAGATGGGCGGGCGGGGCTGCTGGAGGGGCCTGGGAGCAAAGCCGACCCCCTCGAAGGCGAAATATCTGCCCTTAAAATCAACGAACTCCGAGGCCCAGGCCGCCTTTATAATGGCCAGGTACTCGTCGCTGATTCGGCCCCGTTCTTTAAAGGGGATATTTAAAACCTTAAACTCGGCCTCATCCCAGCCTACCCCGACCCCGAAGATGAGCCGGCCTCCGGACACCTGGTCCACGGTGGCCGTCGCCTTGGCCACCGCTAGGGGGTTCCGGTAAGGGAGGACCAGCACGCTGGTCCCCAGCCGAATTTTGCTGGTCTTGCCCGCCAGGTAGGCCAGCAAGGCAAGGGGGTCGGGCCAGGCGGGGCCGTAGTGCTCCACGGTGGCCGGCATGGCCACCACGTGGTCGGGGATGAACACGCCGTCAAAGCCGAGCTCTTCCGCCCGGCAGGTGAGCAGCTCGGCGTCCCGAAGGCTGAGCCGCCAGATGGGGAGGATAATCCCAAACTTCATGCCGTCCTCCTGCGGGCCTCATCGACCCAGCGCAGAATCTTCTCCGGGGTTATAGGAACCTCGTTCACCCGGACCCCGAGGGGCGCCAGGGCGTCCTCGATGGCGGCGGCCACCACCGCCGGGGTCATCATTCGGCCCCCTTCCCCGCCCCCCTTGATGCCGTGGGGGGTGAAGGGGGAGGGCGTCTCGTGGTGGCCGACCTCCACCTGGGGTACCTCCATCGAGGTGGGTATCAGGTAGTCCATATAGCTGCCGGTGAGGAGCTGGCCGTCGGGTCCGTAAACGTACTGCTCATAGAGGGCCGTTCCCAGTCCCTGGGCCACCCCGCCGATGATCTGGCCCGCCAGGGAGCGGGGGTTGACCAGGGTGCCGGCGTCGTGGACGGCCACGTATTTTAAAAACTTGTGCTGGCCGGTTTCGATGTCCACCTCCACGGCGGCGATGTGGCAGGCGTGGCCGACAAAGGGGTAGAAAACCCCCAGGTTTTTGCGGTCGGGGGAGGGCTTCGTCGTGTAAGGGTGGTCGAAGACGAAGTCGGCCTCGAGGCCGCTTTCCAAGTCGGGGGGCAGGTCCAACTTGTAAAGATAGGCCAGGGTGGCCACTTCCTGAAGGGTCAAAAACTTTTCCGGCGCGCCCCGGGCCCGGATCTTCCCTTCGGCAAACTCCAGGTCTTCCGGGGCGATCTCCAGCTTGTGGCTGGCGATTTTAAGCATCTTTTCTTTGATTTTGCGGGCTGCCCCCTGGACCGCCCCGGCCACCATCACCGTAAAGCGGCTGCCCCCGGGGCCGGTGGCCGGCAGGGCCCGGGCGGTCCCGGAGTAGACCACCGTGACCTGGGCCGGGTCGACGTCAAACTCCTCGGCCACCAGCTGGGCCACCATCGTCTCCGGACTGTTGCCCCAGAAGGCCTGGGAGTAGAGGGTGGCGGTGATGTTCCCGGCCGGGTCCACGCTTAATGTGACGCTCTCGGGGGTGGAGGTTATACCCGTAGGCTGGTCGAACCAGAACCAGAACTCGGTGGCGCTGAAGACGCTCCGTTCCTGGGCGGTGATAAGGCCAATCCCCACGTAGCGGCCCTCAGCCCGGGCCCGCCGCTGCATCTCTCGCAGGCCCTCATAATCGGCCAGCTCCAGGGCCTTCTGGAGGACCGCCGGGTAGTTGCCGCTGTCATACATGTTCCCCGTCGGGATAAAGTAGGGGAACTCGTGGGGCTGGATGAAGTTTTTGCGCCTGACCTCCACCGGGTCCATCTTAACCTCCCGGGCGACCAGGTCCACCATGCGCTCCACCACCCAGTTGGTCACCTCAGAGCCGAAGCCCCGGTAGGCCCCCTGCTGGCACTTGTTGGTAAGGACGGCGTAAAGCTCGTACTGCAGGCTCCTGATCTTATACGGCCCCACCACCTGGGCCAGGGAGTTGCCGTGGGTGCCAACCCCAAACTGGATGTAGGCCCCGTAGTCGTCGATGACCTTGATGCGCATGCTGCGCAGGGTCCCGTCCCGCATCGCCGCCATCTCCACCTCGTACAGGCGGTCGGAACCGTGGTGGTCGCAGGTGGAGATGTTGTCGAGGCGGTCCTCGACGAATTTGACCGGCCGGCCCACCAGCTTGGCCAGCATCCCGGCCAGGATGGGGACCCGCACGGCCCAGAACTTGGAACCGAAGCTGCCCCCGGCCGGGCAGGGGACCATATCCAGCTTGTTGGACGGAATTTTCAGGGTGTTAGCCACCAGGAAAAGAAGGTAAGTAAAGGTCACCGAGTTGCAATAAATGGTCATCATTCCGGTGGCCGGGTTGTACTGGGCTACGGCCCCCACCGTCTCCAGGGGCTGGGCGCCCGACCGGTGCCAACGAAGCCGGTCCCGGACGACAACCTCGGCCTCGGCAAAGTCCCGCTCGACGTCCCCGAAGACGAAGGTGCGGCTGTAGGCGACGTTGGAGCCCAGGGCCTCATGCACCAGGGGCGCCCCCGGCTTCATCGCCTCCTCCGGGTCCACCACCGGGGGCAGAGGTTCGTACTCCACCTCGATGAGCTCGCAGGCATCCTCGGCGACGTAGCGGTCGGTGGCCACCACCGCCGCCACCGGCTCCCCCACGTACCGGACCTTGTCCACCGCCAGCAACCACCAGGTATGCTTTGCGGGGTCGGGCCCGAAGTCGGGCATGGGGTTGGTAAGCTGGGTAACCTCCTTGCCGGTGACCACGGCCAGGACACCGGGCAGGCTTTTGGCCTTGCTCACGTCGATGGACTGGATGCGGGCGTGGGGCAGGGGGCTCCTTAAGACCGCGGCGTGGACCATCCCCGGAAGGAGGATGTCGTCCACGTAGCCGCCCCGACCCAGCAGAAACCGGGGGTCTTCGACCCGCCGGATGCTCTTTCCGACCCACTTGCGGACCGGCGCCTGACTAGCCATCTTTTACCTCCCTAGCGGCTTCCGGCAGTGCCGGCCATTCGGGCGGCCGCCTCCTGAATGGCCTCGATGATGAACTGGTAACCTGTGCAGCGGCAGAGGTTGCCGGCGATGGCCTCCCGAATCTCCGCTTCGGTGGGGTTCGGATTTTCCCGAAGAAGCTCATAGGCCCGCAGCAGCATCCCCGGGGTGCAGTAGCCGCACTGGAGCCCCTGTTTGTCCCAGAAGGCCTCCTGAAGGGGGTGGAACTGCGAGTCCGGGGCCAGGCCCTCCACCGTCATAATCTCGGCCCCGTCGGCCTGGACGGCAAAAAGGAGGCAGGAGCGGACGGAACGGCCGTCCATAAGGACCGTGCAGGCCCCGCAAACCCCATGCTCGCAGCCGACGTGGGTGCCCACGAGGCCCAGGTCATAGCGTAAAAAGTCTACCAGCAGGCGCCGGGATTCCACCGTCGCCTCGTAAGGGGTTCCGTTAACCGAGACCCTGATGCGGTGAAGATCGGCCATGGGAGCCTAACCTCCTTTCTTTGCCAGCTCGGTTGCGACTGCCAACGCCCGCCGGACCAGGACCGCCGCCACCCGCCGGCGGTAGTCGGCGGAGGCGTGGATGTCCGAGGTCGGGCTGATTTCCCGGGCGGCCAGCTCGCCGGCCTCCCGGAAGAGGTCCTCGGTGGGTGGGGCACCCAGGAGGGCGGCCTCCGCCTGGCGGGCCCGGACCGGGGTTGGCCCCGCCCCGCCAAGGGTCAGGGCCGCCCGCTCAATCCTGCCGTCGGGGCCCAGGCCGACCAGGGCGGCCACGCCCACGATGGCGAAGTCGCCGTGCCTTCGGGAAAGCTCTAAGAATGCATGGCCCGTACCCGGGGGTACCGCCGGAATCCGGACCTCGACCAGCAACTCGTCGGGGGCAAGGACCGTGCTGAAGGGACCGAGGAAAAATTCCCCGGCCGGGACGGTTCGGGTGCCCCGGGGGCCCCGGACGACGAATTCGGCCCCAAGGGCTACCGCCGCGGCCGGAAGTTCGGCGGCCGGGTCGGCGTGGGCGATGGAGCCCCCAACGGTGCCCCGGTGGCGGATGGTGGGATGCCCCACCAGCCTGAGGGCCTCCCGCAGAAGGGGGGCGTGCCGGGCCACCTCGTCGGACCTTTCGGCCTCAAACTGGCGGGTCATGGCCCCGATGGCGAGGCGCCCGTCGTCCCGGCGGATATAGGCAAGTTCCGGGATACGGTTTAGGTCGATCAGATAGCGGGGCTTGGCGAGGCGGAAGTTCATGAGGGGTACCAGGCTCTGGCCGCCGGCCAGGGGCTTGGCGTCAGGGCCGTACTGACCGAGCAAGGATAAGGCTTCGTCGAGGCTACGCGGGGCGAAGTAAGTGAAGGGCGCCGGTTTCATCTGGCCCTCCCGCTGACGGAATCTGACCGATTATGGCCCCGGGGCCGGCGCCCTGTCAAGATTGTGTTTTGCGGCACAACCCGGCGGGGGCCTACGGCCCAAGCCCTTCTTCCAGGATGGCCACGACCCGGGCCCAGCCGGCACTGGCCCCCTTTAGCTTCACCGGAAAAGCAAAGACCTTAAAACCGAAGGGCACGGGGATCTCGTCCAGGTGGCACAGTTTCTCGATCTGCAAGTATTCCTGCTCCCGGCCGAAGATGTGGGCTTCCCAGACCACCGACCTATCGCCCCGCCGGGCCTCCTCGGCCATGATGTCGAAGGGCCGGTCCAGCCCCCAGGCGTCGATGCCGATAACCTTAATCCCCTGACCCACCAGCCACTCCACCGCCGACCGTCTCAAGCCCGGGTGCGTCAGGTCGTAGCCCGGCTCTTGGAAGTGTTTCCAGGTGTCGGTTCTTACCAGAACGATGTCGAAAGGTTTGAGGGTGTAGCCGATCCGCCGAAGCTCGGCCTGAACGTCTTCGGCAGTGATCCCCTCGCCCCGCCGCTTGTGGGTCATGTTGAGGACGACCCCATCCCCGAAACACCACCGGAGGGGGACCTGGTCGATGGTCCGGGCTGGGTGCCCGCCGGAAAGGGGACCGTAATGATACGGGGCGTCAACGTGGGTGCCCGAGTGGGTGGAAAGGGTCACCGTTTCGGCCGCCCAAGCCAGGCCGTCGGGCCAGTATTCGGCCCCGAGGCCGAAGAGGCGCTCGGCCACCTGGACCGACCGGGCGTGGTCGGAGTACTCGATCCGGTGGGGGAGGGGCTCAAAAGGTCTAGTATCGTTGGAAAGGGTCTGGCTTAAGTCTATAACAGTAATACGCTTGCCGTTTTGAACAAAAACCTCGGCCATGGGCTTACTCCGTGGGTTTGGTTTTCACCGGATAACCCGGTTTCTGAGGACGCCGATGCCGCTTACTTCAAGCTCGACCACATCCCCGGGCTTAAGGAAGCGGCCCAGCTCGAGGCCGCAGCCGTTGCCGACGGTCCCCGACCCGATCACGTCGCCCGGGGCAAGCAACTCACCGGCCGAAATGTGCTCGACGATTCGGTCGAACCTCCAGTAGATAGTTCCAGTGTTGCCCCGGGACCAGACCTCGCCGTTTACCCGGGCAACCATCTCCAGGTTGTAAAGGTCCGGAATCTCGTCCAGGGTTACGAGCCAGGGACCCAGGGCGTAGGCGAAGTCTTTGCCCTTGGCCGGCCCCAGGCCGACGGCCATCTCCTTGGCCTGGATATCCCGGGCGCTGAAGTCGTTTAGAATGGTGACGCCGTAGATGTGCCGGTGGGCCTCGGCCGCCGGGATATCCTTACCCCCGGGGCCGATGACGATGGCGATTTCCAGCTCGTAGTCCATTACCTGCGAGTAGGCCGGCCAGCGAATATCGGTGTCAGGCCCGACCACCATCAGCGGATTGCCCTTATAGTAAACGGGCAGTTCGTACCAGGCCGGAGGTACCGGCAGGTTAAGCCTGGCGTAGGCGTTCTTGGTGTGCTCTTCAAAGGCCAGGCAGTCCCGCAAAACCTGAGGAAGGACCGGGGCCAGTAGCCGCGTTCCTGACAAAGGGTAAATAACCGGAGCCCCAGCGGGGCCAAGGGCAAACTCCAGCGCCTGTCGGGCCTGGTCTAGGCCCCAGGTGCCCAGGGCAATAAAATCCCGCATATTGGGTGCGAAGATTTCGGCGGCAACCCGTTCGGAGCGGGCCGGGTCTACCCCTTGGCTCCGGAGGAGGGCGGCATAGGCGGTCGCCAGGTCCACCACCTGCCTCCCAGATGGGTCGAGGGCACCCATGCGGGCGACGGGCCCAAACGGGGTATCCGCCTGAAACCTGAGTAGTCGCATCTTGCTTAAATGGTTACGGGTATCTGGCTTGCCCAATGTTACCACGTTTTAAAGGCGGTTTGCTCCAGTTTGGTCGATTGCCCCCTGGCTGCCAACACCACCGCGGCCGGCAAGCTCCCGGCCGATTGTGGCTTTTGCTGGCGGCGACCCTGCTTCCGGCCGCCGACTTACCAAGGCACCTGCCCCCACAGGCTCGCCCCGCCACCGCCGGGACGGACTCGACAACGTCGTGGTTCCCCTGTCCGTTTTGGCTTGGCCCGCTTGGGGTTGAGACCCGGGCCAACCCCTGGCCGACACCGCCGAGGCCAGCCCCAAACCAGCCTAACCGCCGCAACCGGCCAGCCGTGAGGCTGTGCCCCCCGGCCAAGCGGGATTTCCGGTACCCACCAGGCGGCAGGAGCACCCGTCCCCGGGCTCCTACCTTGGATCTGACAGGTGGCAGCCCTAAATGGGCCTTGAAGCGCAGATTTTGTAAGTCTCCTGCCAGGGCCGAAGCCGCTCGAAAACGGCACTAGCCGCCAGCACGTCCCCATCGGCGTAGCGGCGGCCGATTAGCTGCATCCCCACCGGCAGATTCCCCTCCCCCAGGCCGGCCGGAATGGAAGCCGCCGGGTGACCCGAAAAGTTGACAAAATACGTCAGACACCAGCCGATTAGGGGGTCTACCTCCTCCCCGTTTATCCGGCTGGGCCCGACCGTATTCCCGTCGGCGCCGTTATCGACCGGCATGCAGGCCAGGGTCGGGGTTACCAGCAGGTCGTAGGTTTCGAACACCCGCTGAATGGCGTCGTAGATTTCCGTCCGGACGGCTTGGTCGTTGTAAAAATCAAGGGCCGTGAGCTTGTAGCCCCGCTCGACCCACTCCAGATACTGGGGCGGGAAGTCTTCCCGGTGGTCTTTGAGCAGGTCGAGGCCCTGGCGCTTAAAGTTTTCCAGGGTGAGAAGGTTGATGGGCATGATCAGCCGGCACCAGAGGTCGCTCAGCTCCCGCTGGTGACGGTTGATCCCGAGACGCACCTCCTCGACCCGGGCACCGGCCTCCTCGAAGGCCCTTACCGCCCGGCCCACCACCTCTGCCACCGCCTTTTCCACCGGGAAGACGTCGAAGTTGGGGCTGTAGGCGATGCGCCAGCCCCGGATGGACCGGCGGGTTGCGGCCAGCAGGTCCGGCTGCTCGTCCAGGCTGAAGGGGTCCCGGGGGTCGTAGCCGGCCAGGGCCGTCACCACCAGGGCGGCATCCTCGACGGTGCGGGTAATCGGCCCCTCAAAGAGAAAGGGGGTATCCCCGGCAAAGGCGTTCGGCCGGGCAATGAAGGGAATCCGGCCGAAGGAGGGCTTGTAGCCGTAAACGCCGCACCAGGCGGCCGGTATCCGGATGGACCCACCCCCGTCGGTCCCTTCGGCAGAGGGCACCAGGCCGTCGGCTACGGCGGCCGCGCTGCCGCCCGAGGACCCACCCGTATTCTTGGCCGTATTGAAGGGATTGCGGGACGGTCCGAACAGGTAGTTGTCGCAGGTTCCCCGGAAGCCCATCACCGGGCTGTTGGTCTTGCCGAGGATGATGGCCCCGGCCTTTTCGACCCGCTCAGCAAAGGCGCAATAGGCATCGACGACGAAGTTTTTCAGGGCCCGGATTCCCCCAAAGGTGCTGGGCCAGCCCGGTTTGAAATCGAAAAGGTCTTTGATGGCCGTGGGCACACCGTGGAGGGGACCCAGGGCCCCGCCGGCCAGCAGCGCCCGCTCGGCTTCTCGCGCCCGGGCCCGGGCGTCCTCGAAGCCCAAGTAGACAAAGGCGTTGATGCTGGGGTTTCGCCGCTCAATCCGCTCGATGAAGGCATTTACGACCTCCACCGGCGAAAGCTCCCGCCGGCGGATGCGGTAAGCTAGCTCCGTCGCGCCCGTATAAGCCAGTTCGTCGCTCAGGGCCATCGCCTTTCACCCCCTCAGAAACGGTTTCTAAAAGCTCCCCGGCCCGGTAGGAGCTCCGGACCAGGGGACCGGCCGCCGCTTCCCGAAAGCCCAGGGCCAGGGCTACCTCCCGATACCATTCGAACTCCACCGGGTGGATGTATTCGGCGACCTCCAGGTGGCGGTCGGTGGGCCGGAGGTACTGACCCAGGGTCACCACGTCGCAGCCCACCCGCCGCAGGTCTTCCAGGACCGCCACCCCTTCCCCCCGGGTCTCCCCCAGCCCGAGAATGAGGCCCGACTTGGTCCGGAGCCCGGCCCGGTGGGCGTAGGCCAGCACCCCCAGGGTCCGCCGGTAGTCCTTGCGGGGCTGAACGGTCGGGTAAAGCCGCGGAACCGTCTCGACGTTGTGGTTTAAAACGTCGGGTCGGGCGGCCACCACCGTTTCCAGGGCCCGGACCGAGCCCCCGAAGTCGGGGACCAGCACCTCGACGGTGGCCCCCGGCAGCCGCCGGCGGAGGGCCCGGATGGTGGCCGCGAAGTGGGCGGCGCCGCCGTCGGGCAGGTCGTCCCGGGCCACCGAGGTTACCACCACGTGCCGCAGACCCAGCCGGGCGGCCGCCCCGGCCACCCGGTAGGGCTCCAGGGGATCCGGGGCCCCCGGCCGGCCGCTGGCAACGGCGCAGAACCGGCAGTGGCGGGTGCAGGTGTCCCCCAGGAGCATGAAGGTTGCCGTGCCCCCGGCCCAGCACTCCCCGATGTTGGGGCAGAGGGCCTCCTCGCAGACGGTATGAAGCCGCGCCTGCCGGAAGAGGGCCTCAAGCCGGGCCACCATCTCCCCGGTGGGGGCCGGGGCCACCAGCCACGGGGCCTCCTGAAAGCCCACCTGCCAGTTTCGGCCGAGCAGGTCGGCCAGCTCCTCGCAGAAGGCCCGCTCCACCCCCAGCAGGCCGGGCGGCCGGCCCAGCTGCCGGGCCATAGAAGTCACCCCGCGGTCGGCCAGGCCGCAGGGGACGATTAGGTCAAAGTGGGCCAGGTTGGGGTCTACGTTCAGGGCTAGGCCGTGGAAGGGGACGCCCCCGCTCACCGCCAGGCCAACGGCCGCAATCTTATCCCGGCCCACCCAGACCCCGGGGTGGTGAGGGTCCCGGTGAGCCCTGATACCGTACCGGGCCAGGGTCCGGATGGCCGCCTCCTCCAGGGCCCGGAGGAACCCGTGGAGCCGCCCCGGCCGCAGCTTAAAAATCGGGTAGAAAACCAGCTGACCCGGACCGTGGTAGGTGGCCCGTCCACCCCGCTCGGTGAACGCCAGGCCGATGCCGAGGCCGGCCAGGCGGTCCGGGCTGACCTTCAGGTCCTCCTCCCCACCTCCCCGCCCCAGGGTGACGACGGGCGGGTGCTCCGCCGTCAGCAAAACGTCCCCGACCCCGTCGGCCTGACGGGCCCGGACCAGCCGCCGCTGGAAAAGGTAGGCCCAGCGGTAGGCCAGCTGGCCCAGCCTTAAGACCGTAATCATCGGAGCTGCCCCAGGGCGTCTTTAGCCGCCTCCGTCAGGACCTCGGTTACCGTTGGGTGGCCGAATTCCAGGTCGGCCAGGTCCTCCACCAGGGCCTCCAGTTTTAGCGCCACCGCGGCCGCCGAAACCGCCTCCGTCGCCAGGGGGCCCAGGATGTGAACCCCCACCAGCCGCCCGTGGGGACGGGCGGCCACCACCTTGGCAAACCCAAGCTCCTGGCCCAAGGTTAAGGCCCGGGCATTAAACCCCAAATCGGCCCGGCCGACCACCACGTCAAGGCCGGCCGACCGGGCTTCGGCCTCGGTCAGGCCCACGGCCCCCACCTCCGGCCGGGTATGGTAGACCCGGGGAATCAGGCGCGGGTCGAACGGGCGGTCGAAGCCCAGGGCGTTCTCGGCCGCCGTGGCCCCCTGGGCCCGGGCAGAGTCCGAGAGCATTCGGCCGCCGGTAATATCCCCGGCGGCGAAAACCCCGGCCACGGTGGTGGCCTGCCGGCCGTCGGTCAAAACCGCCCCGTTTCGGAGGGCGACCCCGAGCTCCACCAGCCCCTGGGTTCGGGGCCGGCGGCAATCGGAAATCAAGAACCGGCGGGCCGCCACCGCCTCCCTGCCCCGGCCCACGGCGACCAGCCCCTCCCCGGCCGTCTCAATCCGGGCCAG
>DAOUCL010000291.1:0-9906 GCA_034432015.1 Dehalococcoidia bacterium
GGGGCACCACCGCCAGCCGGGCCAGGCTGATAACTCGTTCCGGCGACCGCCAGGTGGGAAGCTGGGCCAGGGCGTCGGTTCCGAGGATAAAGTAAAACTCGGTGCCGGGCGGGTAGGTTCGGCGCAGCTCCGTAAGGGTATCTACGGTGTAGGTGGGACCCGGCCGCTCCAGGTCCACCCGGGAAAGCTCAAACCGGGGGTCGCCGGCGATGGCCAGCCGCACCATCGCCTCCCGGTGGTGGGCCGGGGTGACTTCTTCCCCCGCCTTGTGCCAGGGGTTTCCGGCCGGCACGAAAAGCACCTTATCCAGCCGTAGCCGCCACCACACCTCCTGGGCGACGACCAGGTGGCCGATGTGGGGCGGGTCGAACGTCCCGCCCAGGACCCCGATTCTCAACGCCGAAACTCCCCCGTCAGGGTTTCCCAGGGCAGCTCAATTTTACCAAAGCGGACCACCGCGCCCGGCCCGGCCCCCGCCCGCCGCAGCTCCCGCAGGACTCCCAGCCTGGCCAGTTTCCGGCGCAGAAACCGCAAGGCATCCGGGTTGTTGACGTCGGTCATAACCACCGCCCGCACCGCCGCCTCCCCTTCGACTACGAATACCCCATCCTCCCGCCGAACCCGAACCTCCCGGTCGGCCACCGGCGGCCGGATAACGGGCGGGCCGGGTGCGGGTTGGGGCGCCTCCGCCTTTACCCGCCGAAGCTCCTGCACTACCCGGCTGAGGAGCAACCGGACGTTTTCGCCGGTAGCGGCCGATATTCCCAGCACCTCCACCCCCCGGGCCGCGAACGTGGCCTTGATTTCGGGGAACCGCTCCCGGACCTCCGGAATGTCGACCTTATTAACGGCCACCACCTGGGGCCGCTTCCCAAGGGCCGGGTCAAACTCGACCAGCTCCCGGTTCACCGTCTCGTAGGCGGCCAGAGGGTCGGGGTGAAGGCCGTCCACCAGGTGGATGAGCACCCGGGTCCGCTGAATGTGCCGCAGAAACTCGTGGCCGAGGCCGTGGCCCAGGTGGGCCCCCTCGATCAGCCCCGGAATGTCGGCCACCACGAAGCGCTCCCCGTCGAACTCCACCACCCCCAGGTTTGGCACCAGGGTAGTGAACGGATAATCGGCGATTTTAGGCCGGGCCGCCGAAATGGCCGCCAGCAGGGTGGATTTGCCGGCGTTGGGCAAGCCCACAATGCCCACATCGGCCAGAAGCCTAAGCTCCAGCCTGAGCCACCGCTCTTCCCCCGGCTCACCCCGCTCGGCGAATCGGGGGGTCTGGTGGGTTGGGGTGGCGAAGTGGGCGTTCCCCCGCCCCCCCTTGCCTCCCCGGGCCACCAGGAGCACCTGCCCATGCTCGGTTAAGTCCCCCAGCATGGCTACCGGCTTCCCATTGGGCCCGTCCAGCAGCCAGACCACCGTCCCGACCGGCACCCGGATGTAAATATCCTCGCCCCGCTTACCCGTCCGGCGGTTGGGACCGCCGTCGCCACCCCGCCCGGCCACAAAACGCTGCCGGTAACGAAAGGCCAGCAGGGTGTTCTCGTTTTCGTCGGCTACCAGGTAAACGTTACCCCCGTCCCCGCCGTCCCCCCCGTCCGGGCCCCCGAAGGGGACGTATTTTTCCCGCCGGAAGCTCACCGCGCCGTTTCCCCCGTCCCCACCCTTAACGTAGATGACCGCCTCGTCGACGAACATCTCCCCCTAGCCATTATACGGACTGGCGGCGAAGCTATCTTTGAGATTAAGGGTATTTCCGTAGTAGCCGTCGTAGGCAACGGTACTCGGTGGGTTTGGCGGATAACCCCATCCGTAGGGCCGGGAGGCCGGGGATTAATCGGCCCGGCCGGGTGGAGACCAGGTTGAGAATAACCGGGGGCCGTGGAAAAGTTCCGCCCGACCCAAGCCTCCCTTTCCCCGTCCACCACCCTTCCCCGTGGGCCCAAAGCTATCCACCGGGCCCAAAAAATTGCCGGGGATAGTTTTAAACCATCCCCGGCTACGGCAAAGTCGGCGCTCGGCCTAACGGAGGGGTGCCCGGCCGTAAAGGACGGCCCGGATGTCGTCCACCTCCCGGCGGAGGTCGGGGTTGTTCTTGAGCAGATGGCTTATCTTTTCGCACCCATGCATGATGGTGGTGTGGTCCCGGCCGCCCAGGTGGTGGCCGATCTGGCCCAGGGAGCAGTCAGTCTCTTCCCGCATCAGGTACATGGCGATCTGGCGGGGGGTGGTCACCTCCCGGTTGCGGCGGGGACCCTGCAGTTCGGAGATGGGCACCTGGTAGTAACGGCTGACGGCCTCCAGCACCGCCTGGGGACTTACCAGCCGGCGGGGGGTCACGTTGCCGAAAACGTCGTGGAGGGCCTTAGCGGCCACCTCCAGCGTGATGGGGAGGCCGTTGACCCGGGCATAGGTGATTACCCGGTTAAGGCTTCCCTCCAGCTCCCGAATGTTGTTCTGAAACCGCTGGGCCAGAAGCTCTAAGACGGCCACCGGAACCTCCACGCCGTGGAGGGCGGCCTTGGCCTGGAGGATGGCCACCCGCTCCTCGAACTCCGGCGGCTGGATGTCGACAATCAGGCCCGACTCAAAGCGGGACCGAAGCCGGTCCGCCAGGGGGTGCAGGTTGGAGGGCAACCGGTCGCTGGAAAGGACCACCTGCCGCCCGGCCCCGTAGAGGTCGTTGAAGGTGTGGAAGAATTCTTCCTGGGTCTGCTCCTTGCCGGCGATAAACTGGATGTCGTCGATTAAAAGCACGTCCAAAGACCGATAGCGGGCCCGGAACTCCTCGGTCCGGCGCTCCCGCAGGGCCGAGACAAAATCATTAGTAAACTGCTCGGCGCTGACGTAGAGCACCCGACAGCCGCTTCCGGCCGTCCGGTGGCCGATGGCCTGAAGCAGGTGGGTTTTGCCCAGGCCGACCCCCCCGTAAATAAAGAGGGGGTTGTGAAACTGGCCCGGGGCCTCGGCCACCGCCAGGGCGGCGGCGTGGGCCAGCCGGTTGGAACGGCCCACCACAAAGGTTTCAAACGTATACCGGGGGTTTAGACGCAGGGGCAGGGCCGAGGTGCCCAGCGCCCCGCCCGACCCGGCACGGGTTTCGGCCCGGCCGTGGCCGTTGGGCTGGGAGCCCGCCAGGTTCGTCTCCCCCCGGCGGCCGTTGCGGGCCTGGGTGATTCTAAAATCCACCTCTACCGAGCAGGCGAGAATACTGCACAGGGTTTTACGGATGAGGGATTTAAGGCGGGTTTCCAGCCAGTCGGCCACAAAGGCATTGGGAACGCCGACCACAAACCGGCGGCCGTCAAAGTCCACCCCCACCGTATCCTTCAGCCAGGTGTTGTAATTGGTCCGACTTACCTGGAGCTGAAGCTCCCCGAGGGCAGCCTGCCAGACCTCTTTAGCGTTCGGGATAGTCACCAAACCACCTCCTGCAGTAACCTCTTCGGTTAAACTAAAAATCCCCCGCCCGGGGACGGCCGAAGGCGATAGCTTACCGGCAACCTCCGGGCGGCCGGCGGCCGTTTGGCGGGCTGGGGGACAGGCCGGTTTCCGAGGTTGATCTTAATCCCCGTCCCGGCAGGGGGTCAATGGTTTGGCTGAAGAATTTATAAGAGATCCTTAGGGATCTTTAAAAAGTTCCAACTTGGGCCGGGTTTGCGGCCGGCTCAGCTGTCTACCACCAGGCAGGTTATCGTCCGGGACACCCCCTCCACCGTGTGGATCTCGTCCAGGACGATCCGGCCGATACTGCTGATGTCGGGACCTTCGACCTGGACGATGAGGTCGTAGGGGCCGGTCACCGTATCCACGCTTTTGACCGCAGGCTTTTGCTGGAGGCTGGCCTTCACCGCCCCCGTCTTGCCGACGGCCGTCTCCACCAGCACGTACGCCCTGGCCATCTTTAAAAACCCCCTCCTAGGTTGCGGCATTTGACCCGTCCGTGGGGCCCAGTTTATGATAAATCGGCGCCGGCTCCGCCGGCCACCGACCTAATCGGAGCGGAGGCCTTTGAACGGGGAACCCCTTACCATCCCGGAGATGCTCCGCCGAAGCGCCCGCCGCTTCGGGCCGGCAATGGCCCTTTGGGAGCGGCCCGGTGACGGGCCGGTAAGTTTGACCTTCGGGGAGCTGTGGGAACGGGTGGTCCGCTGTCGGGCTGCCCTGGCCCAGGCGGGCGTTGGGCCGGGGGACCACGTGGGCATCATCGCCCCCAACTCCATCAGGTGGGCCGTGGCCTTCCTGGGCATCACCTCCCTTGGGGCGGTGGCCGTCCCCATCTACTTTCGGCTCCAGCCCAACGAACAGGCCGACCTTGCCCGCAAAGCCGACGTAAAGTTTGCGGTGGTCGGGCCGACCCCGGCCGGCACCCTCCCGGAGCCCCTCCCCGGGGTGGCGCAGACCTTCGTTATCGACGCCGGGGGCGAACTGCCGCCCCGGCACCTGGCCCTGGACCGGCTGCTGGACCTGCCCGGTCTGGGGCTCTCGGAAGAGGTAACGGTGCGGCCGGACGACCTTGCCCTCATCCTCTTTACCTCGGGGACGATGGGGGCGGCCAAGGGGGTGATGCTCACCCACCGGAACCTGCTGGCCAACGTCTGGGCTATAACCCGGGCCGTAAAGGTGGGGCCCACCGACCGGGTGCTCCTGGTGCTTCCCATGCACCACCCCTACCCCCTTACCGTCGGGCTGCTGGCCCCCCTGGCGGTGGGGGCCGCCACCGCCTTTGAGAATGACTTGCGGCGCACCGCCGACCGGATGGGGGAGTTCCGGCCGACGGTCTTTCTGGGTGTCCCCGAACTCTTTCGGTTGCTGTTAAAGGCGGTTTTTGCCCGGGCGGAGGCGGAGGGCCGGCTGGAAAAGCTGCGCCGGGGTCTGGAGGCCTCCCGGCTGGTTAAAGAGCTGACCGGGGTAAATATCGGCCGGCTCCTCTTCGGGCCCCTGCACCGGCGCCTTGGGGGCCGGCTCCGGTTCATGGTCTCGGGCGGGGCGGCCCTGCCCCCGGAGCTGGCCCGCCAGTATTACCGGCTGGGGCTGCTCCTCGTCCAGGGCTGGGGTTTGAGCGAGACGGCCCCGGTCCTTACGGTCCCGGAGATTAACCCCTGGAAGTTTTTGTTCACGGATTACTACGAACGGGAGGCGGGTAGCGTCGGCCGGCCCCTGCCGGGGGTCCGCCTGCGCTTGCTGGACGTTCCGGAGAAAGGGATCCACGTCCGGGAGCACGGCCTGGGCGAGCTGGCGGCCCAGGGTCCGAACGTAAGCCCGGGCTATTACAAAGACCCGGTGGCCACCGCCGCCGTCTTCTTCGAGGACGAAACGGGCCGGTGGTTCCGGACCGGGGATATCGGCCGCATCGCCCCGAACGGAAACGTCTATTTAACCGGCCGGGCCAAGGCCATCATTGTGCTGGATACAGGCGAAAAGGTAAGCCCCGACGAGGTGGAGGACGTCCTGAAAGAGTGTCCCCTTATTCAGGATGTGGCCGTCGTTGGGCGGCGGGTTCTACGGGCCGGCCAGGAGCTGAAGGTGGAGGTCCAGGCGGTGGTGTTTCCTAACCCCCAGGCCGTCGCCGACCGGCTGGCCCGGGAGGGTTTGGAAAAGCCGACCCCGGAGCTTATCCACGGCTGGGTAATGGCCGAGGTGCGGCAGGCCCAGCAGCGGCTGGCGGCCTACAAGTGGGTGCGGGAGGTAGTGCTGACCGACGAACCCCTGCCCAAGACGGACCTGGGGAAGGTGCGCCGGGGCGAGCTGGGCTCGGAATTTACCTTCGACGTCGAACGGTTCCTCTCCCACCTGACGGTACTTACCTAGACCGGGGCGCCGCCCAACCGGAGCTTACAGCCGGGTCTAGCTCTCTTCCACCGAACGGAGTACAGAGAATCCGCAGATGGTAACCCCCGCTCAAAGGCTTCCCTCCAGACCTCGCTCTTGACCTAAGCGCCTATGTCAACAGCGCATCCCCTGGTAGCACCGTCTCCCATGGGGCGGTTGGGAGCTGAGCCGTGCTACTATCTTACGACGAGACCCCTAACTAAGGAGGCGTGGGACCCGATGGACCTTGGGCTTTCGGGAAAGGTTGCCATCGTTTCGGCTGCCAGCAAGGGCCTCGGCAAGGCCGTCGCCCTTGGCCTCGCCCGGGAGGGCGTCCGGGTGGCCATCTGCTCCCGGGATGAGAAGAACCTCTCAGCCGCCGCCGAAGAGCTCCGCTCCCAAACCGGTGCCGAGGTTCTGCCGGTGGTCTGCGATGTTACCGACCCCGGCCAGATCCGGGAGATGGTCCGGCGCACCGTCGACCGCTTCGGCACCGTCCACATCCTCTTTAACAACGCCGGCGGCCCCCCGGCCGGCCGCTTCGACGACTTCGCCGACCCCGACTGGGAGGCGGCCTTTAGGCTTAACTTTATGTCGGCCCTGCGCTTTACCCGGGAAGTTCTCCCTTACATGCGGGCCCAGCGCTGGGGCCGAATTATTAACAACACCTCTATTACCGTCAAACAGCCCCTCGACCTGCTCATCCTCTCCAATTCCATTCGGACGGCCGTCGTCGGCATGGCCAAGACCCTCGCCGATGAGGTTGCCCCTTTTAACATCACCGTCAACAACGTCTGCCCGGGCCGGATAAGCACCGAGCGGGTTCGGGAGCTGGATGAGGCCCGGGCTCGGCGGGAGAATCGGCCGGTGGAGGAGGTCGTCCGGGAGTGGGAGAAGACGATCCCCATGGGCCGGTACGGGCGGCCGGAGGAGTTTGCCAACCTGGTGGTGTTCCTCGCCTCCGAGGCCGCCAGTTATATCACCGGCGCCACCATCCTGATTGATGGGGGAATGTACCGGGGCCTTTACTGAGGCCCGGCCGGCCTGAGGCCGGCCGGTGGGCCTCGAGGCAGACCACCCCTTCCGGGCCCACCACCGCATCGTGCTCGACCCCGGCCGGCAGGTCCAGCCGGTCCCCGGCCTTAAGCTCCGCCGGCGGCCGTCCGTCCGGAAAGCGGAAGGTTATTGACCCCCGCACCACATAAAGGACCTTGTGGTACGGGTGAGCATGGACCGGGTAAACATCCCCCGGCCCGTTAGACCACCGGTAGGGCTGAAGGCCCTCGGCCCGGAAAAGGCCGATAAGTTCGGCCTCGGTTGGGGGTTGGGGCTTATCCCAGCGCTTGACCGCTATCATATCAACTCTGTCCCAGGTCAGGCCGGCGCTTGCGCCAGTAGCGGACCAGGCCCAGGGCCGAAAGCTCGTACGGCATCGCCTGCTGCCAGCGGTCCAGCTCCCCTTCCCCGTCGGCCGCCCGGGCGGCGGCGTCCCCCTCGGCCCGGAGGGAAGCCGCAACCTCCGCCTCGGACCGGCCGGCTTCCAGGGCCGAAAGCACCATTTCGGCCCAGCGGTCCAGCCGGGCCTCCAGGTCGGCCAAGTGAAAGGCGACATCGGCGTAAAGCCAGGCGTGGGCCACGGCCAGCACCACCGGCCGCAGGCCCCGGATCCGGTTTATTGTCTCGTGCCAGGCTTCGATGTCAATATCCGGGGGCGGGGTTGGGGGGCGGACCGAATCCACCCCCGGCATCCGGGTGCCGGCGGCGTCCCCGGCAAAGAGCACCCGGTCTTCCAGGTCCAAAAACACCGCGTGGTGGGAGGCGTGGCCGGGGGCGTAATAAACCCCGAAACTCCGGCCCCCAGCCCGCAGGCGGCCGGAATCCGATAGGCCCACCAGCCGCCCCGAAGGGACCGGCTTCGGCAGGCCGAAAAGCCGCTCTAAATCCTCCCCGTAGAGGCGGCGGGCGCTGTTTATCAGCCGGGTCGGGTCGGCCAGGTGGGGGAGGCCCACAGGGTGGACGTAAAAATTGGCGTTCGGAAAAACCTCGGCCAGGTGGCCCGAGGCCCCGGCGTGGTCCAGGTGAATGTGGGTTAAGAGCACGTGCCTTAAGGCGTCGGGCCGGACCTCAAGGGCCTGTAGGTCGGCCAGGAGGGTCTTTAAGGTGGTGGCCGGGCCCGGCTCGATAAGGACCGCCTCCGTCGGGTGGTGGTATAAATACGCCGTAATTACCCGGGAAACCCCCAGGTGAAGGAGGTCGAGCTGGTAAAAATCGGGGCTTATGGGCTTTACGGCCATAAGAGCTTTCACTGGGATTATGCCAGAGCCCTCCCCGCCCGGCAACCAGCCCCCTTCAGCCGGGTTTAAACCTGAGGGCAGCCCGAGCTATAATGACTTTTAGAAAGGATGAGCGGGCCATGGCCCGGGCAAAGACCCGTTTTCAGACCCCCCTCGCCGACATCCTCGATGAGCGGACCCGACCGGCCGCCCTTTACGAGCGCCTGGCCGATAACAAGGTCCGGTGCTTCGCCTGCGGCCACCGCTGCGTAATCTTAGACGGCCTGCGGGGCATCTGCCAGGTCCGGTTCAACCAGGGCGGAACCCTCTACGCCCCCTGGGGCTACGTGGGGCCCCTGCAGCTGGACCCCACCGAGAAAAAGCCCTTCTTCCACCTGCTTCCGGGCTCCAAAACCTTAACCTTCGGCATGTTCGGCTGCGATTACCACTGCCCTTACTGCCAGAACTGGCTTACATCCCAGGCCCTGCGGGACCCCGTCGCCGGCCTCGGCATCGAAATCGTAGACCTTCGGCCCGCGGAGCTGGTCCGGCTGGCCCGCCGCTACGGGGCGGCCGTGGTCGGCTCTTCGTATAACGAGCCCCTAATTACGGCCGAATGGGCCGTCGATATCTTCAAGCTGGCCAAGGGGGCCGGCCTTAAGACGGTGTTTATCTCCAACGGGAATGCCACCCCGGAGGTCCTGGCCTACCTGCGGCCGTGGCTGGACGGCTATAAAATTGACCTTAAGTCGATGTCGGCCAGGAACTACCGGCAGCTTGGGGGCAAGCTGGAGAACGTCTTGGAGACCATCCGCCGGACCTGGGAGCTGGGCTTCTGGGTGGAGGTGGTCACCCTGGTGGTCCCGGGCTGGAACGACTCCGAGGCCGAGCTGCGGGATGCGGCCAGGTTCATCGCCTCGGTCTCCCCGGATATACCCTGGCACGTAACGGCCTTTCACAAGGACTACAAAATGACCGACCCGGAGAATACGGGTCCGAATACCCTCATCCGGGCGGCCGAAATCGGCCTGGAGGAGGGCCTTAAGTTCGTCTACGCCGGCAACCTGCCGGGGATGGTTGGACCTTTTGAAAACACCTACTGCCCGGGCTGCCGCGGCCTGCTCATCGAACGTTGTGGGTTTAAGGTTCTTAAAAACCGCCTCGGCCCCGACGGCTGCTGTCCCGCCTGCGGGACCGCTATCCCTGGGGTCTGGAACTGAATATCATGTTAACCGAACAATTACGGGGGGCTGAGTAAGATGGCGACAACCGAACAACGGGCAAAGGACGACCGGTTCTTCGAAGCGCTTTTTCAGGTCTGCAAGGCCGTCACCTCAAGCCTGGACGTTGCCAAAGTTCTGCAGGTCACCTGCGAAAGCACCGCCAAGGCCCTTAACGCCAAGGCCTGCTCCATCCGACTGCTTACCCCCCGGGGGGATGAGCTGGTGCTGGGCGCGGCGTATGGGCTGAGCGAAGACTATTTACGCAAGGGGCCGGTGGCGGTAAGCCGGAGTCTGGTGGACCAGCGGGCCTTGGCCGGCGAAATCGTCGAGATTAAGGATGCCTCCAAAGACCCCGGATTCCAGTATCCCGAAGCCGCCGCCCGGGAGGGGATTCGGTCGGTAATCGTGGTGCCCCTGCCCGGCCGGAACCGGGCCATCGGGGTGATGCGGGTTTATATGGCCGAACCCCACGAGTTTACCGAGGAGGAGCGCCGGTTCCTGATGGCCGCGGCCGACATCGCCGCCCTCTGCATCGAAAACGCCCGCCTCTACCAGGAGCTCCAGGCCGAGAATGAGCGGCTCCGGGCCGACCTGCGGGACTGGCA
>DAOUCL010000292.1:0-1724 GCA_034432015.1 Dehalococcoidia bacterium
GCCGGGCCCGAGGGCCCCAAACTTCGGCCGAGCCGCCGGAGTAAAACTTTGCCCGGCCCGGGGACTCCCGCAAGAATCCGCAAAGCGTTTGGGCGACCCATCTTCGGCTTCACCTCTTTAAGGGCAGAATTCGGCCGACCTGCGGCCGCATCTGCTCCCATTGTGGGCGGCGCGGCCCTTTTTTGTCATCACCCCTGGGGGTGATCTTTAGTTTTCGGGCAAAAAATCACCCCTAGGGGTGATGCGGTTTTGGGCTAAGGCGGCCTATGATCTCAGGTGAGAGCCGCCCGGCAGGCCGGGCCGGCCCGCCCTTGACGGGGTCAGGGCCCGGCCGTATAATTGCCCGAGAGCGGCAGCCGGGCGGCAAAGCCGTGGCAAGGAGTGAGCTCTAATGAAGGGTCGGTTGGTAAAGGTCGGTATTGTCGGGGTTATCGGCCTCCTTTTGCTTGGGGGCAGTTACTACGGGCGGGTGGGTTCGGCGGCGCCCCTTGGGGCCCCGACCTGGTCTTCGGGCTTTCAGATTCAGAATCTGGACGGCGCAAATCCTGCCAATGTGACCGTCATCTACCGGGATGGGAACGGCGCCCAGGTCCACTCCCAGAGTCTTACCGTCCCGGCCGGGGGCTCGACCACCATCTTCCCGCTGCCGGTAAGCGGCTTTGACGGCACGGTGGAAATCCAGTCGGACCGGCCGGTGGCGGCCATTGCCAACCTGCTCACGTCCAATCCGACGATGCTCGATTCTTACATTGGGGTGACATCCCCTGGGACCCAGGCTTTTTTGCCCCTGATTATGCGGGAAAACGGGGGCTACTCGACGGCCATTTACATTCAGAACACCGATACGGCCGGCCCGGCCAATGTAAGTCTGGAGTACCGGCGGACCGGGTCGGCCAGCGTGGTCAAGAGCCGGACGGTGTCTATTCCGGCGGGTGGGCGTGCCACCATCCGGCAGCTTGAGGATGATTCTGACCTCGGTTCGGGCTGGGTGGGTTCGGTGCGGGTAAGTTCTGACCGGCCGGTGGCGGCGGTGGTGACCCAGAGCAACGGTTCGATTCTTTTTAGCTACAACGGGTTTTCCCAGGGCAGTCAGCGGATGTACCTGCCCCTGATAATGTGCGCCAATTCCGGCTGGTGCACGGGGCTGCAGGTGATGAATGTGGGTTCGGGTCCGACGGCGGTGACCCTTAAGGTGGATGGGGTAGTGCGGGATACGGTAAACCTTGGGCCGTATGAGTCCAAGACCTGGTATCCGGTTCTGCCCGGGACGATGACGCAAAAGCACATCGGTTCGGGGGTTTTGGAGGCGTCGGCTGGGGGTCAGATAGTGGCCATCGTAAACGAGCTTAACGTGGGGCTTGGGCAGGGGATGTCGTATGTGGGCTTCGGCGGCGGGACATCCGCCGTAAGCCTGCCGTTGGTGATGACCAACAACAGCAACTACCAGGTTGGGGTCCAGATTCAGAACCTGGGCCCAAGCGACGTCACGGTCCAGGTCCGTGCGGTAAGCAATGACGGTTCGGTTGCCCGCAACGATACGGTGACGGTTCCGGCCAACAAGAGCACGACCCTTTACCCGGCGGTGGGGACGATTCCTGGGCCGAGGTTTGTGGGTTCGATGACGATAACGGGGCCGTCGGGCTCGCAGCTGGTGGCGATAGCCAACCAGATAACCCAGCCCCAGCAGCCCGGGGACACCTCGGCCGTCTACAACGCCTTTAACC
>DAOUCL010000293.1:0-7376 GCA_034432015.1 Dehalococcoidia bacterium
GGCAGTAGGGGCACCGGCCGCAGGGGGCGGAGTTTCCCACGGCCACCCGCCGGCCCACGGCCAGGTCTTTCACCCCGGGCCCCACCGCCGCCACCTCCCCGGCCAGCTCGTGGCCGAAGGCGGCGGGCAAAGGGCCCAGGGCGGGGTGGCTGCCCTGCCGGAAGATTTTTAAATCCGTGCTGCAGGTGAGGGCCCGCTCGACCCGGACCACCACTTCCCCCGGCCCCGGCTCGGGACGGGTAATGTCTTCGACCCGGAGGTCGCCGGGACCGTAAAGCCTGGCGGCAAGCATCGGGCATAGACCCTGGGGTTGTCGGCCGGGGATTGGGGGGGTTACCGGCCCGAGGACCGGAGCCGGGGTTCAGTCCAAGTCTTCGCCCCCGCCGGCCAACAGGCTGGTAATCCCCGTCATCCCCAGCAGAAGCTTGACGTCTTCGCTGGCGTGGACCCGGGGGTCCCAGGGCGGGTCGAAGGTGATGTTTACTTTTACGTCGGTAATCTCCGGTATCTCGAGGACCTTAAGCCTGGTCTGCTCGATGAGGGCCGGGCCGTAAGGGCAGAAGGGGGTCGTAAAGGTCATGGTGATCTCGGCGACCCCGTCATTAACTTGGATGTCGTAAACCAGCCCCAGTTCAATAATGTTGAAGCCGAACTCGGGGTCGTAAACATCCTGAAGCTGTGCCCGGATAACTTCGACCAGTTCTTCTTTGGTTATCTCTTCCATCGGTTGCCTCCTTGGGCCGGCCTTATTCGGTCACGACCTTCACTTCGCCCCGGCTGATTCCGGCCCGATAGCCGGCCAGGGCATCTTTTAAGGTATTCCAGCTCAAAATGGCGCACTTGATTCGGACCGGAAATTTTTTAACCCCCTGCAGGGCTTCCAGGTCGCCCAGGTCCGAGGTGGGTTCCCGCTCCCCCAGGAGCATTCCCCGTACCTCCTCAGCCAGGGCGTCGGCCTCGGCCAGGGTCCGGTTTTTCACCGCCTCCGTGAGCATCGAGGCCGACGACTGGCTTATGGAGCAGCCCCGTCCTTCGAACTTGATATCTACGATCCGCCCGTTTTCAATTTTAAGGTAAAGGTCCACCTCGTCGCCGCAGAGGGGGTTATAGGCCCCGGCCGTGGCGCTGGGGTCGGGGATGCGGCCCCGATTCCGAGGGTTTTTATAGTGGTCCAGGATTATCTCCCGGTAAAGCTCGTCAAGGGACACGGCTGAAAATCTCCCTCACCTTGGCCAGCGCCTCGACGAAGGCGTCGACTTCCTCCTTGGTATTGTAAATATAAAAGCTTGCCCGGGCCGTGGCCACAACCCCGAGCCGGCGCATCAGCGGCCTGGCGCAGTGGTGCCCGGCCCGGATGGCCACCCCTTCTGAGTCTAGCACGGTTCCCACGTCGTGGGGGTGAACCCCCAGGTAATTGAACGAAATGATTCCGCCCTGAACCTCGGGGTCCTTGGGCCCGTAGACTTCGAGGCCCTCCACCTCGGCCACCCGCCGGAGGGCGTAGGCCAGAAGTTCCTGCTCGTGGCGGCGGACGTTCTCCATTCCCAGCCCCTGAAGGTAATCCACCGCCACCCCGAAGGCGACCGCATCCCCAATGTTTGGGGTCCCGGCCTCAAACTTCCAGGGCACCTCGTTCCACTCGGAGTAGGTCAGGTGCACGTCCCGGATCATGCTGCCGCCCCCCATAAAAGGTCCCATCCGCTCCAGAAGCTCCAGCTTGCCGTAAAGGGCCCCGATACCGGTGGGGCCGCACATCTTGTGGCCCGAAAAGGCCAGGAAGTCGGCATCCAGCTCCTGAACGTCGATGGGCATGTGGGGAGCGGCCTGGGCGGCGTCTACCACCATCACCGCCCCCACGTCGTGGGCCGCCCGGGCAATTTCTTTAATCGGGTTGATGGTTCCCAGGACGTTGGACATTAACGTTAAGGCGACGATGCGGGGCCGCCGGCCGAGAAGGCGGTCCAACTGGGAGAGGTCGAGGCGATAGTCCTCGGCGATGCCGAGAAACTTAAGCTCGGCCCCCGTCTCCTGGGCCACCAGCTGCCAGGGAACCAGGTTGCTGTGGTGCTCCATAACCGAAAGCAGGATCTCGTCGCCGGGCTTTAGCTCCCGGCGGGCGTAGGCGTAGGCCACCAGGTTTATCGCCTCGGTGGTGTTCCGGACGAAGATTACCGACCGGGGGCTTGGGGCGTTGATAAACCTGGCAACCTTGGCCCGGGCGCCCTCGTAGGCCTCGGTGGCCTCTTCGGCCAGGGTGTGGACGCCCCGGTGGACGTTGGCGTTGTAATGCTCATAGTAATGCTTCAGGGCCTCAATAACGGCCCGGGGTTTCTGGGAGGTGGCGGCGTTGTCCAGATAGACCAGCCGCTTGCCGTTGCGGACGGTCCGCCCCAGAATCGGAAAGTCCCGGCGAATGGCCTCAACGTCCAGCATCTTCTAACCTCCCCCAGACAACTAGGCCGGGGCCACGTAGACCTCGCCGTTTTCGACTTTGACCGGGTAGGTCTTGAGGGGCATCACCGCCGGCAGGCTGAGGACCTGCCCGGTGCGGATGTCAAAGCGGGACCCGTGGAGGGGACACTCGATGGCCCCGTCGATAATCTCCCCCTCCGACAGATAGGCGTGCTCGTGGGTGCAGATATCGCTGATGGCGTAAAATTCCCCGTCTAGGTTGACCACCGCCACCCGGTCAAAGTCCAGCTCAAAGGCTTTTACCGTCCCGGGCGGTATCTCCTCGACCCGGGCAACCCGAATGAATTTGGCCTCGCTCACCGCTCTTCCCCTCCGTAGACAAGCTTTGCCCGAACGAAGCCCGTGATCTTATTGCGCACCAGCTCCAGGGGGATTCGGGCCAGCAGGGGCTCGAAGAAGCCCTCAATGATGAGGGCGGTAGCCTCGGCCCGGCTCAAACCCCGGCTCATCAGATAAAAGAGCTGGTCTTCATCTACCTTGCCGGTGGTGGAGCCGTGGGTGCACCGGACGTCGTTGGCCTCGATCTCCAGCATGGGGATGGAGTCGGCCCGGGCCCGGCCCCCGAGGATCAGGTTCCGGTTAGCCTGGTAGGCGTCCGACTGCTGGGCACCCCGGAGCACCTGAATAAGGCCCATGTAGACGGCGTGGGCCCGGTCCCGGAGGGCCCCTTTGTAAAGCAAGTCGCTGACGGTGTGGCGGGCCAAGTGGCGCTGGAGGGTGTGGAAGGCCAGGTGCTGGCGGTCGGCCCCAAGGTAGAGGCCCAGCATCTCACTCTCGGCCCCGACCCCCTCCAGGTAGCACTCCACCTCGGTCCGGGCCAGCCGGCTGCCCACCCCGATGACCAGGGAGTTCACCTTGGCGTCCCGGTCGAGGCGCATCCGCTCCGTCCCGAAGTGCCAGACGGTCGGACCCCAGTTCTGGATGGTCACGTACCGGAGCTGGGCCCCCTCCTGGACGAAGAATTCGTGGGCCGAGGCGCTGAAGCCCATCCCCTCCAGGTCTGGGGAAGTAAACTCTTCCACGTAAGTTACCTGGGCACCCCGGCCGAGAACCACCAGGGTGTGGGGGAAGGCCCCCACCTGCGGCCGGTCCATCCAGTAGACGCTCCGGAGGGGAACTTCCACGGCGACCCCTTCGGGCACGTAAAGGAAAGACCCGCCCGACCAGAAGGCGGTGTGCAGGGCGATGAACTTGCGCTCATCGGGCCGGATATTCCGGGTTAGCAGAAACTCTTTTACCAGGTCGGGGTAGTGTTTTACGGCCCGGTCGAGGCTGCAGAAGATAACCCCCTGCCTTGCCAGCTCCGGGGCCAGGGCCTCGTAAACCGATTCGGAATCGACCTGGACGAGAAGACCGGCCTCGGACCCGGCCCCCAGCTCGGCCTGGAGGCCGGCTGGAAGCTCCGCCAGGGTGGGGACGGGCCCCGAGCCTTCAACGAAGGGGATAACCTTCGAAAGGTCCAGGCCGCTGATGTCCGTCCGTCGCCACTCCTCTTCTTTTGAGGGCATGGGCAGCCGTTCCCAGGCCGCCCAGGCCTGGAGCCGGCGCTCCCGGAGCCAGTCCGGCTCCCCTTTGAGCCACGAAAGTTCCTCGACGGCTTCCCGTGAAAGCGATGCTAGTTTTCGGGACGTTGGCTGCATCTTCTCTCCCTCACAGTAGTCGGGGCGGGCCTTTCGCCCGCCCCGGCCGGATTTCGGTTCCGGGCCGGCCGGGACCTTAGCCCACCGACCCCTCCATCTCCAGCTGGATGAGCCGGTTCATCTCGACGGCGTACTCCATGGGCAGCTCTTTGACGATGGGCTCGACGAAGCCGTTAACGACCATGGCGATGGCCTCGGCCTCCGGAATGCCCCGGCTCATCAGGTAGAAGAGCTGCTCCTCACCCACCTTGGAGACGGTGGCCTCGTGCTGAATGGTCACGTCCTGCTCCTCGATCTCCATAAAGGGGTAGGTGTCGGAGCGGGAATCTTCGTCCAGAAGCAGGGCGTCGCAGCGGACGTTGCTCTTAACGCCCACGCAGCCGGGGTAGACCTTAACGAGGCCCCGGTAGGTGGTCCGGCCGCCGTCCTTGCTGACCGACTTGGAGGTGATGACCGAAGAGGTGTAGGGCGCGGCGTGGACCATCTTCGCCCCGGCATCCTGGTGCCGACCCCGGCCGGCAAAGGCCATGGAGAGCACCTCCCCGCGGGCGCCCTTACCGAGCAGGTAGACCGACGGGTACTTCATGGTGACCTTAGACCCGATGTTGCAGTCCACCCACTCCATCACCGCGTCCTCATAGGCCACGGCCCGCTTGGTGACCAGGTTATAGACGTTGTAAGACCAGTTCTGGATGGTGGTGTACCGGCAGCGGCCCCCGGGCTTGACGATGATCTCGACCACGGCCGAGTGGAGGGAGTCGGTGGAGTAGATGGGGGCGGTGCACCCCTCCACGTAGTGGACGTAGGCGCCCCGTTCCACGATGATAAGGGTGCGCTCGAACTGGCCCATATTCTGGGCGTTGATCCGGAAGTAGGCCTGGAGGGGGATCTCCACTTTAACCCCTTCCGGCACGTAGATAAAGGAGCCGCCGCTCCAGACGGCCGAATTGAGGGCCGCAAACTTGTTATCGGCGGGGGGCACCACCGTCCCGAAGTACTGCCGGACCAGGTCCGGGTACTGGCGGACGGCCGTATCGGTGTCCACGAAGATGACCCCCTTCTTGGCCAGGTCTTCCCGGATGGAGTGGTAGACCACCTCCGATTCATACTGGGCCCCGACCCCGGCCAGGAACTTGCGCTCGGCCTCGGGGATACCCAGCCGGTCGAAGGTGCGCTTGATATATTCGGGAAGGTCGTCCCAGCTACGACCCTGCTTTTCGGTGGGCCGAACGTAGTAGTGGATGTTGTTAAAGTCGATGCCCGAGAGGTCGGCCCCCCAGGTGGGCATCGGCTTGTTGAAGAAGATCTCCAGGGCCCGGAGCCGGAACTGGCGCATCCACTCCGGCTCCTGCTTTATCCAGGAGATCTCCTCGACGATCTGCCGAGAAAGGCCCTTGGGCGCCTTGTAGACGTACTGCTCGGGGTCGTGGAAGCCGTATTTTTCCAGGTACTGCTTGTCCAGGTCCCTGAGCAGTTCCTCCGGTGTCGTCGCCATGGCTTACGCCTCCTTCTGACTCAAAACTTCCCGGATGATCCAGTCGTAGCCCCGCTGCTCCAGCTCGTGGGCCAGCTCGGGCCCGCCGGAGCGGACGATCCGCCCGTCCACCAGGACGTGGACCACGTCGGGCTCGATGTAGTTTAAAATCCGGGAGTAATGGGTGATGATGAGAAAGCCGATGTTCGGCCCCCGCATCGAGTTGACCGCGTTAGCCACCACCCGGACGGCGTCGATATCCAGGCCCGAATCGGTCTCGTCCAGGATGGCGAACTCGGGCTGAAGCACCGCCAGCTGCAAAATCTCGTTGCGCTTCTTCTCGCCGCCCGAGAAGCCCTCGTTAAGATAGCGGTTGACGAAGGAGTCGTCCACCCGCAAAAGCTGCATCTTCTCCCGCAGCAGCTTGCGGAACTCCATTACCGGGACGTCGGTTCCCCGCAACGACTTAAGGGCCATCCGCAGAAACTGAACCACACTTACCCCCGGGACGGCCACGGGGTACTGGAAGGCCATGAAGAGGCCCAGCCGGGCCCGCTCATCGGGGCTAAGCTCGAGGATGTTCTGGCCCTTCCAGAGGACCCGCCCCTCGGTCACCTCGTAGTGGGGGTGGCCCATCAGGGCGTTGGCCAGGGTGCTCTTCCCCGAGCCGTTGGGCCCCATGATGGCGTGAACCTCCCCCTTGGGGACCACCAGGTTGACCCCCTTGAGGATCTCCCGTCCCTCAACACGGACGTGCAGGTTTTCGACGATAAACAGGTCCCTCGCTTCGGTCATGCTGCCTCCGACACCGGACTTGATTTCCTTCATCAAGGATAACCTATATCCCCCGATTTTGTCAACCAGCCGGTTAAAAAAATTTGACAGGGGTCGGTCTAAGCATTATAATCCAAATCGAGATGGTGGGTCTCAGTTCGCCCGCACGCCTGGCGATCCTGCGCCTCCTGAAGCAGCGGGGTCCCCTTACGGCCAAGGCCATCGCCGGGGAGCTGGGGGTGACGGTAGTGGCCGTCCACAAGCACCTGGAGGCCCTCCAGGCGGAGGGCCTGGTGGAGGCCACGGTCCGCAAGCAGCCCCGGGGCCGGCCGGCCCTGGTCTATCAGCTCTCGTCCCGGGCCCTGGAGTTCTTCCCCCAGGGCTATCGGGACCTGCTCATCGGCCTTTTGGACCGGGTGGCCGAGTTGCACGGGCCGGAGGGCCTCTACCGGCTTCTGGCCTCCCACAACCAGGCGTTGCGGGAGCGCTACCGGATCCGGCTGGTGGGCAAAGACCTGGCCGACCGGGTGCGGGAGCTGGCCCGGATTCGGGAAGAGGAAGGCTACATGGCCGTCGCCCGGGAGGAGCCGGGGGGATTGGTGCTCATCGAGCACCACTGCCCCATCTACGAGATCGCCCGGCAGCACCCGGAGGCCTGCCGCTGCGAGGAGGAGCTTTTTAAAGAGATTCTGGGGGCGCCGGTGCGGCAGGAGGCGACTTTGGCCCAGGGCGACCCGGCCTGCCTTTACCGAATCCGGCCCGGCCGGCCGGATTTTGACAGGCCTTGACGGCCGGTCTATAATAAATAGTGGACGACGCGGGGTGGAGCAGCGGCAGCTCGCCGGGCTCATAACCCGGAGGTCGTGGGTTCGAGTCCCACCCCCGCTACCGTCGGGCCGAGGGTTAGCCCTCGGCCCCTTTCTTTTTGGGACCAACCCCTGACGGGGAATCTTATGGTTGGCCAGTTCCGCCTGGACCGGCTGGTGGCCCGGGTTCGGTCCTTTGCGGCCGAAGCC
>DAOUCL010000294.1:0-6681 GCA_034432015.1 Dehalococcoidia bacterium
GATTCAAGCGGCGTGGGATGAGCTGGAGGCGGGCCGGTGCCGAAGCTATCGTGGCCTTGAGGGCCGACATCCTCAACCGGGCCGCAGCCTGATGACGGCCCCAGGAATTTTTGGTGCATCCAGGCCAAAATTTGGGGAAAGTTTTTTAGAAAGCGCCGACCGGGGAGGCGGCCCTAGCCGCTGACGGGTTCGAGCCGAACTTTGACCGGCCCAAAGACCGGGTTCGGGGCGTAGGGATCGGGGACCCGCTCCCGGCCGTTGCCCCCCGGCGGCCCCACGTACTCAAAGTCCCAGAAGGCCGCATCCCCCGCCAGCTCGGCCGAGACCCGCACCCGGCTTACCAGGTCCCACCCGTCGCCGACGATACGGACCGCCCCCCCATCGGCCAACCCGAGCCTGGCCGCCAGCTCCGGCCCGACCTCCAGCACCCGGTCCCGGCCCACCGTCGTCAGCGTCTTAAGCATCGCCGGGAAGGTCGTCAGGTCATAGCGATAAAAAGACCGGCCCGGGTAGACCGTAACCAGCCCATCGGGGACCGGCTCGGCCTCCGCAAGCCGCAAATCGGGCCATTTAAAGGCTTCGGGCAACGGGTTGACGACGGGCCCTTCGAATTCCAGCTCCTCGTAGTCGAGGCCGGCAAAGCCCGGGACCCGCTCGGCCAGCTCGGCAAAAACCTCCGCCGGCCGGGGGCTTATGTCGACCCCAAGGCTGCGGCCGATTTCGGCCAGGATGGCCAGGTCGGGCCGGGCCTCCCCCGGCGGCCGCACCGCCGCCCGCACCCGCTGAATTCGCCGCTCCAGGCTCGTTACCGTGCCGTCCTTTTCGGCAAAGGTGGCCCCCGGCAAAACGATGGTGGCAAAGTCTAACAAGGGCGAGGCGTAGGCCCCCTGGACGATGACCGTCTCGCACCCTTCCAGGAGCCGGCGCAGCCGGAGGCCCGCCGGACCCTCCAAATCGAAGCTGTCGCCGACGAGATAGCAGGTTTTGACGTTGTCCAGGTCGGGGGTCTCGTCCAGGTGGACCTGTCCCGGGCCCAGGCCCGCCACCGCCCCGGCATCCAGGGCACCCTGGGAGTTGGCCGTTCCGTAAAGGGGCAAAATCCCCGCCCCCGGCCGGCCGACGTTGCCGGTGACCAGGGCCAGGGCAACCAGGGCCGCCACCGCCGGCCGGCCCTGGCGGACGATGCCGCCCCCAAACATGATGAGGGCAGGCCGGTTCCGGGCAAAGAGCCGGGCAACCCGGACAAGCTCGTCCCGGCCGACCCCGGTTATCCGGCTCACCCGCCCTAAATCGAGGTCCCGAAGGGCGGCCTCAAACTCGTCGAAGCCGACGGTCTCCCGGTTTATAAACTCGGGGTCCGCCAGCCCCTCCTCCAGGATCACCTTAATCAGACCCGCGATAAGCCAGGCGTCCGTCCCCGGCCGGACCTTTACCCAGGCGTCGGCAAAGCGGTTAAGGTGGGTGGGCCGGGGGTTGACTAAGATTAAACTTCCCCGCTCCCGCCCGGGCAGGAGGGCCCGGCCCGGCAGGTAGTTAAAATAGTCGGACGCCGGGGGCAGGGTTATGGCCGGCGTCCGGGTGTACTGGACGACTTTCATCCCCACCACCGGCACCGTCTCCCACGGGTCGGCCCCCACCACCAGGTAGGTCCGGGCCTTTTCGATGTCGGCGATGGTGGCGGTGGGGCCCACCTTACCAAGGGCGGTGTGCAGGGGCTCCAGGGCCGACCAGTCGGGCAGGTCCCAGCCGAGGTTCGGGGTGCCGACCCCCTCCCGGGCGACCTTCTGCAGGGCGTAGAGCTCCTCACTGGTGAGCCGGGACGAGGCCAAGAAGGCCACCTGCTCCGGCGGGGTGTTTTTCAGGGCTTCGGCGGCGGCCCCCAGGGCTTCGGCCCAGGTTGCCGGGGTGAGGGTGCCGTTTTTACGGACCATCGGCGTCCGGAGCCGGAGGGGGTTGTGGACGAAGTCCGAAACCCCGAACCTTCCCCGCACACAGTATTGCCCCCGGTTGGCCGGGGCCTCGTAATCGGGCCCCACCCGGAGCACCCGGCCCCGCCGGACCTCCAGGATCAGCTGACAGCCCACCGGACAGTAGTTGCAGACGGTCCGAACCAGGTGTTCGCCCGGGCCGGAGTGCCGGTTCTGCCGCTCTTCCAAGGCCCCCACCGGGCAGACGTCCACGCAGGCCCCGCACATGATGCAGCCGGCATCAATCATGGGCTGGCCGTCGGCGGTGTCCACGATGGTGGTGGCCCCCCGGTTGGTCACCGCCCAGACGCCGATGCCCCGGACCTCGTCGCAGACCCGCACGCACCGGGCGCAGACGATGCACAGGTTAAAATCGGTGGCGATAAGCGGGTCCCGCCCGAGGGGAATCCCCCGGTACTTGAAGGGGAAGCGGACCTCCGAGATTTCGACGTAATCGCAGACCGACTGAAGCTCGCACCGGTAATTGGCCGGGCAGGTGACGCACCGAAAGTCCACGTGGGGCGACCGCAGGCAGGGCTCCCCCGTGTAGCACTGGTCCTCCTTGTGGCAGGTAAGACAGCCCAGGGGGTGCTCGGTGATAAGCACCTCGATGACCTCCCGGCGGATCTCCTGGACGGCGTCGGTGTTGGTTCGAACCACCATCCCGTCGGCCACCGGCAGCAGGCAGGATGCCGGATAGCCCCGCTGCCGCTCGACCTCGACGACGCACATCCGGCAGGCCCCCCAGGGCCGCAGGGCCGGATGCCAGCAGAGGGTGGGGATGTAGATTCCAACCTGCTGGGCCGCCTGGAGCACCGTCATCCCGGGCCGGGCGGTAACTTCCACCCCGTCGATGGTGAGTTTGACCTGCCGTTCTTCCATCGCAAGGCTCCTTCAGACGGCGGTGGCCACCGGGCTCAGCTCGCAAACCCCCTGGGGGCAGCGCCGCTCCCGGATGTGAACCTCATATTCGTGGCGGAAATGGGTGATGGTGTCCACCACGGGCACGTGGGCCACCTGCCCGTGGCCGCAGAGGGAGCCGAACTGGACGGCCGGGGCGATGTCCAGCATGAAGTCCAGGTCCTCGGGCCGGCCCTCCCCCCGGCAGATGCGGTAGAGGGTATTGTAGTAGGCCCGGGTCCCCATCTGGCAGGGGAAGCATTTGCCGCACGATTCGTCCCGCAGAAACTCCATAAGCTGGAGGACCAGGTTCGGGATGCACGTCTTCTGGCCGATCATCACCAGGCCCCCGGAGCCGATGGTGGTCCCGGCATCCCTAAGCTCGTCGAGGCCGAGGGGCAGCGGGGCGACGAAATCGGCCGGCAGGATGTTGGAGGCCGGGCCGCCCATCTGGACAGCCTTAAGGTCGGCCGGGTCGGCCTGGGCCAGGTCGTAAATAATGGATTTTAAAGGGATGCCGAAGGGGAGCTCAAAGCCGCCGGGGCGGCGGACGGCCCCGCTTACGGTGATGGTGCGAACCCCCTTGCTCCGCGCGGTCCCCAGGCCGGCGTACCATTCCCAGCCCCGGGCGATGATCTGGGGGACGTTGGCCAGGGTCTCCACGTTGTTTACCACGGTAGGCTTGTAAAACAGGCCGTGGGTGGCCGGGAAGGGCGGCCGGCTCCGGGGCATCGCCCGGTCGCCCTCGATGGAGGAGATGAGGCCCATCTCCTCCCCGCACAGGTAAGAGCCGGCCCCGTCCCGGACGATGAGCTCGAAGCTGAAGCCGGACCCGAGGATCTTATCCCCCAGAAGGCCCCGGGCCTTGAGCTTTTCGACGGCCGTCCGGACCCGGCTGCTCGCCAGGGGGTACTCGTCCCGGATGTAGATAAAGCCCCGGCTTGCGCCGTTGGCGTAGGCGGCGATGGTGATCCCTTCGATGAGCTGGAAGGGGTCGCCCTCCATTATGAGCCGGTCCTTCCAGGTCCCGGCGTTCCCTTCGTCGGCGTTGCAGATGACGTACTTTTCGTCCCCCCGGGCCCGCAGGCAGAACTCCCATTTTAGGCCCGTGGGGAAGGCCGCCCCCCCGCAACCCCGCAGGCCCGACTTCTTTACCGCCTCGACCACCTCGGCCGGCGTCATGGTGAGGGCCCGGGCCAGCCCTTCGTACCCCCCGTTGGCCAGGTAGTCGTCCAGGTCCTCGGGGTCGATGATGCCCACGTTTCGCTGGGTTATCCGGTACTGAAGCTTAAACCAGTCGGTCGCCTCCCGGGGCAGGATCCCCTCGTAGGGGGCGTCGGCGTAAACGTAAAGGGCCTTGTCCACCCGGGGGTCGCCCCGGCCGACAACGTCCTCGATGAGCCGGGCGGCCTCGGCCGGGGTGAGCGGCCCGTAGGCGACCCGGGGTCCGCCCGGAAGCTGGATATCCACCATCGGCTCGGCCCAGCAGAGGCCGACGCACCCGGTCTTCTCCACCGAGGCGTCCACGTGAAGCCTTTTTAGGGCGTCGATAACGGCCGCCTTCACCTTCCGGGCGCCGGCAAAAATGCCGCAGGAGCCGGCGCTGATAATGACCCGGGGGCGGTTAGGATTAACTTTGCGCTCCCAGCGGCTTCGGGCTTCGGCAACCAGGGCTTCCAGGCTCATAGGTCGATTTCCTCCCGGGGCGGGGTGGGCATGCCGTCGCCGCAGGGCAGGCCCTCGACCCCTTCGATGCGGCCGTCCAGGATGTCGTCCACCTGGTCAGGGGTTACCCGGACAAAGGTGAGGGTATCGACCTGGAGGATGGGGGCGTAGGCGCAGGTGTTGTAGCAGGGCAGGGGAACCAGGGTGTACCTGCCGTCGGAAGTCGTCCCGTGCCAGCCGATGCCCAGCCGCTCCCGCAGCCGGCGCAGGATGGCCGGGGTTCCCAGGGCCTGGCAGACGGTGCCCGAGCAGACCCGGATTATCTTTTCCCCGACCGGGTGGGGGAATAAGAACTCGTAAAAGTGCAGGATGCCGTCCAGGGTGTTTTCCGAGACCCCCAGCTCCTCGGCCACCACCCGCAAGGCTTCCGGGGGCACGTAGCCGTAGGCCTGCTGAATGACCTTGAGGGCATCCACCGTCATGGTCCGGTCGCCGCGGAACGGCGCCAGGAGCCGGCGGACCCTCTCTTCCAAATCGGCGGGCGCCGCCCGCCGGGGCGGGTGCCTTTCGCTCACGGAACTCTCCCTGCCGGGCGAGTTATTGTTTAATAAAAGTTTGCCGGTTGATGACGGCCCGGGCGGCCTGCTCGGCCTCCCGCCGGACGCCCCGGCCGATGCCGAAGTAAACGAAACCAAGGCCGAACATCGTCTTGGGCTCGTAGATGTTCCGCCCGTCGACGACGACCGGGTGCCGCATCAGCCCCCTGACCCGGACCAGGTCGAGCTGTTTGAACTCGTTCCACTCGGTGGCCACCACCAGGGCGTCAGCCCCCCGGGCAACTTCGTAACTGTTTTCACAATATTCTACAAGGTCGCCCAGAACCTTGCGAGCCGAATTTACGGCCACGGGGTCGTAGGCCCGGACCCGGGCCCCCTCGCTCAGCAGCAGGTGGATGACGTCGATGGCCGGGGCGGCCCGGACGTCGTCGGTGTTGGGCTTAAAGCTTAAGCCCAGGACACCGACCACCAGGCCATCCAGGGAGCCGAAAACCTCCCGGAGCCGCTGGATGACGATGCGGCGCTGGTCCCGGTTTATCTCCATCACCGTCCGGAGCAGCTGCGGGTGGCAGCCGTGGATGGCGGCCATGTGGGCCAGGGCCTCGACGTCTTTGGGGAAGCAACTCCCGCCGAAGCCCAAGCCGGCTTCGAGAAAGGCCGGCCCGATCCGCTTATCCATGCCCATTCCCCGGGCCACCATCTTCACGTCGGCGCCCACCTGGTCGCAGATGGCGGCGATCTCGTTGATAAAGCTTACGCGGGTGGCCAGGAAGGCGTTCGAAGCGTACTTGATCATCTCGGCGGTGCGGATGTCGGTGATAATCACCGGGGCGTTTAAGGGCGCGTGAAGCTCCTTGACCTTCTCGGCGGCCTCGGGGTTGCCGGCCCCCAGGACGATCCGGTCCGGATTCATAAAGTCCTGGATGGCGCTACCCTCCCGCAGAAACTCCGGGTTTGAAACCACATCGAACTTGGCCTTGGGGTTTACCCGCTCAATGATGGAGGCGATGAGGTCGCCGGTGCCGATGGGAACGGTTGACTTATTGACGATAATGGCGTAGCCGGTCAGGTGGGGGGCGAGGCTTTCGGCGGCCGCCCGGACGTACTTGGTGTCGGCCTCCCCTTCCCAACCGGGCGGGGTTCCGACGGCCAAGAAGACAAAGTCGGCCCCGGGGACGGCCTCCTCGTAGCGGGTTGTAAAGGCGAGCCGGCCGGCTTTAAGGTTGCGCCGGAGTAGCTCCTCGAGGCCGGGCTCGTAGATGGGGGGAATACCGGCCCGTAGCGACTCGATTTTCGCCCCGTCGATATCGAGGCCGACCACGTAGTTTCCCAGGTCGGCAAAGCAGGTGGCCGTGGTGAGCCCAACATAGCCCATGCCGATCACGCAGAGGCGCTTCACGCGGCCCTCCCCAAAGCGGTCATCTCCAGGCAGTATACCCGTTCGGCCGGCTATCCGGCAAGGCGAACGGCCGACCTGATTTGGGGACAGTTTTCAGGTGAAGCCTGGGAGGACAGCTTCAAAGGCCCACCGCTCGGGCAGCTTCAGCCCGAGGCGTACGGCCAAGACCCCAAGCCGGCAAAGGCAAAGCACC
>DAOUCL010000295.1:0-1940 GCA_034432015.1 Dehalococcoidia bacterium
TGGCAGGAGCTACAGCGTGTCAGCCTGGGCTAGTCGGGTCCTCCTTCCCCTGGCCATCGCCTCAGTCGAGTGGGCCTGGGTCTACCCCTGGGCGGTCTGGTGGGCTGGCCCGGCCGTCTTCGGCCTTGGGCCGCCCCTGGCCCCGGCCACCGCCTGGCTTATCCTCTCCGTCGGAACGGCCCTGGCCGCCCTGGTCCGGCCGGGGCTGCCCCCCAGGGTCCTGCAGGCCGGGACCTTCCTGGTGGGGCTGGGGCTGGCGGTCCTCGGGGTCTGGCGGGACTACTTCGCCGGAACCCCGGGGGTGGCCTGGGTTGGGGTCCTAGGCCAGGCCCTGCTCAACACCTTCCGGGAGCCCTCGGCCCCGGCGGTGGGCTTCTGGCTGGGGCTGGGCCTTTACTGGCGGGGTGTCAGCCTTGGGGCCGCCGACGCCGACTACGACGACCTCTACCGGGAGTTCACCCTCGGGCTTGGGGCCCAGGTGGCCCTGTTCTTGGCCAACCGCCTCCGGCCGGATCCCCACCTGGCGGGGACGGGACTCGGCTATTTTATGATCCTGGTGGCGGTGGCCCTGGTGGGCCTTGCCCTGGCCCGCCTGGCCGAAATCCTCCGGCGGGTGCGGCGGGCCGGGGCCGAAGGACCGGGGCTGGGCGGACCCTGGCTCCTGACCTTGGGGGCCACCGTCCTGGGTTTGCTGGGAGCCGCGGTGGCGGCGGCTTTTCTCCTCCTTCGGGAACCCCCAACCCCCGTCCGGACGGCCCTGGGGCTCATGGGCGACATCTTGCTCACCGTCCTCTTTGTCCTGCTCCTGCCCCTGGGGCTGCTGGCCGAACTGCTGGTCCTAACCCTTGGGCCCCTGGTCCGCCGGGTCTGGGAACAGCTTCAGCTGCCGACCCTGATTCAGTCCGGGGAAGCGCCCCACCAGACCCCCGGGGGCGGGGTCGAGCTGCTTCCGCCGGCGGTGATCCAGGGGCTCCAGTGGCTGGCCGTCGCCGCCGTCCTGGGCCTCGGGTTGGTCCTCATCGCCCTGGCGGTTGGTCGGGCCCGGCAGCGCCGGGCCGAAACCGATGTGGAAGAGCTGCGCCAGTCCCTCTGGTCCTGGTCGGGGCTGGCGGCCGGCCTGATGGCCCGCCTCAGGGCCCTGACGGGCCGGCTGCGGCGGCCCCGCCGGGAACCGACCGCCGCAGACCTCTTCACCTCCCCGGAAGCCCGGACCGTCCGGGAGGTCTACCGGCAGTTCCTGGGCCTCATGGCCGGGCTGGGCCGGCCCCGCCGGGCCGACGAGACCCCGCTGGAATTCCTGGGCCGGGTCCGCCCCGACCTGGAGCCGGTGGTCCCGGAGGCCGAGGAGCTGACCCGGGCTTACCTCCTGGTCCGCTATGGGGAGCGACCCCTCCCCCGCCCGGCGACTGGCCGTATCCGGGAAGGGTGGGTTAAAATCAGGCGGGATCTCAGCCGCCAGCCGTGATCGGAGGACGAAGCTTCTTCACCGAACCGGGGGAGGGCCGGCTCTGGACGGCCGCTTTTCTCAACGAACGGTTCCCCCAGCCGGTTTCGCCCCTGGGCTGGACGGTTAATCGGCCCCACCTGGAAAACCTGGCCGTCCGGGAGCCCCTCCGGATGCTGGGTATCGACCCGGGACCGGCCCCGGTCACCCGCCTCTGGCTCGGCCGGCCGTACTTTAACGCCGAGCTCTTCGCCGCCCTTTACCGGGTCTTCCCCGACTGGCTCCTCCCCGAAGACGCCGCCCGCTACTTTCCCGGGGGCGATTCTGGTTTCCGCCGCCGCTTTGGCCGCCGCCCCAACCTTCTTAGGCTCACCGCCGGCGCCCTCGTTAGGGTGGGGGGCTGGAACCCGGCCGTCCACCTGGCCGATTGGCAGCGGTTTGCCGCCCGCTACCGGGCGGCGGTGGGCCGCCTTTCGGCGGCGGCCGACGCCCTGGG
>DAOUCL010000296.1:0-12131 GCA_034432015.1 Dehalococcoidia bacterium
GTTGGCCGCGGCCTGGTCCATGGCGGCGGCGACCTCCCAGACCTGGGGCTGGTAGGCGTCGGTTACGCCCGTCTGGGCGCAGTCGTCGGCCGCCGCCGGCCAGGCCCCGGCGGCCAGAGACCCCACCCCCAGGAGCAGGACGGCCAGCAGCCTACGGACTGCCACCGGCCCAGCCCCAAAATTCGGGGTAGCCTTCAAACTCAAGGAACCCGAACCCCCCGGCCGCCCCCACCAGGCCCAACTGCTGGCGGTTGCCCTTAACCGTCCGGACAACCAGGTGCCGTCCCGTCGGGTCCCAGGCCAAAGGCTCGGCCCCTTCCCCGAGCGTTGCCAGGGTTTGCAACCGGCCGTCGGATCCGGCGGTTAGCCGGCCGTCCGCCAACCTGGTCCGGCCGGGTCCGGGTCCCCAGGCGAAGGCCTGGCCGGGTTCGGGGCTTGCCTGCCCCGAGCCCAGGTCGACCATAAGCAGGCTGGGACCCCCGGGGGTCACCAGCCGAAGGGCCAGCCTCCGGCCATCGGGGGCGAGTTTAAAGTCCCGGGGGGTGCCCTCCGGCAGGCGGATGCTGACCCCGCCCGCCCGGATATCATTCGGGGGGCCGATGCCTACCCAGACGGGCCGGCCGGCGAAGTCCCAGCCGACGGGGAAGGCGGCGGCCAGATTCTGGGCCGAAACAAGCTCCCGCTCCCTGCCGGCCAGGTCGATTTCCACTAGGCCGAACCGGCGGCCCTCATAGTCGGCCCGGCAGAGGAGGACGGCCTGGCCGTCGGGACGCCACCGGGGAACCGAGTAAAGGTCGAAGCCCGCCCCCAGCCGCCGCCCGCCCCCGGTCCCCAGGTCGAGGACCCAGAGCTCCGAGCCGGTCTCCGGGCGGTCCCAGCCGGGCCAGACCAGGTAGGCCAGGGTGCGGCCGTCGGGGGCCACCGACCCGTTCAGGCCGTAGCCCCGGGGGTCCGGGACTTCCCCCACCAGGCGGCGGTGCTGGGTACCGGCGGCCGGGACCTCCCAGATTCGGGTCCGGTCGGGGAAGTACTCGGCGACCACCAGGGCCGGGCCGGTCGAGGCCGCCCCCGGAAGGCCCAGGGATGCTACCAGGACGACCCCGGCGACGGTGACGGCGGCGTAGATGAAAAGCCGAAATTTTCGGGCCAACGGGTTTTCCTGACCGCCCAGGGGGTGCGGGGCGGCCGCCAGAAGTCAAAAGAGTATATCACGACCCCAAAAGGGGCTGGCGCCGGGGCGGTTGGGGGTGTTAACATCCCGGCGGGTAAGCTATGCTGGACGGCATTCCCCTTATCGACGCCCACATCCACGCCGCCAGGCTCCCGACCGTCAAGGTGCGCTGGGAGCTTTGGGCCGACCTCTTCGGCAAGGGGGAGGACATTCGCCGGCTCTACAACGAGGACGGGACCATCAACCCGGCCCGTTTTGACAACTACCTGGAAGCCGAAGGGGTTGATGTCGCCCTTTTGCTGGCCGAATACAGCCCGAAGGTCACCGGCATCCAGCCGGTGGAAGACCTTCTGCCCCTGGTCGAATACAACCCGAAAAGGTTTAAGCTTCTGGCCAGCATAAACCCTTATGTGCACTACCCGGTAAAGGCCGAGCTTAAAAGGCAGCTGGGCCTCGGGGCGGTGGGCCTTAAAATCCACCCGGTCCACGGGGATTTTCCCCCCAACGACCGCAGGCTCTATCCGGCCTACGGCCTCTGCGAGGAGGCGGGGGTGCCGGTGGTTTTTCACTGCGGCACCAGCATCTTTCCCGGGGCGGCCAACCGCTACGCCGACCCGGCCCTAATCGAGGAGGTTTTGCGGGACTTTCCCGGCCTTAAGGTGGCCTTAGCCCACGGGGGCCGGGGCTGGTGGTACGGGGCGGCGGCCTTTATGGCCCTGATGCGGGAAAACGTCTATATCGAGCTTTCGGGCCTTCCGCCGAAGAAGCTTCCGCAGTACTACAAAGATTTCGACCTGGGCCGGCTGGGGGGCAAGTTTATCTTCGGGACCGACTGGCCCGGGGTGCCCGGCATCCGCAAGAACGCCGAGGCCGTAAAAGGGCTCGGCTTCGACCGGGAAACCCTCGAAAAAATCTTCTTTAAGAACGCCCTCGGCTTCTACGCCGGCCTCCGGCTTTAAAGCCCGGCCTTGACAGGCGGGGTGACATCGGTTATCCTTATAGTAGTTGGTATACCAACTACTATAAGGAGGGGTCGATGGCCGACCCGGTTTCGGTTCTCCGGCAGCTGGGCTTCGCCGAGTACGAGGCCCGGGCCTACACCGCCCTCTTGCGGCGCAGCCCCCTGACCGGCTACGAGCTGGCCAGGCTCTCCGGCGTCCCCCGGGCCGATATCTACGCCGTCCTCCAGCGCCTTGAGGAGCGGGGGGCGGTGGTCCGGGTCGACGCCGAAGGCGGCGTCCGGTACGCCCCGATCCTCCCCGATGAGCTCATCGGCCGGCTCCAGCGCCGCTACCGCGGCCTCCTGGAGGATGCCCGCCGGGCCCTCGCCGACCTCAGCGCCCCCGCCGAATATGAATATGTCTGGAATACCCGGGGCTATTCCGCCCTGATGGACCACGCCCGGAGTCTGGCGGCCTCGGCCCGGGAGGAGCTCCTGGTGGGGCTTTACCCCCCGGAGGCCCAGGCCCTCGGGCCCGAATTGGGCCGGGCCGAGGGGCGGGGTGTGGGGGTCACCACCGTCTGCTTTGCCGGCTGTCCCCAGGAGTGCGGGGCCTGCCGGGGCCGGGTTTACCGCTACCGGCTCGTCCCCGAAGGCCCGGCCCGCTGGCTTATCGTTATCCCCGACCAGGCCGAGGTCTTGGCCGGGGAGATAACCGGCGACCAGGAGGCTATGGCCGTGCGCACCCGCCAGCGGCTGCTGGTAGACCTGGCCGGCTGGTATCTGCGAAACAGCATCGCCCTGGCGGCGGTTCTGGCCGACCTGGATGCCCGCCTCGAGAGCCTTTTAAAGCCCGAGACCAGGGCCGTTTTCAAGGCCTTGAGTCCGAAGGGGCGGCCGGCCGATTGGCTCAACTACCTGCGTGGTCGGCTTAAGTTTGGGCCTACCGCGAAGCCAGCCGAAGGAGGTTAAAGATGGCCTCAGTTGCGGGGAACCCTATCCGGAGGGCCCTTTGGTCGGTGGGAAGGGAGGTCGGGGGCTGGCCCCCTTTGATGCGGGTTGGGCTCGGGATATTTGCCCTGGGCGGGTCGGCCGACGTCGCCTACCACGCCGGGGTCCCGGCCGAATGGGGGGCCTTCTGGGCCCACCTTATCACCCTCGTCGGCATGGTCACCATCATGGTGGGAGTTTTAACCGGGAGGGGGTGGAAGCGCAGGGCCCAAGGGATTTCTAAGTCTGGCCTCAACCTAAAAATTCCCAAGGAGGTGTAAGCCATGCCCATCGGTGCGTTTATAAACATCTTTCCGCCGGCGGTGTTTTTGCTGGTCCACCTGGTGGCCTTTCTCATCGGCGCCTACTTCGCCTACCGGGCCTTCGGGGCCGGCCTGAACACCTTCGGCTGGGCCTTCACCCTCTACGCCCTGGCCGAAATCGTCTACATGACCTACCACCTGGACATCACCGTCTTCCTGTTCGCCCACACCATCTCCGAGGTCCTTGACCTGGTCGCCTTCATCCTGGTCTTCGCCGCCGGGGTCCAGCGGGTCCTGGCCGGGCGGCCGGCAGCAACCTAGGGGCTCGAATTTGAAGCTTAGCCGGCTGCTCATCCTGGTCGGCCTGCTGGGGATTCTGGGGGTGGCCTGCGCCCCGGCCGGCACCACCGCCCCGGTGGAGACCAACCAGGTCAAAATGGCCAAATCTTACCGGTTTGAACCGGCGGTAATCAAGGTCAAGGTCGGGACGACGGTCACCTGGTTTAACGACGACAATTTCACCCACGACGTCAGATTCACCCGGGGGCCGGCCCAGTTTCACAGCCCGCCCCTGCGGCCCGGGGAGAAGGCCTCGTTCACCTTTACCCTGCCGGGCGAGTATGAATACGAATGCACCTTCCACCCCCAGAACATGAAAGGCAGGGTGCTGGTCGAGGGGGCGGCCGGCTACTGAAAAAGACCCGCCTACCGTACACCCCAAAGCCCGGCCTTCGGCCCCGGAAATTTCCGGGGCCGAAGGCTTTTTATCCACATTTCCCATTTTTTCGACGAAATTTATTCGGCGGGGGGCCGCCTACCCTTGACACTCACCCGGCAGTTGCTTAAAATCCCTGAGTCCTGAACCTAAAAACCGGGTTTAAGGAGAAGCGGTCCGTTGCGCTCGGATTTGTGGCTTACCAGGGAACTCGACCGGATCTGGCAGACCCATTTTGCGGATGTTCCGCGGGTCAACGACGTGGTCATCCGATTTATGGGCAACTGGAAGACTCGGCTCGGGGTTATCAAGCTTTCCGAATGCCAGCGGCACACCCTCATCGGAATAAATAGCTTGCTGCGGCTGCCCGCGGTTCCGCCTTTAATTATCGAAGTGACCATCGCCCACGAGCTGGTCCACTACGCCCACGGCTTCGGGTCGCCCCTGCCCCGCAAATACCGTTATCCCCACCGGGGTGGGGTTGTTGAGCGGGAGCTTCGCCAGCGGGGTTTCAGCGAAAAGCTTGCCGATTACAGCCGCTGGCTAGAAGAGCACTGGTTTGCCCTGTACGACCATATCTGCGCCAAGGGCCACCGGTTGAGCTTGGCCGTTTAACGGCCGGCCTTAAGCCGGGCTTAAGCCCGGCTTAAGGCCGGCAGGCGCTCCAGGGTAGCTACGTCCGCCCCGTTCCGGACCATCTCCTCGATGGCCTCTTCGGAATCGTGGGGCTTTAAGTTGACGCCCCGGATGGCATCTAGAAGGACGGTCACCTTAAAGCCCCGCTTGAGGGCTTCGAGGACGGTCCAGCGGACGCAGTAGTCGGTCGCCAGGCCCCCGATATAAAGGTGGTCGATGCCCCGCCGCCTTAACCCCTCCTCGAGGGGGGTGCCGTCGGCCTCAAAGCCGTCGAAGGCCGAGTAGCTGTCCTGCTCCGGGTCCATCCCCTTGGAAACTACGATGGCCCCTTCCAGCTTCAGGTCGGGGTGGAACTCCGCCCCCCGGGTGCCCTGGATACAGTGGGGCGGCCAGAGGCCGCCGTACTGCTGGAAGTGCTTGGTAACCTGGGGGTGCCAGTCGCGGGAGACGAATATCGGCCGGCCGGCTTCCCGCAACCGCTCAACGTACTTATTAACCACCGGGACGATCTTATCCCCCTCGGGAACGGGCAGGGCGCCGCCGGGCATGAAATCGAGCTGGGGGTCCACAATCAGCAGGGCCTCGGCCATCAGACCTCACCTCCACCTGAGCTTTCGCAAAAGATTATAAATCATCCCCGGCCGCCGAAACAATCCGCCACCAACCGGGCCACCTCGGCGATGGCCCTTTCCCCCGCCCCATAGTCGGTCAGGTTTTCGGTGAGCACCGCCAGAATCACCGGGCCCGCCGGCAGGTAGATTATTCCGGCGTCGTGGGCGATTCCCGGCAGACTCCCGGTCTTGTGGGCCACCGGGGTATCCGGCGGCAACCCGGCCGGAATCCGCCGGTTATCCCGCTGCCGGAGGAGCACTTCCCGCATCTTCCGGCTGGCCCCGGGGCTTACCGCCCGGCCCGTTTCGATAAGCTCGAAGATTTTAAGCACGTCGGCCGGGGTTGTGGTTGCCCCCGACCAATCCACCCGGGAATTTTTCAAACCATAGCGTTTAAGGACCCTGTTGACCCGGTCGACGCCCAGAAGTTCCATAAAGACCAGGGCAGTGGGGTTGTCGCTCAAGGCAATCATCGCCTCCAGGGCCTCCCACCCGCTTACCACGTCCCCGGCGTAGTAAACCCCCCACTCGCTGGCGCTTATGGCCCACCCCGGGATGGTAATAAAGTCGTCCAAATCCAGCTCCCCGGCCTCCACGGCCTCAAAGAGGGCAAACATCACCCCAAGCTTGTAAAGGCTGGCGGCCTCGAAGACCTGGTCCGAATTGTGGGCGGCCGCCTCCCCGGTGCGCAGGTTTTTGACAGCAATTCCTATAGTTCCGAAGTCGTCCGGCAGGCCGGCCACGAACTGGTCGACCCGGGTCTGAAGGTCGGCCCCGGGGCACGCCCGGAAAAGGCCCGACGCCTTCGGCCGGGGCTGGGTCGGGCCGGCCGATGCCCCCGGCAGGGTAGCCTGGCGGCCAGGGCCCCAGAGGGGCAGGCCCAGGACGGTCCCGGCGATGAGGCCGGTCGCCAGCATCAAGGCCCACCGCCGGGGCCAAGGGGGTTGCCTGCGCTTCACGGCCGGTAAAGTCTTTGAAAATACTCCTCTAAAGAGATGCCGGCCCGGTGGACCTGGGCGGCCACTTCGACCCCCACAAAGCGAAAGTGCCAGGGCTCGTAATCGTACCCCGTTATATCCTCCTTGCCGGCCGGGTAGCTGAGAACGAACCCGAACCGGTGGGCGTTGGCCTTAAGCCAGCGGCCCTCGGGGGTATCCCCAAAGCCTTCGGTGAGCTGGTAGTTTACCCGGGGGCTGGTAAGGTCCACGGTGGTTCCCAGCTGGTGCTCGCTGTGGCCGGGGCGGGCGCTCACCCGCGCCGCCCGGGCCTCCCCGAGCACCCGCACCCAGTAGCTGTAGACGGCCACCTGGGTTTGATACGACCGGTAGGCCGAACTTACGACGATTTCTAAGCCCTCCGCCCGGGCCGCCTCCGCCAGCTCCCGGAGGGGGCCGAGGGCCACCCGACGGAGGAGCATCCCCTGGGTGGTGACGGGCACCCCGGTGATGGGCACCAGGTCGGGGGGCACGTAGTCGGGGGGAAGGCTCCGCTCCCGGTTAACCCACAGGAGCAGGCCCTCGTCATCCCGGGGCGGGGTGGGGAGCGGGGCCGCAATTTCCGGGCCGGGGGCGGCCGTCGGGTCCGGGGTCGGGGGGGCTTCGGGACCGGCCGGCACCGGGGTTTCGGCCACGCCCCAGGGACCCAAGTGGGGCCAGAGGGCCGCCCCTAGCCCGACGATAAGCACCAGGGCCGGCAGTAAAAGCCAGCCCCGGACCGGTCGCCGGGACCGCGGCCTTGGACCCGAACCGGCTTGGGGCCTCACACCTGAATCATAAGCCCCCCGGCCGGCCGCTGTAAACAGCAGGCAGCTCGGTGTGTTAATATCAGGCGAACCACAGGCCAACGGGTGAGGTGATTTAAAATGCGCGTCGAATACCACATCCAAGGACGGGACCTGCGGGCGGTGCCTGAACTGGTCCGCCGGGCCGAAGAGGTCGGCTACGATGCCGTAACCAGCAGTGAGACCAGCCACGACCCCTTCTTGCCCCTGGTCCTGGCCGCCGAACACTCAAAACGGCTGCTTTTGGGCACCTCGGTGGCCATCGCCTTTCCCCGAAGCCCCATGGTGGTGGCTTACCTGGCCTGGGACTTGCAGAAATTCTCGGCGGGCCGGTTCGTCCTGGGGCTGGGAACCCAAGTCAAAGGCCACATCGAGCGGCGGTTCGGCGTGCCCTGGACAGCCCCGGGTCCCCGCCTGCGGGAATACATCGGGGCCTTGCGGGCCATCTGGGACTGCTGGCAGAACGGCACCCCCCTCAACTTCCGCGGAAAGCACTACACTTTCACCTTGATGACCCCGTTTTTTAACCCGGGCCCCATCGAGCACCCCCGGATCCCCATTTACACCGCGGCCGTTAATGCCTTTATGGCCCGGCTGGCCGGGGAAATCTCTGACGGCATTCGTCTCCACTCGTTTCTCAGCCCCAAGTACCTGCGGGAGGTGATAATTCCGGCGGTGCGGGCCGGGGCCGCCCGGTCCGGCCGCAGCCTCGAAGGCTTTGGGCTGGCCGGGGCCGGCTTTGTGATTACCGGCCGGACCGAGGCGGACCTGGCCGCCCAGCGGGAAGCGGTCCGGCGCCAGCTGGCCTTTTACGCCTCCACCCGCACCTACCGGCCGGTGATGGAGGTCCACGGCTGGGGGGAGACTGTGGACCGGCTTCACCGGCTTTCCCTGCAGGGCCGCTGGGATGAGATGGCCGGCCTTATTACCGATGAAATGCTCGAAACCTACGCCACCATCGCCACCTACGGTGAGATCGCCGACCGGCTACGGGAACGTTACGGGGGCCTTGTAAGCTCGGTGACCCTTAACCTGCCCCTGGATACGGCCGAAGACCGGGAGCTGGCCAGGGAGGTCATCGCCCGGGTCAAAAAGATTGAGGCCTTTTCGGCCGCCCCGGCGGGCCCCTCCCCTTGACGATTCCCGACAGGTCCTCTACAATCGGCCGGAAGAAGTAATGACGGTCGTCTTCGAGTGCCGGGGCCCCATCGCCCTTATCACCATCAACCGCCCGGAAGTCCACAACGCCTTAGATACCCCCACCGTCGCCGCCCTGGCCGAGGCCTGGGCCCGGTTCGACCGGGACTCCGAGCTTCGGGCGGCCATCATTACCGGGGCCGACGGCCGGGCCTTCTCCGCCGGGGCCGACCTGCGCACCCGGGTCCCCGGCCTCCTCGAGCGGGGCTACACCCAGGCGGGCCCAAGCCCCTATCCGAATACCTGGAAGCCGGTCATCGCCGCCATCGCCGGCTACTGCCTGGCCGGGGGCCTGGCCCTGGCTTTGGCCTGCGACATCCGGATTGCGGCCACCAACGCCGTCTTTGGGACAATGGGGGTTCGGCGGGGGATCCTCCCGGCCGGGGGCCAGACCCAGCGGCTTCCCCGCCTCATCCCCTTCGGCAAGGCTTTAGAGCTACTCTTCACCGGGGACCTCATCGACGCCCGGGAGGCCTTGGCCCTGGGTCTGGTCAACCACGTGGTGGAGCCCGAGGCCCTAATGCCCACCGCCCTCGGCCTGGCCGAAAAGGTCGCCGCCAACGCACCCCTCGCCGTCCAGGCGGCCAAAGAGGCCGCCTACCGGGGCATCGACCTTCCCCTGGTTGAAGCCCTTAAGCTTGAAGCCGAGCTTTTCGACCGGGTTGCCCGGACCGAGGATGCCTTGGAGGGCACCCGGGCCTTTATCGAGAAGCGCCCGCCCGTCTTCCGGGGACGATAAGCTGCAAGGAGGTCAAACCGATGCTGGATGCGGCCACCGTCGAGCGGGAGACCCGCGAATATGTCCTCATTCCCTGGTCGACCCAGTCGCAGGTCCGCCACATTCCGGTCACCCACGCCCAGGGTTGCTGGTTTTACGACGCCAACGGCAAAGCCTATTTGGATTTTTCGGCCCAGCTTATCAACGTCAACATCGGCTATCAGCACCCGAAGGTGGTGGCCGCGATCAAGGAGCAGGCCGAGCGCCTCTGCTACATCGGCCCGACCTTCGACCACGAGACCCGGAGCACCCTGGCCCGGATGATTGCCGAGGTGGCCCCGCCCGGCCTTAAAAAGACGATGTTCACCACCGGCGGGACCGAGGCCAACGAAAACGCGATCAAGGTCGCCCGGCTTTACACCGGCCGCCAGAAGATTATCAGCCGCTACCGCTCGTACCACGGTGGGACATACGGCTCCATGTCGGTGGGGGGCGACAGCCGCCGCTGGCCCTGGGAGCCGGGCATTCCCGGCGTCGTCCGGGTCTTTGACCCCTACCGGTACCGGTGCCCCTTCTGCAGCCGGGCGGCGGAGTGCACCCTCCAGTGTGTTGCCCACATCGAAGAGGTCATCTGGTACGAGGGGCCGGACCAGATTGCGGCCATCATGCTGGAAGGGGTTACGGGCAGCAACGGGGTTATCGTTCCCCCACCCCAGTACTGGCCGGAGGTCCGCCGCCTCTGCGACAAGTACGGCATTCTGCTCATTTCCGACGAGGTGATGAGCGGCTTCGGGCGGACCGGCAAGTGGTTTGCCGTCCAACACTGGGATGTGGCCCCGGATATTCTCACCTTCGCCAAGGGAGTCACCAGCGGTTACGTCCCCCTCGGGGGCGTGACCATTTCGGAGAAGATCGCCCGCTTCCTGGACGACCGGCCCTTCCCCTCGGGCCTCACCTACGCCGGGCATCCCCTGGCCTGCGCCGCCGGCATCGCCAACATGCAGGTTTACCGGGAGGAGAATTTAATCGAGCGGGCGGCGGCTCTCGGCCAGACCCTGGGGGCCCTGCTCCAGGGCCTGTACGACCGGCACCCCACGGTGGGGGAGGTGCGGGGCCTTGGGCTCTTCTGGGCCGTAGAGCTGGTTAAGGACCGGGAAACCCGGGAACCTCTGGTACCGTGGAACGCCCCATCGCAGGGGGTGCTTAACGACATCCGCAACGCCGCCCTCGACCGGGGCCTCTACGTTTACGGGCGCTGGAACATCCTTATTATCGCCCCGCCCCTTACCATCAGCGAGGAGGAGCTAAAACTGGGGGTTTCCATCCTGGACGAGGTCTTAGAAATCGCCGACCGGGCGGCAAAAGCCTAGTCGGGCGGCCCGCCGGCCCGGACGTAGATAACATAGTCCCCGGCCCAGGCCGCCGGCCGGTAGGCCGGACCCAGCTTCGCCTCAAAGAAGGCCCTAAAGCCCGGGTCCCGGGTAAAGAGGGCAAAGACCCGAACCTCCCGTCCGGGCAGGCGGCCTTCGAAGGCCGCCTGCCCCGCCAGCAGGGCGTAGGCGGTGTGCAGGTCGACGTAGTTCCGGTTGGGGGCGTAATAGGCCACCTCCTTGGCCCCCACGTAGTACTCCCCCGATCCGAGCAGGCCGTCCAGCAACCGGGCGGCCTCGACGTTGCCCGCGGACCCGTAGAAATACGCCGTCGAGTACGGGGCCGAGCGCTGGACCAGGTCGGTGGCCACCGCCCAGCCGGCAAAAACCGCCGCCAGGACCAGGGCTAATCCGGTCGGGACGGGCCGCCGCCCTTCCAGGGCGGCCAGGGCCAGGCCCCCCAGGAGGCTCGCCGCCGCAACGACGGGCGGAGTCCCGTACGACCCTACCGTCCAGAAGAAGGGCCCGTCTCCGAGGGCAAAGCCGGCGGTAAGGCCGGCGGCCGCCCCGAGGCCGGCCCCAAGAAGGGCCCGGCGGCCCGGGCCGCCTAAGGGGCCGGCAAATTCGGCCACGACGGCGGCAACGACCAGGGGCAGGGCCGCAATGTGGTACTTGGGAAAGTAGCCGGCCGTCCTCGGCAGATACGCCCCCAGGGCTACCGCCCCCAGCAGGGCGACGAAATCCGCCGGCCCCGGTTTATGCCCGCCGGCCCAGGCCCGAACCCGGCGGCCGAGGGCCCAGCCGAAAAGGACGAGCAGGGGCGGCGAGAGCCACCAGCCGGTCTCGGTGCCGGCCAGGCTCCCGCCCAGGGCCAGCAGAAACTCCACAAAGGTGACCTCAAAGGGCATGGTGAACGGCAGGCCGAAGAATAGGCTTACGGCTCCCCAGCTGCCGATAAAGAAAGCCGTCCCGAGCAAGGCCACGCCAGCGGCCAGGAGCCAAGCCCGGCCCTTAAAGCCCCGCCCGGCCAGGATGAGTCCGAGGGCCGGGGGGATGGCCAGGGGGGTGGTGAGCTTGGCCGCAAGGGCCAGCCCGAAGCCCAGCCCGGCCCGCAGAATCCCCCCGGCCGTCGGCCGGGCGATAAGGTCGGAGGCGGCCAAGACGGCGGCCAGGAAGAGGGGGAGCAGGACCGACCCGTCGATGTCTAAAAGCAGGCTGCTCTGGACGGTGAGGGGGTGAACTAAAAAGAGGCCGAGGGCCGCGGCGGCCGGGCGGGAATCCCCGGTGAGGCGGCGAGCAAGGTTGAACAGAAGGAGGCCGGCCGCCAGGGTTCCGGCCACCCCGACCAGGCGGCCCTGGGTCTCCCCGACCCCGAATAGGGCATAGGCGAGGCCCAGGGTGTAAACGTAAAGGGGCGGGTGCCAGAGGGCGTACTGAAACTCCCGGTCCAGGGCGCCCCGGTCTTCCATAAAGCCGGCCCGGGCGAAGGGCCGGCCGGTGGCGGCCACCGCCTCCCCGCCCAGGGCAAAGTTAACCTCGTCGTAGGCCAGGGGCCGACCGAGGCGGGGGTAAACGCCGAAAAGAAAAAAGGCCACCGAAACGGCGGCCAAAAAGACTACCGCCCAACGCCCCTTCAGTCGTCCGAAAGCTCCCACTCAGGTATAAACTTGAGCCACTCGGACTGGGGCTGGTACTGGGCCACCAGGTAGCGGGCGTTGGCCCTGGGCCGCCGGGGCGGGC
>DAOUCL010000297.1:0-2936 GCA_034432015.1 Dehalococcoidia bacterium
CGCCCCACCCCGGACGGGGACGTGGTCGACCCCTACGGCCTTCGGGTCGGCCTGCTCGAGCTTATCGCCGCCGGTGGTCCGCCTTACCCGCCGGCGGAGACGGTTTTCCGGGTCTGGGAAGGGCTTACTGCCGACGGACAAGCCGGACGGCGGGCGCGGGAGCTCCTCCGGGCCGGAGACTTAGCCGGGCTTTTCGGCCTCTTCGGGGTTGAACTCCCCCCAGACGGCTAAAAGGAGGTCGAGGGCGGCCCGGGCAAAGGCCCGCCGGTTTAGGCTTCGCCGGCCGCTCCCCGTCCGCACCTCCAGGACCCGCTCAACCGGGCCGGAGACGGCGACCCAGGCCAGGCCGACGGGCTTAGCCGAGCGGCGGCCGGTCTGGGGGCCGGCGATGCCCGTCTCGGCCAGGCCCCACTCGGCCCCGAAGAAGCGGCGGGCGCCCCGGGCCATGGCCAGGGCAACTTCCGGGCTGACGGCCCCGGCGGTTTCGATGAGGTCCGGGGGAACGCCGAGGAGCTCGACCTTTGCCACGTTGGAGTAGGCGACAACCCCGCCCTTAAATCGGCGGCCCAGCCGCCGGCTCAGCAGGGTCGCCAGCTCGCCCCCGCAGGCCCCCTCCCCGGCCGCCACCGTCGGCCCGGGCTCAGGTGTCAAAGAGTTCCGGGGCAAGTTCCCGGGCCAGTTCGGCGTGGTCCCGCTCCCAGACGGCCCGGGCCCGGGCGTCGAACTCGCCGGGAAGGAGGACCCCCTTCTCTTCGAGGAGCTCCAGCAGGGCCCGCATCCGGACCCGGGCCGAGATGAGCTCGTTGCTCAGGTTCCAGATCAGGTCGAAGAGGTTAAAGCCGGTCATGACTGGGCGGTCAAAAACTCCAGCACCAGCCGGTTAAACTCGGCCGGCCGGGTCTCGTGGGGGTGGTGACCGGCCCCGGGCAGGACCTCAACCCGGGCCGCCGGCAGAAGCCGGCGGAGGCGGTCGGCCACTCCCACCGGCACCACCCGGTCGGCCCCGCCCCAGACGGCCAGCAGGGGGACCCGCAGGTCCGGAAGGTCGGCCGCCAGGTAGGGGTCGATGGGGGGCGATTTTATGATGGCCACGAGGGTGTCGGCCGAGCCCCGGACCCGGTAGAGCCGCTCAAAGTGCTCCATCACCCCCTCGGGGACCGGGTCCGGGGCGTAGGTCCCCGCCACCCCCGACCGGAACCGGCGGCCGGCGATGAGCCCGTAGTAGAAGAGGGCCTTAAAAAGGGCCGGCCCGAAGGGGGCGAAGGCCGCCACCCGCCGGATGAGGCTGAAGGGCAACCCCGGGGGGTCGAGGGGGCTGCCGACGACCACTAGCCGGCCGACGACCTCCGGGTGGTCCAGGGCCAGGCGCAGGGCGATGGTCCCCCCGAGGGAGTGGCCAATGATGTGGGCCCGGTCGATGCCCAGCTCCCGGATGAAGTCCCGGACGGCCCCGGCCTGGGTTCGGACGGCGAAGCGGGCCAGCCGGGTCCGGGCCGAGGCCCCGAAGCCGGGCAGGTCGAGGGCGACCGCCCGGAAGCGTTCGGCCAGGGCCGGCTGGTTAAGCCGCCAGGTGAAGTAAGAGGAGCCGAAGCCGTGGATGAGGACCGCGGGGAAGCCGGCGCCCCGGTCGACGTAATGGACTTCGGCCCCGTCGGGCAGGGTTAAGTAGCGGCCGTCGGGGGCCCGCAGTTCCCGGTGGTCGAGGGTTTCCCAGCGGGCAAGGCGGACCTGGGCGTTGGCCACCGCCCCGGCCGCCGCCCCCAACCCTAGGCCGAGGCCGGCCGCGGCTAATCTGGGCAGCCTTCCGGCAACCATCTCGGGCTACGGCGCAAGCAGCTCAATGCGCCAGTTCTCGTCCTCCCGGGTATATCTTACCCGGTTGTGGAGGCGATTGGGTCTCGCCTCCCAGAACTCAAAGCCGTCGGGCGCGACCCGAAAGCCGCCCCAGAAAGGCGGCAGGGGGACCTCCCGGCCCGCAAACTCCGCCCGCTTCGCCTCAAAGGCGGCCTCCAGAACCCGGCGGCTGGGGATGACCCGGCTCTGGGGCGAAATCAGGGCCGCAATCTGGCTCTCAAAGGGGCGGGTCCGGAAGTAGGCCTCGGACTCCTCCCGGGAGGTCCGGGTAACCCGGCCGGAGATCCGGACCTGGCGGCCGAGCCGGGCCCAGTGGAAGAGGAGGGCCGCGTACGGGTTCTCGGCCAGGTCCCGGGCCTTGGGGCTCTCGTAGTTGGTAAAGAACACGAAGCCCCGCCGGTCGAAGCCCCTTAGCATCACCATTCGAACCGACGGGCGCCCGTCCCGGCCGGCCGTAGCCAGGGCCATCGCGTCGTAAAGCTCAATTCCGGCCGCCCTCGCCTCCTCGAACCAGCGGCTGAACTGCTCGAAGGGGTCGGGGGCAAAGCCGGCCGGCTCCGGCCCGGACCGGCCGTCAAGCTCGACCATCCCGAAGCCTCCCCGGTAAGGATTCGGCGGCCAGGGCGGCCCCCTTCAGGGCGAGGCCCAGGGCCGCGGCCCCGGCGAGCCCGATCCCAAGGATATACCCCCCGGCTAGGCCGAGCCAGCCGATGAGGGCGTAGCCGAGGAGCGGGCCGCTGGCCGATCCGAGGTCTTTAAAGGTGGCAAAGACGCTCATGGCCCAGGCCCGGGCCCCCGTCGGGGCCAGGTCGCCGGCCAGGGCGTCGAGGACGACGGCCAGGGCCACGTCGGCCAGGTAAGCCAGGACCGCGGCGGCCAGAACCAGGGGCAGAAACCGGATAAAACCCAGGGCTCCGAGGGCGACCCCGAAGGCGGTGAGGGCGGCCAGGGCGACCCGGAGCCGGCCGAGCTGGTCCGATAGGTAGCCGGCGGTGGGGCTGAAGCCCAGGTCGAAGGCCCAGCGGGCGGCCAGCAGGGCACCGGTAAGGCTGGCGATGCCCGCGGCACTGCCGGTGGCCTCC
>DAOUCL010000298.1:0-2912 GCA_034432015.1 Dehalococcoidia bacterium
TCCGGGGCATCCAGGATCCGGGAGACGACCAGCCGCTCCACGGCCATACCGACCAGCAAGAAGGCCGGGCCCACGATGAGAATGCTCGGGTAAGGGTCGACGCCGTAAAGGGCAAAGAGCCAGTAGCTTGCGTACATACCGAGCATCATGAAGGTGCCGTGGGCAAAATTGATTACTTTCATCACGCCGAAAATCAGGTTAAGTCCCAGGGCGACTAGGGCGTAAACACCCCCAAGGAGCAGGCCCCCGGCTACCGCCTGGGCGAGGGTCTGCCAGTCCATGGCCCTACCTCAGCCGCTCATCAAGGGGCGGGATGGGAAAGACCGCCCGGGCGGCCGCATATTTTTGGGGGGCTACCGGGGTCACCACCCCCTGCAGAATCTGGAGGAGAAGGGGCTGAGCGTTCTTGTTCTGCCCGGTTTCATCGAACTCGATGGTGTCGCCCGGGACGATAATGTCGGTAAGCTTCGTTTTCGCCAGGGCTTCCCGGATCCGGTCGCGGTCGCTGCTGCCCGCTCGCTCCAGGGCATCAATAAGCACATCGGCCGACTGATAGCCCTGGGCCGAGTGGTTGGTGAAGGGCTCATTGTATCGCTTCTCGTATGCCTCTTTAACCCGGCGGGCCCGGTCGCTGTTCGGATTCCACCAGTAGTTGCCGTCGATCATGTACTCGGCCAGCTTCGGCTCTTCTTTTACGAAGTTAGGGTTGGAAAGCAGCGAGTTGGCCACGCCGACGATGGCCTTGGGGCTTAGCCTGAGGTCCCGGAACGTCCGGATCCAGAGGAGGGTGTCGGGGTAGTAGCCGTTCATCAGGATGATATCGGGATTCGCCGCCCGGACCCGGGACGCCTCGGCGGTCACGTCGGTGACCCTGGCCGCATTGTAGGTGATGTCCTCGACCAGCTCGAAGCCGGCATCGCGTAGCGCTGAGAAGGCGGCGGCCGAGATGGTCTGACCCATTTCGGTGTCCTCATGGATGAAGGCTACCCGCCGGTACTGCCCGCCGGCCGCGTCCACCAGCTCCTTGAGCGCCCGGACGGTGAGCCGGCCCATCATCGTCGCGTTGGGCTGCTGGCGGAACGAATATTTAAAACCCCGCTGAAGGATCCGGTCGGAGACGGCCACCGAAATAACAAAGGGAACGCCCTCCCGCTCGGCTACCTGGGTTGTGACAATGGTCACCGCGCTGTGGAAGGCCCCCATGAGGGCCACGCAGCCTTCGCGGATCAGGCGCTCCGTCTCCGACTGGCCGACCTCCGGCTTGCCCTGGGTGTCGGCCTCGATAAGGTTGATTTTGGCACCGCCCAGGGATTTGATGCCCCCGGCCGCATTCGCCTCCTCGATCCTGAGCCGAACGCCCCGGGCCACCAGGTTGCCTTCAAACGCCCCCGCCCCGGTCAGCGGGTGGATGGAGCCGATTTTGATTTCGGTCACTCTGGGCCCGGTCGGCGCCCCCGGCGCCCCGGCCGGGGCGCAGGCGGCCGCCGAAACCGCCAGAAGGCTAAGACCCGCCTTGATGAATTCCCGCCGGCTCACCAACTGGCCGTACACCCGGCTCATGATACACACCCTCCTTTCACCAGCCGATTTTACGCCTTGCGCGGCAGGTATATTCCGTAGCCGGGCTTGACCTGCAACCGCCCGTTTTTGAGCAGCGGCTTTCCCCGCAAAAACGAGGCGACCGGCTTGCCCCGAACCTTCCACCCCTCAAAGGAGGTGTAATCCGAGACGGCGTGGAGCTCGGCGGCCGTTATTGTCCACTCGACCTCCGGGTCCAGGATGACGATATCGGCATCGGAGCCCACCGAAAGGGTGCCCTTACGCGGCCAGAGGCCAAACCGCCTGGCGGGGTTCTCACACATAATTTCCACCAGCCGGGGTAGCGTGATCCGCCCCCTTACCACACCCTTGCTGTAAAGCAGGGGCAACATCGTTTCCGTACCGGGCATCCCGAAAGGAATCTTAAAGATATCCTGCCCGGCAGCGCGCTTGGCCGCCACCGTCATGGCCGCGTGGTCGGAACCTACGATCTCGATGAAGCCTGACCTTAAGCCCCACCACATCGCCTCATTGTCGGCCGCGGTCCGCAGCGGCGGCCCGACCTTACTCAAACCCCAGTCTTCCAGCACCTTTTCGTGGGTAAGCAGCAGGTACTGCGGACACGTCTCGGCATACACCGGCTTACCTTTGGCCTGGGCCTCAACGATCAGCTCCAGGGCTTCCCGGGCGCTCAGGTGAACGATGTAGACCGGGCAGCCGGTTAGCTCCGAAAGGACGATGGTGGTGTACACCGAATGGGCCTCAGCCAGATTCGGCCGGGAAGGGTAAAAATATTCCGGGGTGACCTTACCTTCGGCAATAAATTTATCCTCCAGGTAGTCGATCATGTAGCCGTTCTCGCAGTGGAACATGGCCAGGCCGCCCCTGGCGGCAATGACCTCCATGGCCGCCAGCCGGTGGTCGTCGTCCGTCATCCGGCCGCCCCCGGTCTTCCGGTAATCATAGTGAAACTTGAAGGAGGTTACCCCCAGCTCAAAGGCTTCCGGAAGCCTTTTAATATTCTCCATTTCCGGCCTGACGCCGCAGTGGGCGGCGTAATCGGTGTAACACAGCTCCGACGCCTCCTTCAGGAACGCCGATAGGTAGGTGCCGGGGGCCTCGCCGGGATTCCCCCAGACGAAGACGATGATGGTGGTGACGCCGCCGTGGGCGGCCGAAGCGGTGGCCTGCGCAAGGTCGTCCATAAAGGTTACATGTACCGTGGAAAGATACCTGCAGTGGAAGTGCACATCAATGACACCCGGCAGGACATACTTGCCGGCGGCGTCGAACACCTGTGCCGCCTCGGGAGCCGTCCCCGGGGCGTATAGGCCGGCAACCTTTTCGCCCACCACCCCGACGTCGGCCGCAAT
>DAOUCL010000299.1:0-2324 GCA_034432015.1 Dehalococcoidia bacterium
GGGAGCTGGACGTCGAAGCCTGGGGCCGGGCCGACCGCATCTTTGTCGATTCGGTGGAGCAGTGCCGGCTTGACTCCGGCGACCTGCTGGCCGCAACGGAAGCAGGGGGCGTTGCCTGGGAGGCGGTCGCCGAGCTCGGGTGGGTTGTGGCCGGCCTCCGGCCCGGCCGTCGGTCCGACGCCGAAATCACCGTCTTCCGGGCCGGGGGGCTTGGCCTGTGGGATGTGGCGGTTGCCGCCTGGGTCTACGGGCTGGCCCGCGCCCGGGGCCTGGGTCGGGAAATCGACCTCTAAACAGGCTGACGGGCGAGCCCCTCGGGAAGGGCCTTGACCCGGCGCCGGACCCCGTCCACGGGCCGGCCCTTCGGGTCGGGCAGGCCCCAGTCCTCGACGTCTTTGCTAAAGACGGCCGGACAGACGCCGGCGTCCACCTCGCAGCCCATGGTGGTAACCCGGTCGGCGGCCTCAACGTCTGCGTTGGTGAGCGGGCCGGACGCCGGAAAGGTCGCTGCCCAGCTCGGCCATAACGGCCACGACTTCCGGGTGAACCCCTTCGGCCGGCCCGGTCCCGGCTGAGTCGGCCGTCCAGTCAAGGCCCTGCTCCCGGGCCGGGGTATTGAAGGGGGCCGCGGCCAGCTGGCTCCGGCCGGCGTTGTGGACGCAGACGAAGAGGACCCGCTTCGGCATAGCTTACCCCCTTACAAGTTCGCTTACCGTAACCGGCCGAAGGCCCAGCCGCCCCAGCCCGGTCAGAATCTCCGGCAGGGCCGCGGCGGTAAGGTCGCTTCCGCAGTGGCTGACGGTAATTACGCCCCCGCCCACCCCGCCGCCCGGAGAACGTTCGCCACGACCTGGGCCGTTGTGATGGGACGCCAGTCGCCCGAATCGCCGCTCACCCAGCCGGCCGGGGCCCGCTCGACGGTCCAGAAGACGTGGACCGGCCAGCCGGCCCGGGCGGCCGCGGCCAGCACCCGGTCGTTGCGGGCCCCGAAGGGCGCCCGCCAGAAGGGCTTCGTTGTGCGCCCGGTCAGGCTGACGATGACCTCTTCGGTGGCCTCCAGCTCCCGGATAATTTCGGCCTCGGAAAGCTTCGTGAAGTCCCGGTGGGACCAGCTGTGGTTGGCGATGTCGTACTCGGCGGCGATCTGCCGGAGCAGTTCGGGGTTCTGGGTTGCCCATTGGCCCGTCACGAAAAAGGTCGCCCGGACCCCCGCCGCCCGGAGGGCCCCGAGAATCCTGGGGGTGGGGCCGGCCCCGGCCCCGCAGTCAAAGGTTAGGGCGATTTCCGGCTGGGCGGGGTGCCCCCGGCCGATTTCCACCGGCCCGGTGTACTCCTGGGGCTGGGGGGTGGGCTCGGGGGCTGGGGCCGCCGCCCCGTAGTAGTCGAGGATCCCCCCGAAGAGGCCGTCGGCAATAACGTCGAGGGCGTCCGGCCGGCGCAGGAACCCGACGTCGTCCCGGTTGCTCAGAAAGAGCACCTCCACCAGGGCCCCCGCCCGCCAGCGGCCCCGCTCGGCCAGCATCGGGTTGTTGCCCAGCGTAAGCAGGCGGGTGCATTCGGTACAGCTCCGGTCAAACCCATAGTACCGGGCGTAATTTAAATACTCGGTCTTGTACCGGTCACTTTTTAAGCCCCGGTTTACGGGCGGGTAACCCGCCCGGGTGAGGGCGTCCAGCAGGCCGTCTAAAAGGGCCTGGGCCAGGCGGCGGTTTTCGGGCCCCTGCTCCGGAACGTCCGAAAAGTAGACCTCGGTGCCCTTCAGGGCCGGGTTCGTCGAGCCGTTGAAGTGGATAGACACCATCAGCTCGGCCCCGAAGGCGTTTATAAAGTCGATGCGGGGCTGGGCCCGCTCGACGACATCCTCCGGCCGGGTCACCGTCCCGTTGCCGTTGATATCGGAGGGCTCCCTTTGGAGAAAGCCCTGCTCGTTCCGGGTGAGGCAGACTTCGGCCCCCTCGGCCTCGAGCAAGGCCCGGAGGCGAACGGCCACCCCGAAGGTGAGGTCGTGCTCGTCGAAGATGACCCGGCCGAACTCATCCCGGGCCGAGGCCCCCGGGTTGTAGACGGCGTCGTGGCCGGGGTCGAGGCAGATGCGCCGCCCCGCCAGGCGGCCCTCCCGGCGTGGGTTGGGGGCGGGTTGGGGTGGGGCCGCCGGGGCCGACGCCAGGACGGCCTCCGGCCCGGCCCCAGGCCCCTGCTCCGGCGGGACCAGGGTCGGGGGTACGGCGCCGGAAACCAGTAGCGCCCCCAGCAGAAGGACCGCCCGCCCCCAACCCCCGGGCATAAACTTATCCCCCTACAGGACGGGGGCGCAGACGGCCCCT
>DAOUCL010000300.1:0-7631 GCA_034432015.1 Dehalococcoidia bacterium
GCGCAGGTGGGCCAGGTGGTCCATCGGCGTCTCCCCCAGGTTGATAATGGCCAGCCTGGCCCCGGCATCCAGGGCGCGCAGGGGTAGATAGGCCGCCGGGTAAACCACCAGGGAAGACCCGACCACGATGAACAAATCCGAGTTCTCGGCCGCCGCCTGCGCCCGGGCCAGCTCCTCGGCCGGCAAGGGTTCGCCAAAAGAAACGGTGCCCGATTTAAGGAGGCCGCCGCAGTCGGGACAGCGGGGCACCCCGTCAGACGGGTCCGGGGGCAGGGCCAGGGCCTCGGCCTTCTCGAAGCGCCGGCGGCAGCCCAAACACTTGGCGAACCTGAGGTTGCCGTGGAGCTCAATGACCCGCTCGGACGGGGTTCCCGCCCGCTGGTGAAGGCCATCAATGTTCTGGGTAATAACCCACGTAACCCGACCGGCCCGCACCAGGTCGGCGATGGCGTAGTGAGCCGGATTGGGCTCGGCCTGGCCGTAAACCCTGCCGGTCCTGAACCGCTCCCAGGACTCCCGCCGGACCTGGGGGTCTTCCAGGTAGCGGCGGATGGTGAAGTTGGCCGGATTTACCCGCATCCACAGGCCGTTTGGGCCCCGGAAATCGGGAATCCCCGATTCGGTGCTTACCCCGGCCCCGGTAAAAACCACCGCCGAACGGGCCGAACGGACCCAGCCGGCCAGAAGCTCAACCGGGTCGGCGGCCTCGGGCATCCCTTCTGAAACCATCCAAGCTATAGGCTGGCCGGCTTATGACTTGACTAAAGCCTCCGGCTGGGATTATACACAAAGAGACGTTCTGCTGTCGCTGCTGGCGGGTGATGAGGATACCACGCTGAGGTGAAAAAATGGTGGACATTACTTCCCCGACCGCCACTGGCCTTGAGGCCCACGGCGTCGTTAACCCCCGGCGGGTCTACTGGAACCTGACAGCCCCGAGGCTTGTGGAGCTGGCCGTCCTGCGGGGGGAGGGTATCTTGGCCGAGGGCGGCGGCCTGGCCGTCTACACCGGCAAGTATACCGGCCGCTCGCCCCGGGACAAATTCGTCGTCCGGGAGCCTTCGACCGAGGGGAGAATCTGGTGGGGCCCGGTCAACCAGCCCTTCGAACCCGAAGCCTACGAGCGGGTGCGCCGGCGGCTGATGGCCTTTTTGCAGGACCGGGAGCTCTTCGTCCAGGACCTTTTTGCCTGCGCCGACCCCCGTTACCGCCTCCCCGTCCGGGTCATCACCACCACCGCCTGGCAGAGCCTCTTTGCCCGGGACCTTTTCATCCGGCCGACCCCGGAGCAGCTGGCCGGCCACCGGCCGGAATTTGTAGTCATTTCCGCCCCCGAATTTAAGGCCATTCCCGAAATCGACAACACCCGCAGCGAGGTATTTATTCTGCTTAATTTAGCCCGCAAAGAGATCTTGATCGGGGGGACGGCCTACGCCGGGGAGATAAAAAAGAGCGTCTTTACGGCCTTAAACTACATTCTGCCTACGCAGGGGGTCTTTCCCATGCACTGCGGGGCCAACGCCGGGCCCGACAACTCCTCGGCCCTCTTTTTCGGCCTTTCGGGGACGGGCAAAACCAGCCTTTCGACGGACCCCGAGCGGACCCTGGTGGGGGACGACGAGCACGGCTGGGGAGACGACGGCATTTTTAATTTCGAGGGCGGCTGTTACGCAAAGACGATAAACCTTTCGCCGGAGGCCGAGCCGGAGATCTATGAGGCCGTTCACCGGTTCGGAACCCTGCTGGAAAACGTGGTCGTCGACCCCGAAACCCGCCGGCCCAAGTTCGAAGACGATTCTCTGACGGAAAACACCCGGGCGGCCTACCCCATCGAGTTTCTGCGAAACGTAAGCCCCACGGGGACGGCCGGACACCCAAAGGACGTCCTCTTCCTTACGGCCGACGCCTTTGGGGTTCTGCCGCCCATCGCCAGGCTTACCGAGGAGCAGGCGGTCTATCACTTTCTTTCGGGGTATACGTCGAAGCTGGCCGGGACGGAGCGGGGCGTAACCGCGCCCGAGGCCACCTTCAGCAGCTGCTTTGGGGCGCCCTTCCTGGTGCTCCATCCGGTCGAATACGGGCGGCTTTTAGATGAACGGGTGCGCCGCTACGGGGCCAAGGTCTGGCTGGTTAACACCGGCTGGATTGGGGGCCCACATGGGATTGGGCAGCGGATTAAGATCCAGTACAGCCGGGCGATGGTCCGGGCCATCGTTAACCGAAAGCTGGACGATGTGGCCTACGAGGTGGAGCCCTATTTTGGGCTGCAGATTCCGGCCCACGTACCGGGGGTGCCCGACGAGGTGCTGAAGCCCTGGCAGCTCTGGTCAGACCTTGGGGCTTACGAAAATCAGGTTCGGCGTCTGGCCGCCGAATTCGTTAAAAACTTTAAGCAGTACGAGGCCCACGTCTCCCCCCAGGTCCGGGCCGCCGGACCCAAGGTAAGCTAGCAACCCGGAAAATCCCCGCCAGCCGTAACCTGCGGGGCCACGCCGCCGTTTTACCGGCGGAGGTGACCTATGGGACGGGGACTCATCGCCCTGCTGTTTACCGGCGGCCTGCTCCTTCTGGGCTCGGCGGCCCTGCTGTGGGTCGGCGCTTCTCCCGCCGGGGCGGAAGGCCCCGAAAAGCCCCCGGTGCTCCATTGGCGTCCCGGGCGGATAACGGGCACGGTTCACCTGGGCGAAACCATAACCCGGATGGTGAACCTCACCGTAAGCCAGCCCGTTACAAGCCCCGAAGCCGTTATCAGGCCGAAAAAATTTGGGGGTAAAGTGACCGTCTTCGGCCTCCCCGGTGTCCTCCAGCCTGGGACGACTTACCCGGTAACGGTGACGGTCACGGTTCCCGGAGGGCTGCGGGGGCGGGCCTTTAATTTCAACGTCTTTCTGCGGGCCGACGGCGAGGAGCGGCTTGTGGGGCCGCCCCTTAAGTTCCGGCTCAAGCTGGGGAATCAGGCCAAGCCCCCCAGGCCCGCCCACCCCGGAAAATGACCGGGCAACGCGTCGGATAAGATTACCGGCCCCAGGTATCTCCTGGGGCCGGTAATTCTGGTCGGGGAGCCGGGATTTGAACCCGGGACCTCGGCACCCCGATTGCCGCGCGCTAACCAGGCTGCGCTACTCCCCGCCGTATTTCTATTTTAGCAAAGCCCCTGCGCCCGCCGCCACGGGGTCCAGGGCCTTGCCGGTTAATTCCCAGCCTGCTACCGGGATGCTCCGGGCCAAGGCCGGGCCCTGCAACGTGATGCCCGCGGAGTTGAATAAGGCCTTTATGTGGAATACAATAGGATTGGGGTTAGTTACAGGATGCCCGACCCGATCGAAGAGCAGTTACGGGAAATCTTCGAGCGGATGGAGCGTCGGGGCCCCAGGCGGAGCCTGTGGGCCCGGCTTAAAGGCCGCTTCCGGAGGTTCGTCAACACTTTCCAGGTTACGATTCCGGTTCCCGGGTTTCTTACCGACCCAGGTCAGCTCATCCTGGTGAGTGTCATCCTGGTGTTCAGCGCCTGGTTCCTGCGGCTCTTGCTACCCCGGGCCGGCTACTACGTGGGGATGCTCGGCTTGCTCTTATTTTTAATCGGCTTTACCTGGTCGGTCCTCCGGGCCGGGCGGACCTCTTACCGGCCCCAGTGGCGCGGCCGCTATATCGAAGACTACTCGCCGTACGGCGACAACCTCTGGCTGAAGATCCGGCGCTGGTGGCGCCGGATCACCGGCCGCTGACCCCCCCGATGGATCCGGCCCCAAGGTTTATTGTTGATAATAACGTCGGCCGCCTCGCCAAGTGGCTCCGGGTCCTCGGGTTCGACACCTTGTTTATTAACCCCATCGCCGGTGAGGACCTGCTGGCCATCGCCCGGCGGGAGGGCCGCATTATCGTCACCAAGGACACCGCCTTTCTGCGCCGGCGGGAGGTGATGGACGGGCGGCTCAGGGTCGTGTTTGTCCGGAGCAACGACTGGCTCGGCCAGCTCCGGGAGGTCCTCAAGGCCCTCAAGCTTGCGGCCCCCGACCGGTGGTTCTCCCGCTGCCTGGAATGCAACTCGCCCCTGAACCCCGCGGCTAAGCCCGAGGTGGCCCACCAGGTGCCCCCTTACGTTTATGCCACCCAGGAGGCCTTCCGGCGCTGTCCCAGCTGCGGCCGGGTTTACTGGCCGGGAACCCACTGGGAGCGGATGCGGGCCGAACTCCAGACGGTCATGGCCGGGTCGGAATGAGGCGGGCGGCCTTCGTTTACGACGACGCCCTCTCCCGCCACGTCTACCGTCCGGACCACCCGTTAAAGCCCATCAGGTATAAATACACCTACGAGCTCCTGGAAGCTTACGGCGTCTTCAACCTCGATAATACTGAGCTGGTGCCCCCCGGGGAAGCCACCGACGACGATTTGCGCCTCGTCCACGACCCCGAGTACATCGAGGCTGTAAAAAGCCTGAGCCGGGGAGAGCGTCGCTACAACCCTGCCCGCTACAACTTCTCCGACTGGGGCGACAACCCGGTCTTCCCCGGGATGTATGAGGCCTCGAAGCTGGTCGTCGGGGCCAGCCTTAAGGCCATGGAGCTGGTGGTGGAGGGCACCTTTCCCATTGCCTTTAACATTGCCGGCGGCCTCCACCACGCCATGCCCGACCGGGCCTCGGGCTTTTGTATCTTCAACGACCCGGCCGTCGTCATCGCCCACCTGGTTAACCGGGGCTACCGGGTCGCCTATATCGACATCGACGCCCACCACGGGGACGGCGTCCAGTATATCTTCTACGGCACCGACCAGGTGCTGACCATATCTATCCACGAGGCCGGCCGCTTTTTGTTTCCGGGCACCGGCGACGTTCAGGAGGTGGGGATGGGCAAGGGCCGGGGCTACTCGGTCAACATCCCCCTGGCCCCCTACACCGACGACGAGGTCTGGCTCTGGGCCTTCGACCAGGTCGTGCCGCCCCTCATCGAAGCCTTCAGGCCCGACGTTGTGGTGGCCCAGCTCGGGGTCGACACCCACCGGGACGACCCCCTCACCCACCTGGCCCTAACTACCTACGGGTTTATTGAGGCCGTCCGGCGCATTATCCGTCTCAGCCCCCGGCTGGTGGCCCTGGGGGGCGGGGGCTATAACCTGAGCGTCGTTCCCCGGGCCTGGACCCTGGCCTACGCCGAGTTCGCCGGCATCGAACTGCCCGACGACGTTCCGGCCCAGTTCCACGGGCTGGTGGGCCGGCGGCTTCGGGACCCCCTTCCCAACCCCCTGCCCGAGAAACTGGGGGCCGACATCCGGGCTTTTGCCCGGGCCAGCGTCGAGCTGGTAAAACAGCTCATCTTCCCCATTCACGGCCTGTGAAGGGGCCCGGCCAGCCCCAACCCCCCGCTCCCGCGTTGGTATAACATTGATGGGAGGATTGAAAAATGCTGCCGTTTAACTTTGGGCTGCCCGAGCTCATAATTATCCTGGTGATCGTTCTGCTGATTTTCGGGGCCAGCCGGCTGCCTGAGCTCGGTTCGGGTATCGGCAAAATGATCCGCGAGTTCCGGAAGGCCAGCGAAGAAGACTCCACCCCGCCGGAGGCGGCCGGTCACAACCAGGTTGGGCGCTGAGGCTCACCTGCGCTTCGGGCTGGTCTTTCCGCCAATCTCCTGGCGGCAGGCCGGCACCGTTGAGGATTTAGGCTACGACTCCATCTGGGCCGGCGAGCACCTTTTCTTCCACGGCCCCACCTACGAGGCCCTGGTTACCTTAAGCTTCTTTGCCCAGAAGACCCGGACCATCGCCGTCGGAAGCGCCGTCGTCCTGGCGCCTTTGCGCCACCCCCTTATCCTGGCCAAAGCCGCGGCCACCCTCGACCTGCTTTCGGGCGGCCGCCTCATCCTGGGGGTTGGGGTTGGGGGCGAATACCCGAAAGAGTTTGAGGCCGTCGGGGTGCCCGTGGCCGAAAGGGGTCCCCGCACCAACGAGTCCCTTCGGCTCATGCGCCGCCTCTGGTCGGAAGAAACCGTCACCTTCCGGGGCCGCTTCTTCGCGGTGGAAAACGTAACCCTCTGGCCAAGGCCGGCCCGGCCCGGGGGGCCGCCCACCTGGGTGGCAGGGCGGTCCCAGGCGGCCATCCGGCGGGCCGCCCGCCTGGGCGATGGCTATCTGCCGTATCTTTTCAGCCCGGAGCGCTACCGGAGCAGCCTCGAACTGCTTTACCGGGAGCTGGACCGCCGGGGCCGAAGTCCGGACGGGGTTGTCAAGGCCCTTTATCAGTTCATCTGCCTGGCCGACTCCTACGAGGGGGCGAGGGCCGAAGCCGTCGACCGGCTCTCCCGGCAGTACAATCAGCCCTTCGACCGGGTCGTCGACCGTTACGTGGTGTTGGGAAACCCCGACGATTGCCGGCGGCGGCTGGAAGAATACGCCGCCGCCGGCGTCGAGTATTTCGTTCTGGTGCCCACCGGCCGGCCCGAGCGGTATTTCGAGCAGATAAGAGCCATTGCGGCCGAGGTAATCCCCCGGTTCCGGCGGCCGCAGGTTTAAAATTTAAGCCGAATAAGGGGCACCACCATCTCGGCGGATTCGACGCCCCCGTGCCGGCCCCGCAGCTGGTTCGGGGTAATCCCCCAGTAGAGGGCATTATGGCCCCGGGCCACCACGATAAGGTCCCCGACCCGGTCCCAGGTGTAGTCGGGGGGTTCGCCCCGGCCGAAGAGGCCCCCCCGGACGGCTTCCCGCCCCGACCAGACGACAAACCGGCCGGGATGCCTTTCGGCGAAGTAGCGGCGAACCTCGGCTTCGGCCCCCGGCCGGACGTAGAGAAAGGCCGCCCGGCCCTCCCCGGTGGGCAGGAATGCCAGGGGCCGCATCAGCTCCGGTTCCGACCGGACCATAATGGTCGCCTCCTCGGGGGTGGTCACCATCCCGTGGTCACCGGTGACCAGAATCATCAGCCCATCCCGGGCCGGGGCCGAAAGCCCCGCCAAGACCAGGTCCCGGAGAAGGCGGCCGACCTCCTCGAATTCGGCCCGCAGGCGAATAAGGTCAACTCCGTACATGTGGCCGAGGGTGTCGAGGCCGGGCCAGTAGACCCACAGATAAAAGGGGCCGTCCGTCTGGGCGTTGAGAAAATCCCGGAGGGTGACCATCAGGTCGGTCAGGGTGAAGTAACCCAGCGGTTTTACCCCCCGCAGGTGCAGCTGGGTGAGGCCGCTGCGCCAGTAAGGCTTATACATCAGGCCGTAAACTTCAACCCCGGCCCCGCCGAGCAGCTCGCTCAAGAGGGGTAGGGGCATAAACTCCTCGGGCTTAATAAGGCCCGCCTTTATAAGCCAGTCCGGCTCCCGGCTCACGCTGGGGGTAAGCTCGATCATCTTGGCCGAAAGGCCCAGGTCTTTCAAAAGCAGCTCGTAGGCGATGAGGCCGTGCTCCAGGGGACTGCGGGCCGTCCAAAGGCTCGTTAAGGCCGCCACCGTCGTCGACGGGAAAACCGAGGTGATGGGGTAGACCCCGGCCGTAAGTTGGTGCCAGGCCGAATCTGGGATGGCCTCAAGGAAAGCGTTAAAAAACTCGTAACCCAGGGCGTCGATTACAAAGAGCACCACCTTCCGGGCCGCCTGAAGGTCCGACGTCACCTCAGGGAGGGCCAGAACCGGCCCCGGGGGTTC
>DAOUCL010000301.1:0-4644 GCA_034432015.1 Dehalococcoidia bacterium
TTATGGACGGGGACCGGGAGGTGGTTCTGGCCTGGGCAGGCGGTCTGTTGGGACCGGTCCCCCGGCCGGTGGTTCCCCGCCAGACCATTATGGAGTCGGCCGACCGGATGCTGGGCCCCGACCGCGGCCGGATGGTCCACGGCTGGGCCCTGCCGGGGGCTCTGCCCAACCCGGTGGACCGGCGGCCGATTTCAAACCTTTTCGGCGACTCGTACCCGGCCTGGAACCACCCCTATCCCTGGGGAGGTCTTTGGGAGCATTTCGACTACGCCCTGGTCCAGCGGCTCCTTCTGGGCGAACAGCCAAATATGGGCTCGGTTCGGGTCCTGCCCGGGGATGCCGGGGTGGACGACGGGCAGTTCGAGCTGGCCGTCCGCTGGCTTGAGGCGGCCATCTTAACCGACGCCCAGGTCTCCTTAAGCTTCGACCTGAACCTGCTCGACGGCTGGTCTTCCCGGCGGCTGAGCCAGCTCCGGTCCCGGCTTTTACACGTCCGGCCGGGGCGGGGTCAGGTGGAGGGGGGACCCTGGCCCCTGGGCGACCGGGTTGAGTGGGTCTGGAACCACCGGGGGGAAATTAGCTTCCTCGGGGTGCTGGGCTCCCGGCCGGAGGGTGGGTGGGAAGTTCGGGAGGTTCCCCTGCCCGGCGGGGGCCGGGCTTATTACGAGCCCGCCACCGGACGGGGTGGGGTGGCCGGGGAGAGCCTCCCGGTAGCCGTGGAGGCCAACCGGTTCCGGATGCTGGTCGTGCGGCCGGATGCCGGACCCCTCTGGGCGGACGTTCCCTGGGAGTGGCGGGCGCCCGACGAAATCGTCCTTACGGGCCCGGGGCCCGACCAGCCGGTGACCTCGGCCGAGGTTGTCCTCTACCTGCCGGGTCCGGCCCGGGCCTACGACGTGGAAATCGGCCCCCAGCTGACCCGGGTTCCGGCGGGGGTGGTGCGCTGCCGGATTCCGGCCCCCGAGCCCGCCCTGCGGGTGGGCTGGGCCCCGGCCGAAGGCCCGGGCGCCCCGGAGCGGGGCCCGACCCGGCCCTGCCGGCCGACGCTCCCCCTCGAGCCGGCCCCGACACCCCTGGCCACCCCGCCGGACCTGCCCCGCGGCCGGTAGGCCGCCTCAGAAGGGGAGGCCGCGCAGAAGGCGGGCGGCGTTTTCGTAGGCGGTGGCCACGACCCGGAGAACGAAGAAAAGGGTTACCACCGGCCGGAAGTTGCCGGATAGGAGGCCCCAGAAGGGGATGACCATGGCCGCCACCAGCAGGACGAGGCCCCCGAGGGTTGCCCAGCCGCCGCCCTGGCCCCGGACCAGGGTTATGACCCCCCAGCTGACCAGGCCGAGGGAGATGAGCCCGAGCCCGAGGGTCTTATACTCCACCGGGATGCTTTCCCAGGACCAGTACACGCTATTTTATACACCGAACCGGCCGGGGCGCCGGCGGGGCAGCAGGCCCCCGACCCCCTCGGCGTTGAAGGCCCGAATCCACCGTCGGACGGTGGCCGGGGAAACCCCGACGGCTTCGGCCACCTCCCGAATGCCGAGGCCCTGCCGTGCGGCCAGGATGATGGCCCGGGCCCGGCGGGCGAGGACCGGGTTCGAATGGTCTAAAAGCAGATAAAGCTCGTCCTCTTCGGTGGGGAGGGGCTGGCGGACGGAAACCCGGCCCATGGCTAGCCGTCGGACAGGGCCTCGGCGATGAGCTCGATAGGGTGCCGAACGGGAATCGCCCAGCCCCGCGCCCGAACCCCGGCCCGGAGCTGCAGAATACACCCCGGATTGGCGGCCACCACCTCGTCGGGCCCCAGAGGTTCCAGCCGGTCGAGCTTTTCGTTAAGGAGCCGGGCCGACATCTCCGGCCGCTCCAGGCCGTAAATGCCGGCGGCCCCGCAACACCGGTTGGCGTCGGGGGGCTCGACTACCTCCAGCTCCGGCACCAGGCCGAGAAGCCTGCGGGTTACCCCGGCGAGCCGCTGGGCGTGGACCAGGTGGCACGGGTTTTCCACGGCCACTCGCCGCCGGATGGGCCGCAGCCCGAGCCGGCGGGGGTCGGCGAGCAGGACCTCGTGGAGGTCCCGAACCCGGCGGCCGAAATCGGCCGCGGCCTCGGCCAGGGGGGTTCCGGCTAGGAGCTCGGGGTATTCTTTAAGCACCGACCCGCAGCCGGCCGAATTGGTCACGATCACGTCGGGCCCGTAGCTTAAAACCCTCCCGATGAGGTCGGCGGCCAGTTTTCGGCCGGCCCCCGGCTGGCCGTTGTGGAAATGCAGGGCCCCACAGCACCACTGGTCGCCGGGAATGACCACCTCGTAGCCGGCGGCCGCCAGCGTCCGGGCGGTGGCCAGGTGGGCCGAACGGAACCAGAAGGCCATAACGCACCCGGTGAGGAGGACGGCCCGCCCGGCCGCCGGCGGCCGGGCGCCCAGCCGCTCGGGCAGAACGGCCCCGTCCGTCCCGTCCCCGAACATGGCGGTGGCGGCCCCAAGGCCGGGAACAATCCCGGCCAGAAACTCCCAGCCCGGGAGCTTTTTAAAGAGTTCCAAGAGCCGGACGAATCGGCCGAAGGACCTTCGGCTCCGGAGGGCCCAGTTGAGCAGCAGCCAGCGGCCCAGCCGCACCGTGGGCGGCCGACGGACGGCCCTTTCGGCCTCGGCCCGGGCCGCCTCCACCATCCGGCCGAAGGGCACCCCGCTGGGGCAGACGGCCTCGCAGGCCCGGCAAGCCAGGCAGTCGTACATGAAGGCCGCAAACCGGTGGTTGAGGGGCGCCAGGCCTTCGGCCACCGCCCGCATGGCCGCAATCCGGCCCCGGGGCGACTGCCACTCCTCCAGGGTTACCTGGTAGGTAGGACAGGCCGTCAGGCAGATGCCGCAGGCCACGCAGCGGCGGATGTCGTCGAATATGGGGCCGGCGGCCGTCTTCTGGTGGGGTGCCGGGGTCGGACGGAGAACCTGGTGGTCCATCGGGTTCAGACCCTTAACAGCCGGCCCGGCGAAAGGATGCCGTCGGGGTCGAGGGTCCCTTTGACCCGGGCCATGAGCTCCGGGGCGGGCAAGGGGTCCCAGGTCGGAATCCGGTCCTTAAGGTCGGCCGGGGCCCGACCCAGGGCCAAGCTTCCGCCAGCGGCCCGGGCCCGTCGCCGGAGTTCGGCCAAAAAGGCCGGCTCGGCCGGGTCGGGGTAAAGGTTTATGATTCCCCCGGGGAGGTCGACCAAAAAGCGGCCCCGGACCAGGTCGGGGGCCAGGGCCCCGGCCGCGGCCGGGGGCACCGAAATCCGGACCCAGACGGGCAGGTCCCGGCCCACCCAATGGGGGTGGTCGCACAGCCGGGCCCACAGCCCGGCCAGCTCCCCATCCGCCACCACCCGGAATCGGGCGGCCCAGTCCCCCGCCACCGCCCGGGTGCGGCCGAGCTGGAAGTCGATATCGGCGGCCACCCCCGAGAAGAGGACCAGGAGGGCCCCGCCCGGCCCGGCGTCGGCCCCGAGGAGGTCGCCGGCGGAGGCCGGGTCGAGGCCGAGGATGGCGGCCGGATAAGGCACCCCCCGCCAGAGCTGGAGGCCGAGGCCGAAAAGGTCGGCCGAAGGGGGCAGGCCCAGCACGGCCAGGACGGTTTTCGGGGGCATCGGAAATACCTTAAAGCAAACCTCAACGATAATCCCCAGGCTTCCCCAGGAACCGGTAAAGAGGCGGCAGAGGTCGTAGCCCGAGACATTCTTTACGGTCCGGCCGCCGCCTTTGATAAGCTCGCCTTCGCCGACGACGGCCTGAATCCCCAGCACCCAGTCCCGGGGCGGCCCGTAAAAGGCCCGGCGCAGGCCCCCCAGGCCGGCGGCCACGATCCCCCCAACGGTGGCCCGGTCGGGGCCAACGGGGTCAAAGGGCAGAAACTGACCCTCCCGCCGAAGCAGGTCGGCAAGCCGGCCGAAGGTAAGGCCGGCCTCCACGACCACCGTCAGGTCCGCCGGGCTGTAGTCGACCACCCGGCTGAGCCGGCGGGTAACAACCGCCAGGTCGTAGGCGGCTGGGGGGTTGCCGAACCCCACCTTGGTTCCGCCCCCAAAGGGCACAATCCCTAGGCGCCGGCTTCGGGCAAACCGCACCAATTCCCGGACCTGCTCCCGGGTCTCGGGGGAGACCACCGCCCTGGGGGTGATGCCGTCTACGGCGTAAAGAAGGGTTTCGGGGCCGGCCAGGACGTTTTCCGGCCCGACCAGTTCGGCCAGGGCCTCCCGCAGGCCAGCCGAAACCGCCACCTTAAGGTCCAACCTCCCGGGGTAAGAGCTTGTCGGGGTTGGCCAGGTTTTGGGGGTCGAAGGCCCCTTTAAGCCGGCGCATCGCCCGCAGGTCCTCGGGGCTGAAAACCAGGGGCATAAGGTCCCGCTTTTCGATGCCGATGCCGTGCTCCCCGCTTAGGGTTCCGCCGGCGGCGATGCAGACCCGGATGATCTCTTCCCCGGCTTTGAGGGCCCGCTCGTAGGCCCCGGGCTCGGCGTAGTCGTAAACGATGAGGGGGTGGAGGTTGCCGTCGCCGGCGTGGAAGACGTTGAGGGGAACAAACCCGTACCCTTCGCAGACGGCCCGGATGCGGGTAAGAACCTCCACCAGGCGGGTCCGGGGCACGACGAAATCATGAAGGTAATAGTTGGGCT
>DAOUCL010000302.1:0-16232 GCA_034432015.1 Dehalococcoidia bacterium
CGAAATCCTTCGGATGTACAACTTACAGCGGCGCAAGCCCGTAACCACCGGGGCCGAATCGGAGTAGACGCCGGCAGGCGCCCGGGCCCGGCGGCGGGTTAAAATATTCGGTGAATGGCACGCAGCCGGGGAACTCGAAATAGCCGGGCCGGCCGCCGGACGGCCTTACGGTCGGTAAGCGGGAGAAGGGGCCGACGGCCCGGCCGCCTGGGGATTATCCTCAGCGCCTTAGCCCTGGCCCTCCTGCTCAGCCTGCTGGCCACGGGCGGGGTTGCCCTGGCCGCGGCCGTCTTTTACCGGCAGATAAAGGACGAGCTTCCGACCCCCCAAAGGCTTATCGAGCGACCCCTCTTCCAGTCCACCCGCATTTATGACCGCAACGGCAACCTCCTGGCCGAGTTTTTCGACCCCCGGGCCGGCCGCCGGATCTGGGTGTCCTTAAAGGACGTTTCGCCGGCGGTTATTCAGGCGACCCTGGCCACTGAAGACCCCAACTTTTACAACAACCCCGGGGTCGACTGGCAGGCCGTCCTCCGGGCGGCCGTCCAGAACATTACCGGCGGCCGGATCGAGTCGGGGGCGAGCACCGTAACCATGCAGCTGGTCCGCAACGCCCTCTTCGACCCGGAGGAGCGGTACGCCCCCACCTTCAGCCGAAAAGTCAAAGAGCTTCTCCTGGCTTACGAAATATCCCAGCAGTACTCCAAGGACCAGATTCTGGAGATGTATCTCAATGAGGTTTACTACGGGAACCTCGCCTACGGCATCGAGTCGGCCGCCCGGACCTACTTCGGCAAGCCGGCCAAGGAATTAAACCTGGCCGAGGCGGCCCTGCTGGCCGGCATCCCCCAGGCCCCCGCCGCCTACAACCCGTTCACCAACTTCGACCTGACCAAGCGCCGCCAGGGGGTTGTCCTCGACCTGATGGCCAAACACGGGTTTATAACCCCGGAGCAGGCCGAAGAAGCCAAGGCCGCCCCCCTCCACTTTGCCGAACCGAAGCAGGAGACCAAGGCCCCCCACTTTGTCAACTACGTCCGGGACCTGCTCATCCAGAAATACGGGGAGCAGGCGGTATTTAACCTGGGGCTCCAGGTGGTAACCTCCCTCGACCTGGACCTTCAACAGGCGGCCGAACAGATCATTCGGGAGCACATGCCCAAAATCCGGCCCTACCGGGCGACCAATGCCGCCCTGGTGGCCATAAACCCGAACACCGGCGAGATCCTGACCATGGTCGGCAGCGCCGACTTCTACGACCCGAGCATTGACGGCCAGGTGAACGTGGCCCTCTCCTTCCGCCAGCCCGGCTCGGCCATAAAGCCGATAACTTACGCCGCCGCCTTCGAGCGGGGCTGGACCCCGGCCACCATCCTGGACGATTCACCCCTTGAGCTCCGCATCGGCAACCGGGTTTACCGGCCCAACAACCACGACTTTAAGTTCCGGGGGCCCATTCCCATCCGCAAGGCCCTGGCCGGCTCCCTGAACATCCCGGCCATCCGGACGGTCCAGTTCGTCGGGGTTGAGAATATGATTGAGCTGGCCAAGGATATGGGGGTGGTGTTTCTGCGGGAGGACCCGGTTCAGTGTGGCGTAAGCATAACCCTGGGCGGGTGTGAGGTGCGGCTTCTGGACCTGACGTCGGCCTTCGGGGTTTTTGCCGCCCAGGGGGTGCGGCACCCGCCGGTGGCGATTTTAAAAGTTACCGATTACCGGGGCCGGGTCTTAGAGGAGTTTAAGCCGGGTCCGGGCAAGCGGGTGCTCCGGCCCGAGGTGGCGTTTTTAATAACCGACATCCTTTCGGACAACGATGCCCGGTCCTTTGTCTGGGGTCCCAACAGCTTCCTCAAGCTGGCATCCCGGCCGGCGGCGGCCAAAACGGGCACCACCGAATACAATCAGGACGGCTGGCAGCTCGGATACACCCCGGACCTAGTGGTGGGGGTCTGGGTGGGCAACTCCGACGGGTCGCCGATGGGGGCCATTTACGGGATTCAGGCTTCGGGCCCCATCTGGAACCGCTTTATGGAATACGCCCACCGGGATAAGCCGGTCAAACAATTCCCGGTCCCGCCGGGGGTGGTGCGAATGACGGCCTGCGCCGAGACCGGCCTTCCCATCGACCCGACCCCTACCCCGGGCCCCGGCCGGCGCCGGGATGACGAGCCGAGGCGGGACCAGGACCGGCCGGATGGGGGCGAGGAGCGCCGGGGCTGCACGCCCATCACCGACTGGTTTATCAAGGACCAGAAGCCGGTGCCCGGCCCGACGGTAAGCCCCCAGACCCCGACGCCGACCCCCGGGGCCGCCCCGGCCGGCACGCCTGCCCCCACCCCAACCCCGCCCCGAAGCGGTGGTCCGCTGGTGATGCCGTCGGTGGTGGGCCGGCCGGTCCAGGAGGCTGTGGCCGTCCTGGAAAGCCTCGACCTGGACATAAGACAGCAGGCCAGGCCCAGCCCTCAGGTGCCGCCCGGCCAGGTGGTATCTCAGAACCCGGCCCCGGGGACCCAGCTGGCCCCCGGGGCGACCGTCACCCTGGTGGTGAGCATGGGCGGCGTTACGGTGCCCAACGTCATCGGCCGGCCTGAGGCCGAGGCCAAACAGCTTATCCAGCAGGCGGGACTGGTTAACTTCCCGACGGTGACTTACCAGGGGCGGGGGATGGGGATCCCCGACGAGGTTTTAAACCGGGTGTGCGTTGGCTGCGTTCTGAGCAGCGACCCGCCTCCCGGCGCGGCGGTGCCGCCGGGCACCGAGGTCAAGATCGCCGTCCGCAAAGATTAGGCGGAGATGTCGGCCGACCGGCCGGTCTTTACCTGCGACCTGGACGGGGTGTTGTGCCGTCCGCCCCTGGGCCTTAACCTGGGAATCGGCCGCCGCCTGGAACGGCGGCCGCCGGACGAGGCCGGCCCGCCCCTGGAGCTTCGGGGAATCGGGCGGCTGGTCTGGCTTACGGTGGAATGGCTCCGGTATGCTGGCCGCACCTGTATGCCCGATGCCCGGGAGGGTCTGGCCGCCATCGCCAGACACCGGCGGATTATCCTGGTAAGCGGCCGCAAAGAGCTGGCCCGGCCCTGGGTGGAGCGCTGGCTTGAGCGCTACGGGCTTCGCCAGTATATTGTCGAGGTCCGCCTTAACAATACCCGGCTGAGCACCCCCCGTTTTAAACTGCTTACGGCCCGGCTGGTGGGGGCCTGGGAACACTGCGACGACGACGGCCCCACGGCCATCTACCTGGCCCAGAACGGCCTCCGGCGGGTTTACTTGCGGCGGTGGTTTATGAACCGGGGCCTGCCCTACCCGCCCAATGTATTGGTGGTGCGGAGCCTGCTGGAGGTTGCCGAAGACCTGGCCCGGCTTGCACCCACCCCTGAATCCTGATACACTTGCGCAGACTTACCCCTTCGGCGAGGGCAGGAACGCATGAAATTCGTCCGGTTTGAAGCCAACGGCGAGGTTTACTACGGCCTGCTTGAGGATGAATTGGTCCGGGTCCTGGCCGGCTCGCCCTTCGAAGGCGACCCGGCCAGCCGGCTGACGGACCGGACCTTCAGGCTTACGGAGGTCCGGCTTTTGGCCCCGGTAATTCCGGGCAAGATTTTAGCCGCGGCCGTAAATTACCCGAGCCACGCCATCAACTCCCCGGTTCCCACCAAGCCGGAGCTTTTCTTAAAGCCCCCCTCCGCGGTCATCGGCCCGGAGGAGCCGGTGATTATCCCGGCCGATGCCGGGCGGGTCGATGCCGAGGGGGAGCTGGTGGCGGTCATCGGCCGGCGGGCCCGGAACGTCCGGCCCGAAGAAGCCCTGAATTACGTTCTGGGCTACACCTGCGGCTTCGACATCTCGGCCCGGGCCTGGCAGCGGGGCGACCGGCAGTGGTGGCGGGCCAAGGGCTCCGACACCTTCAGCCCCATCGGGCCGGTAATCGCTACCGGCTTAGACCCATCCGGCCTAACCCTCACAACCCGGGTAAACGGGGTTGTCCGGCAGCAGTCGAGCACCGCCGAGCTGGTCTTCGACGTCCCGACCCTCATCGCCGCCGTCAGCCGGCACCTGACCCTGGAGCCGGGGGACCTGATATTTACCGGGACGCCGGGGGAGACCCCCGAAATTAAGCCTGGGGATGTCATCGAGGTCGAGATAACCGGGATCGGGATCCTGCGCAACCCGGTCCGGGCCGAAGACTGACTTACTCGAAGATGCTGGAAACGACCTCCTCGATGCTGCGCTGGACCTCCCGGTCGTCGGTAAGGGCCCAGACCACGGCGACCTCGCAGGCCTTCCGGGGCGGGATGCCCCGGCGGATAAGCTTGCCGGCATAGATGAGGAGCCGGGTGCTCACCCCCTCCTCAAGGCCGTGCTCCCGCAGGTTGCGAACCTTCTCCCCCAGCTTTGCCAGACGGCCGGCCGTCTCATCGTCGACCCCGGCCTCGTGGGCGATGATTTTAGTCTCGTGCTCCCTGGGGGGGTAGTCGAACTCGATGGCGATGAACCGCTGGCGGGTCGAGTGTTTGAGGTCCTTAAGGGCGCTCTGATAGCCGGGGTTGTAAGAGATGACCAGCAGAAAGCCGTCGTGGGCCTCGATCACCTCGCCCCGCTTTTCGATGGGCAGGATGCGCCGGTGGTCGGTGAGGGGGTGGATAAGGACCGTCGTGTCCTTGCGGGCCTCGACGACCTCGTCCAGGTAGCAGATGGCCCCGGCCTTTACGGCCTTGGTGAGGGGCCCGTCCACCCAGCGGGTGGTGTCGCCTTCCAGCAGGTACCGACCCACCAGGTCGCTGGCGGTGAGGTCTTCGTGGCAGGCGACCGTGACGAGGGGCAGGCCGTTGGCCGAAGCCCGGTCGTCCTTGCGGCTGATACGGGTGAGGGGACGGCCCAACCGGTAGGCCATGTACTCCACAAAGCGGGTTTTGCCGCAGCCGGTGGGGCCTTTCAGCAGGACGGGGAGCTTCTCGGCGTAGGCCGCCTCGAAGATTTCGACCTCGTCTTTGATGGGCAGGTAGAAGGGCTCAGACCGGACCCGATACTCTTCGATGGCGTAGACTCTGTACCCGTCGCCGCGTTCTTCCGGACCCATACTGGAGACACCACCCCTTTGCCCGGCCGATACCGGGCCCGAAGTCATTCTTGCTATAAGCATTATAACCCCTGGGGCCAAAGAAACCCGGCGGGGCTTTTCATTTGCCTGACTTAGTCGGGGTGGACGCACGGCCGTCCGCCCGGGCTAGGGCTGAATACTTACCCGCATGCCGTGCCGGTAAGCGAGCTGGCCGCCGATATAGTTGCCCACCATCAGGGCCAGCGGCCCGGGGGGCGTCCGGGACCTGCCAGGCTCCCGGAGCCGAAGCAGAAAGCTTAAACCGAAGCCCCCCCGAGGTGAGCTGGGCCGCCAGGTGGTAAGTTGCAAACCGCTTTCTCCTGGAGCCGCCCACCAGGCCGGTGACGGCCGCGGGGACGGCGCCGGCCTGGCCGAGGCCGATGCTAAGCCGGGCCGCCCGGCCGAAGTCTTCCTCGGGCCGGAATTGGCCGGCAAGGTCCCATAAGAGCCCGGCCGGAAAATGGACAAAAAGGGGATGGGTTGGGCGACCCAAAGGCCTACCTTGAAGGATATCCCGTGTCGACCCAGGTCCGGGAAAGGCTCGCCGCGGGGCCTACGGCCGGCGGTATTCGGGGGACGTTCCGGACCCCGGCGAAGGGGCGGAAGCCCTCGACGATCTTCTAAAAGCTAGTCCGTGTCGATTTCGGCGGCCTGACGGAACTGGGTTAAGGTGATGCGCCTGGGATCGCCGTGGTTTGCCTCCGGCTCGCCGCACCCGCAGGCGATGCGCATGGCCTAACCCCGTTTGTTAGCCAACGACGACGCCGTTATGGTGGATGCCGGGCGGTTTGTCAACCGAGGGCTCCCGGATCCGGCCCCCCCACCCCGGGAGCCCTCGGCCGCGATGCGCTTTTCGGCCAGCCGACAGTAGGCGGGGTCGACCTCGTAGCCCACGTAGCGGCGGCCCGTTTTAAGGGCTGCTACCGCCGTCGTCCCGCTCCCCATGAAGGGGTCAAGGACCACCTCCCCCGCGTAGGTGTAAAGCTGGATGCACCGGTAGGGCAGCTCCACCGGAAAGGGGGCCGGATGCCCCACCTTAGTGGCCGGTTCGGCCCCAAACCGCCAGACGCTTTTGGTAAACTCCAAAAACTCTTCGGCCGTTATCGTCGGGCGCCGCTCAGGCGGTAAAACCGCCTTCGCCGGCCGGGCAAAGGTCTCCTTGGAAAAGACCAGGATGTATTCGTGGGTGTCCCTTAAAGTGGGGTTTGCCGGGGAAGCCCAGCTGCCCCAGGCGGTGGAAGGGCCTGCGCTGGCACCCTTATCCCAGATGATTTCGCCCCGCATCAAAAACCCCAATTCCAGCAGGTCCTGAATTATAAAGGCGTGCAGGGGAAGATAGGGCCTTCGGCCCAGGTTGGCAATGTTTAGAAAAAGCCTTCCGCCCGGAACCAGCACCCGCAAAACCTCGGCCATCACCCGACGCAGGAAGGCCCGGTACTCGTCGAGGGTCAGGTTCGCATCGTAAGTTTTGCCCACGTTGTACGGCGGGGAGGTCACCACCAGATGCACGCTTAAATCGGGCAGTTCGGCCATATCCTCGGCCGACTTGCAGAATATGCGGTTTACACACTCAGGCGGCAATGGATTTTCCCGGTATTGCACCCGCTGCTCCTGCGGCAGGCCCTCGTAAAGGCGGCCCCGGTAAAACCTCGAAGAATTGTGGCTTATCCGGCCGGGAGAACCAAAATCGCTGGTTTGGGTCGGCCGCTGGCGCGGCAATCCAATCCCCCGCAACCAGTTTTTTAGCAGAGGGGGAACGCCCGGCCGGGCCCAAAGGTTGCCGGGGTTCCGGCCGTCCGCCAGGATTGGGAGTAGTCCGGCGCGAGTGTATGGGAGTCGAACCCACCCGGGACGGCGCCGACCGCCCCGCACCGGTTTTGAAGACCGGGAGGCCCACCGGGGCCCATCCACTCGCACTTAAATTTTAAAACGACCGGCCCCCTCACGGAATGAGCAGAACCTTGCCCGTCGTCTGCCGACCGGCCAGCCGCCGATGGGCTTCGGCCGCCTCCGCCAGCGGAAATTCGGCCCCAATGTGAACCTTAAGCTCCCCCGACGCCACCCACCCCAGAATATCGTTGCACCGCCACAGGTACTCTTCCCGGGTCAGGGTGTAGTGGGCCGACGTGGGACGGGTCAAAAAGAGGGAGCCTTTAACGTTGAGAATCTGCGGGTCGATAGGGCCCACCGGGCCGCTGGACTGGCCGTAAAGCACCATGTAGCCCCGGGGGGCCAGGCAGTTAAGGCCCTTATCGAAAGTGGCCTGCCCCACCGAATCGTAGACCACCTGCAGGCCCCGGCCACCGGTGAGCCGCTTGACCTCGGCCTCAAAGTCCTGCTCGGTGTAGAGGATAACCTCATCGGCCCCCACCGACCGGGCCAGCTCGGCCTTCTGCCGGGTCGAGACGGTGCCGATTACCCGGGCTCCCCGCCGCTTAGCCACCTGGACCAGGAGCAGACCAACCCCGCCGGCCGCGGCGTGGACCAGGCAGGTGTCCCCCGGCTTGAGGGGATAGGTCGAGTGGGTCAGGTAGTGGGCGGTTACCCCCTGGAGCATCACCGCCGCCCCCAGCTTGAAGTCGACGCCCTCCGGGAGCTTCACCAGCCGGCCGACGGGCACCACGGCGTACTCGGCGTAAGAGCCCGTAACCCCGAAATAGGCCACCCGGTCGCCGGGGGCAAATTCGGTGACCCCGGGCCCCACCGCCTCGACAACCCCGGCCCCCTCCTGGCCGGGAATGAAGGGGAGGGGCGGTCGGTAGATGCCCTGGCCCATCCGCATGTAGATGTCGATAAAGTTGACCCCGATGGCATGAAGCCGAACCAGGGCCTGCCCCTCGCCCGGCTCAGGCGTGGGGACGTCCTCGTAGCGGAGCACCTCAGGGCCACCGTACTCGTGGACGCGAATCGCTTTCAACCTTGCCCTCCTAAGACGGTCTCGGAAGCTATTTTAAACTAACCCGCGGCCCTCAGGGCTTTTTGGCCATTCCCGGCTAACGCTTGTCGGGGCGCACGGCCGTGCGCCCCGACAAAAGGCGCTTTCGGGCGGGCCCGAACACAACGTCTTGTCAAAAATAACAAGCCCTGGTAATCCCCCGGGGCCGTTGTTCCGGGCCAAAAGAATCTGTTATTTTCCCTATATAGGAGCTGCCGGCAGCCGACAATGGCCAGAGGCTTGAAGGTTAAACCTGTTCCGGCCGAGTTCTGGGTTGAAACCACCGAAGCCCTGCGAACCGGCCGGATCACCGCCATTCAGCCAAACCCCCGGGGTTCCAATTACACCTTCTTTGTCCGGGTGAGCCCCGACTCCCGGCCGTCCCTTCTGGCCGTTTACAAGCCCCGGGCCGGGGAGGTGCCCCTCTGGGACTTCCCCGACGGCACCCTTTACCGCCGGGAATATGCCGCCTACCTGGTGTCCCAGGCCCTCAACTGGCGATTTATCCCCCCAACCGTCATCCGGGAGGGTCCCCACGGCGTCGGCATCGTTCAGCTTTTCATCGAGCCGACGGGCACCTATTTAAACCTGCGGGGCGATGCCCGCTACCTGCCCATCCTCGAACGCATCGCCCTTTTCGACCTTATCACCAACAACGCCGACCGCAAGGCCCACCACTGCCTCCGGGACGCCGAGGGCCGCATCTGGAGCATCGACCACGGCCTCACCTTCAACGTCGTCTTCAAGCTTCGGACGGTCCTCTGGGAATTCGTGGACCGGCCCGTATCCCCAAAGCTTCTGCGGGAGATCGCCGTCCTCCTCCCCGAACACCCGGCGGGCGCCAGGCTGGCGGAGGAGCTCCGAGAGCTGCTCGACCCGGCGGAGGTGGAGGTCTTCCACCGGCGAATCCGCCACGTGCTTAAGACCGGCCGCTTCCCCCGCCTCGACCCTTACCGTAACGTCCCCTTCGGCTGGTGGTAGCCGGCCCGGACGGCCGGGCAGACCCGGCAAACCGGGTCGTAGTCCCGCCCGGCCGGGGGAACCGGATACCTTAGGGCGCGCAGTCCCCGAATCAGGGCGCAGAGGGGCAGGCCCACCACCCCAAAATAGCAGGCCGCAAAGTCGGCCACCGGCCGGAATACCGGGTCCTGGATGGCGTAGCCCCCGGCCTTGTCGAAGGGCTCACCCCGCCGAATGTAGGCTTCGATTTCGGCGTCGGTGTAATCCCGCAGCCAGACCCGGGTTTCCACCGCCTCCAGGTATTCGACCTCAGGACCCACCAGGGCGACGGCGGTTATCACCCGGTGGGGCCGGCCCCGTAGCCGCTGCAGCATCTGCCAGGCCTCGGCGGCGGTCGCCGGCTTACCCAGAATCTCGCCGCCGTCGGCCACCACGGTGTCGGCCCCCAGGACGGGTTGGGGCCGGGGGCCTAAAGCCTCGGCCTTAAGGCGGGCGTTGGCCACGGCCACCGCCGCTGGCAGACCTGAAGCCGCCTCCGCCACCGGCCCGGGGGGAAGCTCAACCCGGTAAAGGATGCCCAAGTCGGTCAGGAGCCGACGGCGGCGGGGGGAGGCGGAGGCTAGGATAATGGGCCCCACCGGGTTTCAGTCGGACCGCAGGGTCGGCAAGCCGGGACGGCCGGCGGCCAGGAGCAGGACAAGGGCAACCCCCAAAAGCAAAAGGCCGTTCAAGATAAAGACCAGGCGGGGCTGACTTAACAGAAAATAGGCGTCGGCTACCAGCCGGGCCCCCGCCAGGGTTGCGGTAAGGGTCCAGGGGCCCAGGCCGCCCAGCCGCCGGCCGAACCAGGCCAGGGCAAGCCCAAGGAGGCCGTAGCTGAAAAACTGCAGCAGGGCCGCCGGCCATTCCACGGCGGTGGCGGCCCCGGCCAGGCCCGCCGCCAGCCCGACCCCGGCCCCAAGCCGGACCCCATCCCCCCAGCGGGTCCGGAGCAGGCCGACCAGGACTAAAAAGGCGGTGGCCAAAAGCGGGTAATCCCCAAGCCTTAAGGCCAGGGCAGCCAGGGCCGGGAAGTACCGGCTGAGCAGCTCCACCGGGACGGCCGTGACCGGCGGGTGGTTCCCCGGCTCCAGAAAGGCCATCTGAAGCGCCCGGGAAAGCCAGTACCAGAGGCCCACCAGGCCAGCCCCGGCCAGGCCCACCCACCAGCCCCGGCCGCCCCCGTTGAAGTCCGGGGCGACCGACCGGATGAAAACGACCCCTAAGAAAACCCCGGCGGCCTGAAGGATAAAGGACCGCAGGTCCGCCGAGACCTGCCAGAGGATGAAGGCCGGCACGTCCAGGGTCGAGGGGTAAGACCAGTAAAGCTCCCTGAGCCTCAACAGCCAGTCGGCCGCCCGGGCCAGCCCCAGCAAGCCCACGGCCGCAAGCCCCGGCCCCACATCCAGGCCCCGGCCAAGGCCCCGCCGGATCAGGGCCACGGCGGCCCAAACCCCAAGGCCAAGCCCTGCCAGGGCGGCCACCCCCTTAAAGAGGGCCGCCACCGGGTCGGGACCCCCCAGCCGGCGGACGAAGGCCTCGGGGACCTTCAAAAAGCGGCCGAACTGGCCCAGCCGGTCCCCCCAGAGGCCGATTCCCACCCGGACCACCGCCTCGGGGGCGATGGGGGTGCGGCGCTCGAAAAGAAAGATTGCGTCGACCCGGTTCGGGTGTTGCTGCTGGGCCTGGGCGATAAGCCTTAAGCCGGCCGGGTTCTCCCCGAAGGCCCGGAGGATGCCCTGGAGCACCGCCTGGGCCGAGTCGGCCGGGAGAGTTCCGGCCGGGGCATCCTCGGGCAGGTCGTGGCGGAAGCCCACCGGTCGGCCGTCGGGGGTCAGCTCGACGATGACCGCCTCCTTTTCCAGGGGTCTGGCAAAGCGGACAACCCAGACGAAATTGAGGGGCTCCCGGCCGAAAACGGCCTCGGCCCGGGCAACACCCAGCTGCCGGATAACGTAGACCGACGGGGCCGTATCGGAGCGGTCGACGAAGCTTACTGCCCGCAGCCACCCCGAAACGTCGGGGCCCAGGGCCGACGCAAAATCGGCCGCCCGCTCCGCCACCTGGTCGGGGCCGACGGGCACCCGGAGGCTCTGGCCCGGATACGGGGGCAGGGCCGCCCCGAGCAGAACGGCCGCCCCCGCCGGCAGGGCCAGCCAGCGGAGGCCGCCGGCGGCCTTTACCGGGGTCGGCGGGGGCTCGGCCGCGGCCGGCCCCTTCGCCGGGGCTGGCGGGACCTCCCCGGCCCGACTCCGAAGCCGGAGGCGGATGGCGGCCAGCGCCAGGGGCAGGCAGACGGCGACGACGGCGCTGGCCTTAAGGTCGGGCCGGCCGCTCAGCCAGAAGAGGATGCCGGCGATGGCGGCGTTTCCGGTGTAGTGGACCAGGATGACGGGAATGAGGCCGTAGCGCACAAAGAGCAGGCCCGAAGCCAGCCCCCCAATGGCCACCTCAACGGCCCGGACGTAAAAAGGCTGCTGGGGGTAGGTAGCGTGGAGGGTGCCCCAAAGGAGGCTTACCCCCACCAGGGCCAGTGGGAAGGCCAGGGGGCCCAGCCGGAGCCGCCGCAGGAGGAGGGTTCCCAGGGGTAGGGCAAAGAGCCTAAAGACCGACTCCTCGGCCAGGGCCGCCCCCAGGCCGAGGGTGACCGGAAAGAGCACCGGGAAGGCCGTGTTCATGATGTCCCGGTAGGGGGGCTCGAAGGGGGCCCAGATTCCCAGGTAGCGGGCCCCGACCCAGTAGTAGGCGGCGAAGTAGCCGAGCCAGGCCGCCGCCCCCCCGTAGCCGATGAGGAGCCATTTAGCCACCTGCCCGGCCGTTACCGGCCCGAAGAGCTGACCAGCCGGGTCCGGGGTGCCGGGGAAGACCCGGCGCACCAGCGGCGGGCCGGCCAGGGTCGCGGCGAAGGCGGCCGCCGCCTCCAGGCCGAAGACCCCAGCCCAGTTCTGGGCCTGACCGACAAGGAACGCAACGGGCGAGGTGGCCGGGTCGTAGCCGGCCCAGGCCAGGGGCAGAGCGTTCAGGGCGGCCACCCCGCTGATGAGGAGAAAGCCCCCGGCCACCGCAGCCGCAAAGCCCCAGGGCAGGGGCTCCCGACCCAGCCGGGCCAGCACCAGGACCAGGGCCGCAAATGCTATCAGGTAAGCACCGGTCCAGCCCAGGCTGGCCAGGGTGGCCCCCCGCTGGTTTTCCCCGGCCCGGAGGCGTTGCCAGGACTCGGGGACCTTAACGTAGGGCTGGATGCCGGCCAGCCGGTCTCCCTGGACGGCGAAGGCGACCCGCCGTCTGGCCTCCCCCAGAAGGGGCGTGGGTTGCTCCCAGGTTATCTGGTAATCGAAGCGGCGGGGCCGGGCCTGCTGAATGACCTCCACCAGCTGCCAGTCGTCGGCCCACCCGGCCGCCACCCGGCCCAGGACGGCCCGGGTGAGGCGGACGGCGTCTTCGGGGGCCAGGCGCCCGCCGGCCTCGTCTTCGGGGGCGCGGTAGCCGAAGCCGACGGGGCGGCCGTCGGTGCCAACCCAGACCTCGAACCCCCGGATATCCCCCGGCCGGAAAAACCTTACCTGCCAGTACCAGAGGACCACTCCCTGCTGGCGGGCCCTTTCCACAGCCGCCCCGCCGCCCAGGCGGTGGAGGTAGTCAAGCTCGTCCCGGCGGACGAAGAAGGTGGTGACCACCTCGAAGCCGGCGGGGTCGAAACCCTGCTCCCGGAGGAAATCTCGGGCCCGGGCGGCCGCCTCGTTGGGCCCGACCTGAAGGTCCACCGGGAGCAGGGGGATGGCGTCCCGGTGGAGGGCGTAGGCGACGGCCAGGCCGACCAGTCCCCCCAGGAGAACCAGCCAGAGGACGGGGTCGCGCCGGCCGGAGGCTTTCTCGGCGTTCAATTACCTGAGCAGACCGGGTTTTTATAAAATATACCCCAGGCTTTAGGGATCCCACGGCCCGGGGGGTACGCCAAGGCTTTTCGGCACCAGACCCTCGGGAAAGATTCACCAGGCCGCAGACCGTTCGGTCGGCTTGCACGGCTGGACCGGTCTTTGACCGCAGGGTCGGGGCAGGCGTATTATCTAACGAATCCCCCAATCGCCCTGAGAAGGAGCAGGAAGATGCGCCCGACCGAGCCCCAAGGGGGCGGAATCCTTCCGGGGGCTGCGGATGCGGCCCGGCTGCGTAAGCAGGCCCTTGACCACCTCTGGATTCACACCCGCCAGTGGAACGAGCTGGCCGAACCCGGCGGCCTCTTAATCTTCGAGCGGGCCCAAGGCGTCCGCCTCTACGACGTCGAAGGCCGCGAGTACATCGACGCTATGTCCGGCCTCTGGGTCGTCAACGCCGGCCACGGCCGCCGGGAGCTGGCCGAGGCCGCCTTCGACCAGATGCAGAAGCTTGCTTACGTTAACACCTTCGCCTACGCCTCGGTCCCGGCCATCAAGCTTGCGGCCAAGCTGGCCGAGATTACGCCGGGCGACCTTTCGCATGTCTTTTTCGTCAACTCGGGCTCGGAGGCCGTTGAGACCGCCCTCAAAATGGCCCGTCAGTATCACCATCTTAACGGGGAGCCGAAACGTTACAAGTTCATCTACCGGCGGGGCTCATACCACGGCCAGACCTTCGGGGCCATGACCGTAAACGGGGCCCGCTACCTGGACCGGACCTACTTTGAGCCCCTGGTTCCGGGCGGGGTTGCGGTCATCAACCTCGACAGCTACCGCTACCCCGAGCATCTGAGCTACGAAGAATACAACCTTTACTGCGCCCGGGCCGTGGCCGAAGCCATCGAACAGGAAGGTCCGAACACGGTGGCGGCCGTCATCGCCGAGCCGATTTCGACGTCGGCCGGGGTGCATGTGCCCCTGCCCATTTACTGGCAGAAACTCAGGGAAATCTGCGACCGGTACGGGGTGCTTTTGATCGCCGATGAGGTGATAAACGGGTTCGGCCGAACGGGCCGCTGGTTTGGGATTGAGCACTTCGGGGTTGTGCCCGATATTATGACGGTGGCCAAGGGCCTGGGCTCGGGCTACGTGCCCATCGCGGCGGCCATCGCCAGCCCGAAGGTCTTCGACCGGTTTAAGGGCGAGCGAAAGCACGCCTTTCAGCACGGGATAACCTTCGGCGCCCACCCGGTGGCCACCGCCGTGGCCCTTAAAAACTTAGAGATTATCGAGGGGGAGGGTCTGGTGGAGCGGGCGGCCGAGGTTGGCCGGTATTTGGGGTCCCGGCTTGCGGCCCTTAAAGAGCACCCGGTTGTTGGGGATGTGCGGGGCATCGGGCTTCTGTGGGCGGTGGAGCTGGTTCGGGACCGGCGCACCAGGGAGCCTTTTGCCGAATCCGACCAGATCGGCCGGCGGCTTACGCCGAAGTTGCTCAAGCGGGGGATTCTTACCCGGGCCGGGGAGATTATCCAGATCGCCCCGCCCCTCACCATCGAGAAGGCCGATATCGACCGCCTCGTCGAGGCCCTCGACGAGGCCATCGGCGAGCTGGAGCAGGAAATCTTGTAAGGAGGGACTAAAGATGGCCATCCTTAAAGGCAACCGGGCGGGCATAACGGCCGAGAGGTTTGCCCAGGGATACACCTGGTCGGAGTACATACAGGTTATTCAGCAAAACAAAGAGCGCTTTGCCGAAAGTTATGCCGAGACCCAGGTGAGCTCCGAGGACTGCGCCTTTTTTGCGCAGGTCCCAGGCCGGGTTGGGGGCAAGCTTAGGGTGGTGGCCCTGGCCGAGGACTGGTGCCCCGACGTTTACACGAACCTGCCCATTTTAATCAAGATTGCCGAGTGCAGTCCGGACATCGAGGTCCGCATCTTTCCCCGGGACAAGAACTTGGACATCATGGACGCTTATTTAAACCAGGGGCAGTTCCGGTCGATCCCGACTTTTATCTTTTTAGATAATGATTTTAACGAGCTGGGGGTATGGATCGAGCGGCCCCGGGCGGCCAACGAACTCCGGGAGCGGCTGATGCAGGAGCTTGCGCAGCAGCCGGGCCTTTCGGAAGAGGAGGCGCGGGCCGAGCGGAGCCGGCGGCTGCGGGAGGCCTACCGGACGGGCCTCCGGCAGGAGACCATCCGGGAGATCCGGCAGGTTCTCGAGGCGGCCCTGGCGGCCCGCTCCGGCTGAAAATCCGAAAACCCCTAGCGGCGGTTGGGGCGGGGCTGGGGGGCGGAGGTGACGGCCCGGGTCGAGCCCAGGTCTTCGAGGGGAAAGAGGGTCGGCTGGCTCTGGCGCAGGCGGCGCTGCTGGCGGGCCTGCTCCAGCTCCTCAAGTTCGGCTTTCAGGCTTTCGAGGTCCTTGAACTGCCGGTAAACGCTGGCAAACCGGATGTAGGCGATCTCGTCGAGCTCTTTGAGCCGCTCCATGACCAGCTCGCCGATGGTCTGGCTGGACACTTCCGGCCCGAGCTGCTGGACCTTCGCCTCGACCTCGTCGGCCAGGGCCTCGAGGGTCTCGGTCGCCAGGGGCCGCTTCTCGCATGCCCGCTGGATCCCCCGGAGCAGTTTCTCCCGGCTGAAGGGCTCCCGCCGGCCGTCCCGCTTGACAACGTAGACTACGGCCGGCTCGATCCGCTCGTAGGTGGTGAAACGGGCCCCGCAGTTAAGACACTCCCGCCGGCGGCGGATGGCATTGTCCACGTCGCGGGAGTCGACCACTTTTGATTCCGGGTGCTGGCACCGGGGGCAACGCATCAGCGGGCCACCTCCTGCAATCTACCCAGAGGCTAACATAACGAAAGGCTGATGTCAACGGCCGCAAGCAGTCCCCCGCCGGCCGGGGACTGAGAGCTTATCAGCTCTGCTCCAGGCGAGGAAGCCGCAGGGGGTAAGGCTCGCCCCTTTACGGCCCAACCCGCTCGGCCCGGACCACCAGCCGGTGGCTGTAGTCCGAAATCAGGGGAAGCCAGGTGCCGGTGCAGGTAATCAGCGTCACGGTCGGCCTCTCCGTCGGGCCAACCACCGAGACGTCGGTCCGGGGCACGGCCTTCACCTCGACGACCCGGTAGTCAAACTGCCGGTCGCCGCTGAAGACGGCCAGCATATCCCCGACCTGGACCTTGTCGAGGTTAATAAACACATTGCCCAGGTTCCGGCTGGTGATGTGGCCCATGAGCACGGCGTTGCCGGGAGCGCCGGCCCCGGCCGTCCCCTCGGCGTGGCCGACGACAAAGGGCGGCACCTCCCAGGTTGTCTGACC
>DAOUCL010000303.1:0-5607 GCA_034432015.1 Dehalococcoidia bacterium
GGCGGCCTTCGCCTTTGCCTTCCGGGGGCGGCGGCCGGGATTCTGGTTCCGGATGGCCCTGGCCGCCGGCAGCCTGGGCCTCTTCGCCCTGAGCCGCCGCCGGATTCGGCCTTCCCGCCCAACCCCCGCAGACCTGGCCGCCGGCTTCCTTTCGGCCGCCCTCCTTTACGGCATCTTTCAGGCCGGCGACCGGCTCAGCCGCCGGTGGCTTCCCGGGGGCGAGGCCGAGATCCGGGCGATTTACCGCCTCCGGGAGGGGGCTCCCCGGCCGGTAATCGCCGCCCTCCTGGCCGGGGTCATCGCCCCGGCCGAAGAGGCCTTCTGGCGGGGGTTCGTGGTGGAGGCCCTAGCCCGCCGCTACCCCCCAGCCGCCGCTGTCCTGCTGGGGGCCGCCCTCTACGCCGGGGCCCACGCCGTGACGGCCAACCTGACCCTGGTCGGGGCGGCGGGGGTGGCCGGGCTCTTCTGGGCCGGACAGTATCTGCTTCAGCGGCGGTTAGCCCCGGTGGTTATAAGCCACGTCGTCTGGGACCTCTGGGTCTTCCTCATCGCCCCCACCCCCACCGGCCGAAGCCCAGCAGTACAAACGTACCGTTGACTTGCCGCCGGCGTTGCCCTATGATTAAGACGACAGCCAATCGGCGGTGCGGTAGCGAATTTCTTAACTTTTTCTTAACCAAATCTACACGGTTTCACTACCGGCCTGCCGGATGATTGGGTGCAAGGGAGTCGGATTAACGGGCACGCGCCCGAAACGCCGATAGCCGAGCGGAGCCCGGCGCCGGGGGCTTAAAAGCCCGTTCGCCGCGGGGGTCTTCCGAGCGGAGCCAAGCGCTGGCAACTTTAATTGCGCTCGGGAGGCTCCCGAATGGCTACGCAGACCATCGCACCCAGAGGAGGTTTAGGCCCGGCCTGGTCGGGCCGGGATAATAATTATCAACCGCCCACCGCCCTTTTCCGGGATATCTTTATCCACGAAATCCGCACGCCCCTCACCGTTGCCCGCATCGCCCTGGACCTTCTGCGCAACGCACCCGACGCCGCAGAGGTCGGCCGGCTTGCCGGCTGGGTCGAGCAGAGCCTGGAGTGGCTCCAGCGGCTGGCTGAAAGCGTCCCGGCCTGGACCGCCCTTATCTCCGGGGAGGTTGTTCTTAACCGGCGGCTTATCACCGTTAAGGAGTGGGTCGAGCCGGCCCTGGCCCTGATCCAGCCCCTGCTGGCCTGGAAGGAGCAGCAGCTCCGGTTCATCGGGGCCGTCCCGGCCGCCCCGGTCTGGGGCGACCCCTGCTGGCTCCAGCAGGCGGTGGTCAACCTGCTCACCAACGCCGTCCGCTACGGGCCCCGGGGCGACACCATCGAGGTAGTGGTCGACTCCGGCCGGACCCGGGTGGAGGTGCGGGTTACCGACCACGGCCCCGGCCTCACCCCCCGGGAGATTCAGTGGCTCTTCCGGCCCTACGGCCGGACCCGGCCCGATGCCGACGGCTGGGGGCTGGGGCTTTTTCTGGTGCGCCGGGTGGTGGAGCTCCACGGCGGCACCGTCGGGGTGAGCAGTCGGCCGGGAAAAGTCACCACCTTCCGCATTACCCTCCCGGCTGCCGGCTACGAGCCCGAAAACGGCGGGACTCCCCGCCGCGTAAACCACAGGAGGCCCTGATGCTGGTGCTCATCGTCGACAACCAGGTCGATTTCCTGGACATCACCTCGTACGCCCTCCGCCGGGAGGGCTTTGACGTTATTACGGCCATGACCGGGGAGCAGGCCCTGCGCCTCTGGAAGAAAAACCGCCCGGACGTGGTTCTGCTGGACATCAAGATGCCCCGGATGGACGGCTTCACGGTCCTGCGCAAGATCCGGGAGGAGGGCGATACCCCGGTCATCCTGGTGACCGCGATGGACGACGAAGAACACCTGGCCCGGGGGTTTGCGCTGGGGGCCGACGACTACATCGTCAAGCCCTTCAGCTACCGGGAGCTAGCCTGGCGGATCCGGGCGGTGGCCCGGCGGGCCGGCCGGGCCGACACCGAGGAGCTTGCCCGCCAGATCCAGGTAGGGGATGCGACCCTGGACCTGGACGCCCACGAGTTGCGGCGGGGGGAGGCGGCGGTGAGCCTTACGCCGACGGAGTTTCGGCTCCTGCACATCCTGGCGGTGAATGCCGGGCGGGTGGTGCCTTCGGGCCGGCTGGTCGAGTACGCCTGCGGCTACGACGCCGACGAGCGCCAGCTTTTAAAGACCCACATAAGCCACCTGCGGCGCAAGCTGGCCCAGGTGACCGACAAGGTGGCCATCGAGAGCGTAAACCGCACCGGCTACCGGCTGGTGGTCAAGACCGACCAGGCGGCGGCCGAGTCCGAGGCCGCCGACCCCCGGCCGGCCCTGCGGGCGGTGGGACAGTACGAAAGTATTGCCGGCCGGAAGATGTCTAAACCGAAAATTAACCGTTCATCCACCAAACGTTAACCGGGAGGCCATAGAGTTGATGGTGAGAAGACTGGGAATCGGCCGACTGCTGATCCTGGCGGGCATTCCAGGGCTTGCCGGTCGCCGAGGCTTCCCGAGGGAGGTGATGGAAGGAAAGGGACGCTAAAAGGTCTTTCTACGCCGAAGCGGACGGCGGGGCGTCTGCGTCCACGACGCCCCGGAAGCGTGAGCGGAGCGCCGGAACGGAAAATCCCAGAAAACTCTCAAAAGGGAGGTCTGTTAACCCATGGCTCATCTTTACTGGTACTTACGGGCTCTGCTCGGGTCCATGCTCTCCGACGAGCGCGCCCAGGACGCCTGGGAATACCTGCTGGTTGTCGGTGGGGTAAGTGTTGCGATTATCCTCGCAATGGCCGCTGTCCCAGGCCTCACTGACTCGCTTATCCGCGCGGTGTGTGCCGCCATTGGTCGAATCCCCACTCTCAACGGCATACAGTGCCCTGTATAAGTGGGGGTAGATCGTCCTGGCTCGGGCCGGGCGGTGGTTGCCGCCCGGCCCTCATCCCACTGGCCAAGGCAGTCTGTTATGGAAGGGTTTTTCTTCCGCCTAGCTACCGCTGATGACGAGGCCCAGGACTCGCTGGAGTACCTCCTAGTCATCGGGGCAGTTGTAGTTGGGATAGTCCTCGTAATAAGCACGGGCTTTCCCCAAATCTTCCATCAGTTTCTGGGTCTGCTCTGCTCCACCGTCGACCCGGTAGGGTCGAGTGGGCCGGGGCAGTGCCTGGGAGGTTAGCGTGAAGCTTGTAGCCAACCGCCGAAGCGGTGAGCAGGGGCAGGCGGCGTGGGAGCTGATCCTCATTCTGCCCCTCTTTGTTCTGGTTATGCTTGTCCTAATCGATTTTGGCCTTTGGATGTATCAGTGGGTATCGGTGGCCAACGCCGTGCGGGAAGGCGCCCGCTACGGGGCCGTCACCTGCGCTTTCGCCAACCAGTGCGGGTCAACGCCCAGCCAGGTTGTTAGCGCGATCAAACAGCGGGTTCTTAACCGCTCAGGGGGTATTTTAAACAACGTCGCGGACGTCAAAGTTGCCTGGGTTAACCGCAATGGGGGCAACAACTACGAGCGGGGCGATTCGATAGTCGTCTGGGTAAACCACACCTATAACATGCTCTTCTTTCCGGCCGCGCTGGGGGTTGTCTCCTGCGCCGATATGATGCTGGAGCAGACTTACACGGTCACGGGCATGACTTCGGACCCGAACCCGCCCTGTGGGGGATAGGCGAGATGAAAAGGTTTGCGGCCCTATCGACCTTTATAAACGACCGGCGGGGTCAGACGGCCCTGATGTTCCTCCTGCTCCTGCTGGCCTTCTTCATGCTCTTTGCGCTGGCCCTGGATGCCGGCTTCTGGTACTTCGACCACCGCTGGGCCCAGAACCAGGCGGAGGCGGCGGCGCTGGCCGGCGCTAACCGCCTCCCCGCCACAAGCACCGCCAACGCTCAGCAGGCTATCAACCAGTGGCTCGCCCAGAACGGCTGGACTTCCGGGGATGTTACGGTCCAGTTCACCGATTGGAACAGTGACGGGAAATACGATACGGTGCGGGTGGCCCTCCGCCGCCGGTCGCTGGCCTTCCTCTCGGGGCTCTTCGGCGTGCCCTTCGCCTACGTGAGCGCCTCGGCCACGGCCCGGGTTGGGCCGGTGAATACCATCAACGTCATGCCGTGGGCAGTGGCTCAATCCAGTTCGAGTTGCGACCCGAACAGTAACCCCCTCAACTGCTACGGCGTTCAGCAGAACTATCTCTACAGTTTCAAGTGCAACGAGCAGAATCGGCCAGAGTGCTTAGCCGGGCCGGGCAACACTGGGTCCATTGGCGCCTGCGGCGCGAACACCAACGATTACCGGGACTGCATCACCGGTGACAAGATTAGTGATGGTTTTACGGTAGGACAGACGGTTACTGTAGATACCAAACCGGGAGTGCAGGGCCAGAACACAGATGCAGCCCTCAGGGCGCGGGTTCAGCGGTTTGGTGAGAACCCTGTAGGGAGCTGTGATGTGACGGCGACCCCCCAACTGAACGGATACGACCCGAACGGCTGGTCGACGGCCTACAGCAAGTACCAGGCAATGAAAGATAATCCCAGGGACCCGTGCTGGGGCCGGGTGGTTATCCTGCCGATTATTGATCAGTTCCCGAACGGGAAGAAGCCGGTCACCGTGCTGGCGTTCGCCACCTTCTATATCGCCGGCTGGGACCGGAGCGGCGGCCAGTGGGGTGACGTCTGGGCCAACCCGAATAACCCCAATCACAAGGCCTGCAGCGACTCGGGCAAGCCGGCCAATAGTGAGCAGGTCTTCTGGTGTGGCGTCGTCTGGGGGTACGTGCTGCCTCAGGTATATGTCCCTCCCCAATCTTTCCTGCCGGAGCAGATGGGGACCACGAATAACCCGTTTGCGCCGCTGGTGGTGATGCTGATTGATTGACGGAGTTTGGGCGACCCGGTGAGGACGTTGGAAAGAATCCAGACCGGCCAAAGAGAAGCTAAACCGGAGCACCGATGGCAGGCGCAGGTGTGAATCTGGTGTTTGCGCACGTTCAACGCACCGCGGCCGACGCCGAGGGGCAGACGGCCCTGCTCTTTGGCCTGCTCCTGCTTGGGTTCTTCATGCTCTTTGCGCTGGCCCTGGATGCCGGCTTCTGGTACTTCGACCACCGCTGGGCCCAGAACCAGGCCGAGGCCGCCGCCCTGGCCGGGGCCGCCCGCCTGCCGGCCGCGGATTCAACCGCCGTAAAGGAGGCCGTTGACGCCTGGCTCGTCCGAAACGGCGCCCCGGCCAGCACGCCCTGCGGCCCGAACTTCACCGAAGGTGCCTGTGTCGAGTTCTCGGACCGCACCGGCGACGGCAAGCTGGATACGGTCCGGGTTGCCGTCCGCCGCCGGTCGCTGGCCTTCCTCGCGGGGCTCTTCGGCGTGCCCTTCGCCTACGTGAGCGCCTCGGCCACCGCGATCGCCGGCCCCGCCGCCGTCTCGAACGTGATGCCCTGGGCCATCGTGCCCCCCGACCCGACCTGCACCCCGGACGCCGGCCGCAACTGCCGTTTCGACGCAAACGGCGACGGCGACTATAACGACCCCGGCGACTGCGACGCCCCCTTTACGGTCTGCCCCTGG
>DAOUCL010000304.1:0-7822 GCA_034432015.1 Dehalococcoidia bacterium
GTCTGGTACCGGTTCGGGGTGGCCATGCTGGTGGCCAACCGGCGGGTCCGGGGCCTCGAACCTTACCCGGATCAAATTATCCGCTTCCAGCACGCCTGGTTCGAAAAGTAGCCGATGACCCAATATATTCTGCGCCGGCTCCTGCTGATGGTGCCGGTGGCGCTGCTGGTCACGGTTATCGTCTTTGTTTTGATACGGCTTACGCCCGGGGACCCGGTGCTGGTCTACGCCGGGGAGGAGCGGGACCCCGAGACCCTGGCCCAGATCCGGCGGTCCCTGGGCCTCGACCAACCCCTGCCCGTCCAGTATGCGGCCTGGCTGGGCCGGGCACTACAGGGGGACTTCGGCCGCTCCATCCGGACCCGCCAGCCGGTATTGGAGGCCATCGTGGAGCGGCTGCCCGCCACCATCGAGCTGGGCCTGGCCGCCCTATTTATTTCCGTGAGCGTCGCCCTGGTGGTAGGCACCATCTCGGCCCTCAAGCGCAACTCCCTCGTTGACCTGCTGATAACGGGGGCGGCCATCGGGGGGGTATCCTTGCCCAACTTCTTCTTGGGCATCACCCTCATCCTGGCGGTCGCGGTGGTCCTGCGCCTCCTGCCCCCCGGAGGCTACGTGGCCTTTGTCCAGGACCCGGCGGCCAACCTGCGCTATTTAATCCTGCCGGCCGTAACCCTGGCCAGCGCCAGCCTGGCGGTAAACCTCCGGCAGGTCAGGTCAAGCCTGGTGGACGTCCTGGCCCAGGACTATATCCGGGTTGCCCGGGCGAAGGGCCTGCCGGAGCGGCTGGTTATCGTAAGGCACGCCCTGAAGAACGCCCTGATCCCGGTGGTTACCCTGGTAGGCCTTCAGGCCGGGGCCATCATCGAAGGGGCCATCATCACCGAGACCATCTTCTTCTGGCCGGGGGTCGGCCGGCTGGCGGTGGACAGCATCGCCGGCCGGGACTATCCGGTGGTTCAGGCTATCGTCCTATTTTCGGCCCTCTCCTTCATGCTCAGCACCCTGCTGGTGGACATCCTTTACGCCTGGCTGGACCCCCGAATCTCCTACGGAGGCGGGCGCGGGTGAGCCAGGCGGCGGTCCGGGCCGAAGGCGTCCTTACCCGCCCCCACCGGGGGGTCTGGGCCACCCTTCGGCGTCACCCCCGCATCCTAGTCGGGGGGACCATCGTCGCCGCCCTGACCCTGGCGGCCGTCCTGGCGCCGGTCATCGCCCCTTTTAACCCCCTCGAAGTGGACCCGAGCCGGGCCCTCCGGCCGCCCGCCCCACCCCACCTGCTGGGGACCGACGACCTGGGCCGGGATGTCTTCAGCCGGGTGATTTACGGGGCGAGGGTCTCCCTGACGGTGGGGGTGATTTCGGTTTCCATTGGCCTGGTCGTTGGGGTAACCATCGGCCTTGCCGCCGGCTACCTGGGGGGCGCGGTCGACCTGCTTCTGATGCGGGTCATCGATGCCCTGCTTGCCTTCCCGGCCCTGGTACTGGCCATCGCCATCACGGCCGCCTTGGGTCCGCAGATTCAGAATGCCATGATAGCCATCGGCATCGTGGCCATCCCCGCCTACGCCCGCCTGACCCGGGCCCAGGTGCTCTCAGTTCGGGAACACGAATTTGTGATGGCCGCCCGAGCCCTCGGGGCCCCACCCCTGCGCATCATCCTTCGGCACATCCTGCCCAACATCGTAAACCCCATCATCGTTCAGGCAACCCTATCCACGGCCTTTGCCATCCTACAGGAGGCCTCTCTTTCGTTCCTCGGCCTCGGCTCCCAGCCGCCGAACCCCTCGTGGGGTCAGGATATTTATTATTCCCAGCGGTACTTGGCCAACCTGAAGTGGTGGATGAGCGCCGGGCCCGGCCTGGCCATCTTCCTGGCGGTCTTTGCTTTCAATTTCCTGGGGGACGCCCTCCGGGACCTTCTGGACCCAAGGCTTAGCCGCCGGGAATGACCGGCCCAGGTAGCCGTCATAGGGGCATGAACCCGTGGGCTGGTCAGGGAAAGTTAAATAAAAACCTTAATCTCAGGCGGCAGGTTCAACAGGTTCGGGGGGACTTACCGACTCGCCCCGGGGGGTAAGCAATCCGACCCGCCAGGTTCTGGCGGCGTCGGGGGTGCCCAAGAGAATTCGGAGGCCGTAACTGTAAACGAGGTAGGGTCCGGGCACACCGGCCTCCCGTAACTGACGCCGAAAACCCTCAGAGAAGACCCGCTGGGACCAGTCCCGGACATGGTTAGGGCTGAGCCTAAGCTTAACATCAACCACGGCCCACAGCACCTCACCCGCGGCCGTCCGGACGGGCACCACCAGGTCCACTTCCCGGCCGTCGACGGTGACCGATGTGGGCTCGTCAAGGGGCTCAAGGCCCTTATCCCGGAGGACGGCAAGCAGGACTGAAACCGCCTCCTCCTCGGCCGTGGCCCCCACAGTGTTAGATAGCTGACCCACCTCCTGACGTAGCTTTTCCAGCCCAATAGCCAGCCGGGCAACGGCCTCTTCAAGGCGGCTGACCCGCTCCTCGGTCCGGGCCTGGGCTTCGGCCAGCCGGGCAACGGCCTCTTCAAGGCGGCCGACCCGCTCCTCGGTCCGGGCCTGGGCTTCGGCCAGCCGGACGATGGCTTCTTCAACCCGGCCGAGTCGGTCCTCAACTTGGCCGACTCTTTCTTCAAGGTGGGCCACCCGCTCCTCGGTCCGGGCCTGGGCCTCGGCCAGCCGGACGATGGCCTCTTCGAGGCGAGTTACCTGCTCTTCGGTTCGGGCTTGGGCCTCGGCGAGGGCCTCGACTTTGGCGACCAGCTCCCGGAAAAGCCGGGGCAGCTCCAGTAGCTCGTCGCTTAAAAGAAGCCGCCGAAGCTCCGCCCGCCATTCGGGGTGGGCTTCCAGCAGCCTGACCAGGTCGTGGAAATCCTGCACGCTAAATCCCATTCTGTTCCGCTCAAATTCTACCTTAGAACTGGTATAATAGAACTGGTATAATCAGCCAAAGCAGAAGGGACCGGCACGTGACCGAAGGGGTCGTTTTGCTCGAGAAATACCCTCCCCTGGCCCGGGTCACCCTTAACCGGCCCGAGGTGCTCAACGCCATAAACGTCGGGATTCGGGACGCCCTCTTCGACCTCTTGCCGGCCCTCGCCCTCGACCCCGACGTCGGGGCGGTGGTCTTCGCCGGCCGGGGCCGGGCCTTCTCGGCCGGCGCCGACGTGCGGGAATTCGGGACCGCCCCCTCCGTCATCGTCGCCAAACAGGTCCGCTGGCTCCGGGATATCTGGGGGCTTCTTCTAGACTTCCCAAAGCTTACGGTAGCGGCCATCCACGGCTATGCCATCGGCGCCGGGGTGGAGCTGGCCCTCTGCCTCGACCTGCGGGTCGCCTCCGCCGAGGCCGTCTTCGCCGTGCCGGAAGCGGCCTTTGCCATGATTCCCGGGGCCGGCGGTAGCCAGACCCTCCCCCGGGCCATTGGGGCCGGGCGCGCCCTCGACCTGATCCTCCCCGGCCGCCGGGTCGGGGTCGACCAGGCCCTCGCCTGGGGCCTGGTCGACCGGGTGGTGCCCACCGGCCGCCACCTGGAGGCCGCCGAAGCCCTCGCCCGGGAGGTCCTGGCCGTCGGACCCGAGCTGGTGAGGCGGGCCAAGGCGGCCGTCAATGTCGGCCTTAACCTGCCCTTAAAGCTGGGCCTGCTTCTGGAGCGGGCCCTCGGTGACTGAAATATGGGCCGGTACCGCTCCCTGGAAGTCGAAATAGACGGCCGACTGGCAACCGTTCGGCTCAACCGGCCGGACCGCGGCAACCGGTTAGATTCGATCATGGCCGCCGAGCTGGCCGACGCCTTCACAGACTTGGCCCATGAGGGGGAGGTCTGGGCCGTAATCATTTCGGCCGCCGGCCCGAACTTCTGCCTCGGGGAAGACCCCGAAGACCCACCCCCCGGCGGCAGTCCCTGGGTCCGGCCGGCCTACCCTTCCCTCGAATTCCCCGAGGCCGTTGCCGCCTACCCCAGGCCGGTGGTTGCCGCCCTCCGGGGCAGGTGCATCGGGGCCGGCCTAGAGCTTGCCCTCTGCGCCGACATCCGGGTGGCCGGCCGGGATGCAGTTTTTGCCCTGGACCAACTCCGGCAGGGAAGTCTGCCCCGCTTCGGCGGAACCCAGCGGCTCCCCCGCATCGTCGGCCGGGGCCGGGCCCTGGACCTCATCCTGACCGGCCGGGAGCTTCCGGCCGCCGAGGCCGAGGCCGTCGGCCTGGTCACCCGGCTCGCCGACGGCGACCCCGAGGCCGCCGCCCGACAGGTGGCCGAAGAGGTGCTGGCCAACGGCCCCCTCGGCCTGATGCTGGCCAAGGAGGCGGTCTGGCGGGGGCTGGAGCTCCCCCTCCATCAGGCCCTCCGGGTCGAAAACGACCTTTATCTATTGCTCGAGACCACCGCCGACCGGCTGGAAGGGAAGGCGGCCTTCTTGGAGCGCCGCCGTCCCGTCTGGCAGGGGAGGTAAGGCCGTGGCCGGGCAGGTGCTGGCCGACATCCGGGTTATCGACCTTACTCACTACGTGGCGGGTCCGTACTGCACCAAGCTTCTCGCCGACTACGGTGCCGACGTCATCAAGGTGGAGCGGCCCGCCACCGGCGACCCGACCCGCCAAATGGGACCCTTCCCCGGCGACGTGCCCCACCCCGAAAAGAGCGGCCTCTTTTTGTTTCTTAATACCAACAAGCGGGGCGTTACTTTAAATTTAAAGTCCGAGACCGGTCGGAAAATCCTTCTGGAACTCGTAAAAGGTGCCGACATCCTGGTCGAGAACTTCAGCCCCCGGGTGATGCCCGGCCTGGGCTTGGGCTACGGGGAGCTTCGAAAGGTCAACCCCCGGCTGGTGATGACCTCCATCTCCAACTTCGGTCAGGACGGGCCTTACCGGGACTTTAAGGCCGGCGACCTGGTCCTTTACGCCATGGGCGGGGCCATGTCCTCCACCGGCCTCCCCGACCGGGAACCCATCCGGATGCCGGGCAACGTAATCCAGTATCAGGCCGGAACCGTGGCGGCCGCGGCCACCATGGGAGCCTTCCTGGTCGCCCGCTACCAGGGGGTCGGCCAGCACGTGGACGTCCCCATCTTCGAAACCCAGCTGGGGTCGTCGGACCGGCGGACAACCTTCCTTCTGGGCTATCAATACCACGGCCTGCCGGCCGCCCGGGAGCCGCCCGCCGGCACCCCGGTCGGCGGCATCTACCCCTGCGCCGACGGCTACGTGGCCTTCCTTTCGGTGCCGGCCATGCTTCCCCGCTTTCTGGATATGGTCGGGCGGCCGGATTTAATGACCGACCCCCATTTCGCCAGCCCGACCGCCCTGCTCAGCCCGGAGACCAAGGAGTTCATCCACGAACTGCTCTTGCCCTGGCTTTTGGCCCGAACCCGGTACGAGGTGATGGCCGAGGCCCAGCGGGCCCGATTCCCCGGAATGGCCGTTTTAAGCCCCGGGGACCTGGTCCACGACCCCCACTTCGAGGCCCGGGGCTTCTGGGTTGAGATATCCCACCCGGTGGCCGGGACCTTTAAGTACCCGGGGCCGCCCTTCCGGATGGCGGAGGGCGGCTGGCAGGTCCGGCGGCCGGCCCCTTTGCTGGGGGAACATAACGAGGAAGTTTACTGCGGGGAGCTGGGCTACTCCCCGGCCGACCTGGCGAAACTTCGGGAAAGGGGGATAATTTAGGCCGTGGCGGCAAAGCTTCCCTTAGAAGGGATCCGGGTCGTCGACCTGACGGTGGTCTGGGCCGGTCCCACCGTCACTATGATTCTCGGCGACCTGGGGGCCCAGGTGATTCGGGTCGAGCCCCGCCACCATCCGCCGGGCTCGACCCGGGGCATCCTGCCGCCCCCGCCGAAGGAGGCGGTGCCCCGGCTCGGCAACATCGCCCGCTCCTACGTTAACCTCGACCCCGGGGAGCGGCCCTGGAATCGCCACGCCATGTTCAACTGGCACGGCCGCAACAAGTTCAGCATGACCCTCGACGTCGACCGCCCCCGGGGAATGGAGGTGTTCCGGCGGCTGGTAGAAATAAGCGATATTTTAGTGGAGAACAACGCCGCCGGCCTGGTGGAGCGGCTGGGGATCGATTACCCGGCGGTTTCCGCCTGGAATCCCCGGCTTATCATGCTAAGGATGCCGCCTTTCGGGCTGAGCGGCCCCTACAAATACTTTCAGGGTTTTGGGTCCACCGTTGAGGCCGTGGCCGGCTTCGTCTGGGTAAGACATTATCCCGACTCCGACCCAACTTCGGCCACGCCCACCTTCCACATGGATGCGGCCAGCGGCGCGGCCGGGGCCTTCGCCGTCTTGGCCGCCCTGCACCACCGCCACCGCACCGGCCGGGGCATGCTCATCGACCTGGCCCAGGCCGAAACCATGGTTCAGCATATCGGCGAAATTATCCTTGATTACACCATGAACGGCCGGGTCCAGGGCAGTTACGGCAACCGCCACCCCACGGCCGCCCCCCACGGGGTCTACCGGTGCCGGGGGGAGGACCGCTGGGTGGCCATCAGCGTCTTTACGGACGGGGAGTTTTCGGCCCTCTGCCGGGCGATGGGTTGTCCGGAGCTGACCGCCGACCCCAGGTTCTCAACCCGGGAGGCCCGGTATGCCCACCAGGACGAGCTCGACCGGATTATCGAAAGCTGGACCCTTACCCGGCAGCCGCAGGAGGTCTTCGAGATTCTGCAACGGGCCGGGGTGCCGGCCGGGCCGGTGATGACGGAAGCCGACGCCTACGCCGACCCCCACGTTCGGGCCCGCCGCTGGTTTAAGCGGATAACCCACCCCGAGTGCGGCACCCACGAGTACCCCGGCCACCTCTGGCGGCAGTCGGAGGTTCCGTTGAAGTTCGAGACGCCTGCCCCGTGCCTGGGGGAGCATAACGAGTATGTTTACAAGGAGCTTTTAGGCTACTCCGACGCCGAGTACGAAGAGTTCGTCCGGCTGGGACACATCGGCACCGACTACGTCTTCCGAAGGTGAGGGCGTCCATGCTGATCGACCTGCACAATCATACCCGCCTCCGGTCACCCTGTTCCCAACTGGACCCCGATGAGCTTATAATTTTGGCGAAAGGGCGCGGCCTTGACGGCATCTGCGTCACCGAACATGACGAGACCTGGCCGGAGGCGGAGCTGGCGGCCTTAAGGGCCCGCCACGGGTTTCTGGTGCTTGGGGGCATGGAGGTCAATACCGAGCACGGCCATTTTATCGTCTTCGGCGTGCCCCGCTACGAGTACGGCATGCACCGGCTGGAATACCTCCGGGAAGCCGTCGACCGGTGGGGCGGGGTCCTAATTGCGGCCCACCCCTTCCGCAACACCGTCTACAAGGGCGGGGTTTACCGGGCCTACGGCCCGGACCTGACGGTGGCCGAAGGTATGCGCCGGCCAGCCTTCGGGCGGTGTGACGCCCTGGAAACCCTTAACGGCAACCGGCCCGATGCCGAAAACGCCTTCGCCCGGAAGGTGGCCGAGGCCCTGGGCAAGCCCCAGGTGGGGGGTAGCGACGCCCACCTGCCGGCCGAGGTGGGCCGCTTCGCCACGGAATTCGACCACCCGATCAGGTCGGTGACCGACCTGATCTTGGCGGTCCGGGCCGGAAGGTGCCGGCCCGTAGACCTTCGAATCTTGGCAAACAAGGAGGCATAGCGATGGGCATCGTTCAAGACCGGGTGGCGGTGGTAACGGGCGGCGGCCGGGGCATCGGCCGGGCCATCTGTTTGCTTCTGGCCGAGGAAGGGGCCAAGGTTGTGGTCAACGACCCCGGGGTGGCCGTAGACGGCACCGGCTTCGACA
>DAOUCL010000305.1:0-1811 GCA_034432015.1 Dehalococcoidia bacterium
CCCCCGGCCTCCTGGGCCTACAACCCGAACATCAAGCCGCCCGAGTATAGCCCCCAGAAGGCCCGCCAGCTTTTGGAGCAGGCGGGCTTTAAGCCCGGCCCCGACGGCATCATGCAGCGGGACGGAAAGCCGATGAAGTTTACCCTCTACACCAACTCGGGCAACAAGGTCCGGGAGCAGGTGGCCACCATCGCCAAGGACCAGTGGAAGCAGGTCGGGGTCGACGTGGACATCCAGTTCCAGGAGTGGAACGCCTTTTTGGACCGGCTCAACAAGACCCGGGACTTCGACATGGTGATCGTCGGCTGGTCGCTGGGCATCGACCCCGGGCCGGCCTTTAAATCCATCTTCCATTCCAGCGAGATCGAAGGCGGCTTTAACTTCGTCTCCTACCGGAACCCGGAGGTGGACCGCCTGATTGAGGAGGCCCTCAAGGTTCCCGGCTGCGACCAGGAGAAGCGCAAACAGCTCTACTGGCGCATCCAGGAGATCATGGCCGAGGACCCGCCGTACAACTTCGGCTTTGCGGCCAACACCATCGTGGCGGTGAACCGGCGGGTCCAGGGGGTGAACCCCACCGTCTTCGGGGGCGTGTTCTACAATATCCACGACTGGTTCGTAACAAAGTAACGGCCGGGGATGGGGAAAATTGGGCCGGCTTACGCGACGGCAGTTTCTTTCGGGGGTGGCGGGTCTGGCCGCGGCCGGGGTCCTGGGCGGGTGTGCCGGCGGCCCTGAGGGGGCGCCCGGTCAGCCCGCCGGCAAGCCGACCTACGGCGGGACCGTTATCTTCGGCTCCCCCGCCGACGCCGAAATTTTAAACCCCATCCTTCACCACGACACCGCCTCCTCCAACGTCACCGACCGCATCTTCGACCCGGTCCTGCGGGTGGACCCGTTCACCGGCCAGCCGATGCCCTGGTTAGCCGAGCGGTGGACGGTCTCCCCGGACGGCCTCACCTACACCTTCTACTTGCGGAAGGACGTCCGCTGGCACGATGGGGAGGCCTTTACGGCCCACGACGTGAAGTTCACCTTTGAGGCGATCCTGGACCCCCAAACCCGGACGGTCCGCAAGAGCAACTACGACATGATTGTGGGGGCCAAGGCCCGCCTGGAGGGCAAGGCCCCCGAAACGGAGGGGATCCGGGTCGTCGACGACTACACCCTGGAGATAACCCTTGCGGAGCCCTTCTGCCCCTTCTTAATCCAGGGGATGGTCCGGGGTGTCATCCCCAAACACCTGCTGGAGAAGTCCGAGGATATAAACCGGGACGAATTCAACCGGCGGCCGGTAGGCACCGGGCCCTTTAAATTTAAAGAGTGGGTTAAGGGCGACCACGTCACCCTGGTGCGCAACGAGGACTGGTGGGGCCGGCCCGGGGGGCCCTACCTGGACCAGTACATCCGGAAGGTCGTGCCTGACAGCACGGTGGTCACAGCCCAGCTGAAGGCGGGCGATATCGACGTGGGCGGCGTCGAACCCTCGGACCTGGACGAGCTGGAGCGGGAATCCCACCTGACCATTTACCGCTACGACGACTTGGGCTACACCTACATCGGCTACAACGTCTCCCGCCCGCCCCTGGACGATAAGCGGGTACGCTGGGCCCTCTCCCTGGCGGTGGATGCCGATACCATTATCCGGACGGTCCTGCGGGGCGAGGCGGTGCGCATCACCGACCACATCCCCCCGGCCTCCTGGGCCTACAACCCGAACATCAAGCCGCCCGAGTATAGCCCCCAGAAGGCCCGCCAGCTTTTGGAGCAGGCGGGCTTTAAGCCCGGCCCCGACGGCATCATGCAGCGGG
>DAOUCL010000306.1:0-1998 GCA_034432015.1 Dehalococcoidia bacterium
GGCAGGCCCTCCCTGGAGGGTTGTTTTTGGTCTAAAACAAGCTTAAGGGGAGCGCCTGCCCCACGGTCGACTTTGTCGACCGGCTTATCCCACCATCTATGGGACAGACCCTATGGGTTCAAGACATTTGAGACAGTGGGGCACCCTGTCCGGCTGCTCGGCCGGCTTTGGCGCCGCCTTTGCCCGCGGTAGTGGGTCGGACGAGAAAGGCCCAGGGCCCGGGACTTCTTGGGCCTTAAGGTTATCTAGGGACAGCCGCTATGTATGTAAGTTGGCGTTTTTTCGACCCGATCGTGCTGCCTATGGTCTGGTCGGCAGTCGGGGCACCTGCGGCTGAATCGGCTTGGCTGATTTAAGGCTGAGGGCCTTTTCTAGCCATTCTTTGAGAAAGGTCGGGTTTGCAAACTAGCTCAGGGCCGCACCCACAATGACCAGCACAACCAGAACAGGTGCCCTTATCCGTCCGAGCATTTCGTCACCTCCTCTTCGGCCGGCCCGTTTCGGGCCTGCTCCAGCACCCAGGCCAGCAGCCCGGTCACGAGCTTGCGCGGGACCGCGCGGGCGTAGTTTTCGGCCGTCTTCTCCCTGACCGTCAGGGCGGAGGCAATCTGGCGGTTCATTCTGTCCTTGGGCAGGAGCTCAAGGGTGACTTTTTGGCGGGGTGTAAGCCTCGGGTCCGGGCCCGGAACAGACCCAGGCCGAGTTGTCGATTCGCTCGACATCGCTGCCGTCCTGAAGGTTCTACACCCGTTTTAGACTTCGCAAAACGACAACAAACAAGGGGGCAAATTCCCAATTTCTGCCCTGCGGTTAAAAGTGGGCCGGTTGGGGGGGGCTTAAGGGGCATCCGTATAAACAACCCGATAGATTCGGCCGCCGTGGTCGTCGGAGATGTAAAGGGCCCCGTCCGGACCCACGATAAGGTCCGCCGGCCGGCCCCACGTCTCGGCATCCCCGCACGGCTTGCCCGGTGCCCGCCAGCCGGTCACAAAGGTCTCGTGGCTTACGGGCTGGCCGCCGCTCAGCACAATACGTTCAACCTTACATTCCCGGGCGTTCTGGATGCTGGTCGCCCAGGAGCCGTGGTAGGCAATATAGACGCTTTGCTGGTACCCGGCCGGGAAGGCCGCCTTCAGGCCCAGGGTTGCGCCCAGGGGGGCGCTGTGGGCCAGGTCGGTGAAAAGGGCCGGCACCACCTGCCCGCAGTCAAACCCGGACCGAGCCGGGATGGTGGGGTCCCGGACCTGCTGCCGCCGGTTCGACGGCGGGTTCGGCCCGAGGCCTGGAGTGTAGCAGTAGGGCCAGCCGTGACTGCGTCCGGGCTGAACTTCAACCAGAACTTCCTCAGGGGGTAGGTCATCCCCAAGGTGGTCGACGCCGTTGTGGGTTGCCCAGAGGCGGCCGTCAGGTGTCCAGAAAAAGTCGACGCTGTTGCGCAGGCCGTAGGCCCAGACCGCTCGCCGGCGGGGGTCGGGGTCGCCGGCAAAGGGATTGACGTCCGGGATGGACCCGTCCGGCTCGAACCGTAAGATTGCGGCGTAGCGGGGGTCCGTCGGCTCGCACACGTTGCAGTTTGCCCCGACACTGACGTAGAGCTTGCCGTCCGGCCCAAAGTGGAGGGTGCGGGTCACGTGGTACTCGGGCTTGGGAATGTTATCGGTGACGAGCTCCCGGTCGGCGACCTCCCCGTTCGGGTCAAACCGAAAGCGCTCGACCCGGTCGCCTTCGGCCACGTAGAGCCAGCCGTTGCGCCACTCGAGACCGTGGGGAAGGAAGAGGCCGTCGATAACGACCTCGACCCCATCGGCCAAGCCGTCGGCATTGCGGTCCGGCAGGCGCAGGATGCGGCCGCCGGCCGTCATACTCACGTAGAGGTGGCCGTCGGGGCCGAAGGCCATAAACCGGGGTCCGGTTGAGCCGAAGCCCAGGAGGGGCTGGCCGGCAAAGAGGCCCTGGGCGAAGATCCGGATGGCAAACCCGGCCGGAACCGTAAGCCGG
>DAOUCL010000307.1:0-2498 GCA_034432015.1 Dehalococcoidia bacterium
GCCGCGGCGGCCGGCCGGCGGGGGCGGAGGGTTCCGGCCAGGTAGACGACCAGAAGGAGGGGGTGGAGGGCCAGCAGGAACACGGCGTTGGCCTTGGCGCTCAGGCCCAGGAGGGTTCCGCCGACGACGGCGGCGATACCGGCGAGGGAAAAGGTGCGCGCAAACAGGCGGGCCCAGCCGTAGACGGCCAGGGTTGCGCCCAGCTCGGCCAGGGGGCCCTCGTTGACGGTGGCATTTATAAACGTGTGCTGGGGCCAGAAGACCAGGGCGATGCCCACCCCCAAGGCCAGCCCCGGCCGGTCCGGGAGGAGGGTCCGGGCGGCGGCGATGCCCAGGCCGACGATGGCCAGGTTGAGGACCACCGACGAAATCCTGGCCAGGTAAAGCTGGTCGAGGACGGAGCCCCCAAGGCCGGGGCCGATGAAGAGGGCCTGCCAGACGTAGGCGGTGGAAAAACGCTCCGACGGCAGGGTCCGGCCCAGGGAGATCTGGTCCAGGCTCTGAAGCCGCGGCTCGGGCGGGGGGCGGTTCCGGTAGTCAAAAAAGCGGGTCTCGTAAAGGGAATCGAGAAGCTCCCGTTCAAAGCGGGGCCGGGCGGCCTGGACGGCCGGGTGGGCGTTGGGACGGGGAATATCCCGAAGCCAGGTGAGAATCGCCCCGGGGTTGAAAACCCCGGCCGGGCCGCCCCGGCGGGCGATGGCCCAGGCGTACTCGAAGTGGCCCGGCTCATCCGGCGCCTGCCACGGCGGGGTGAGCAGGGCATAGAGCAGGCCCCGGACCAGGGCCAGGGCAAGCAGGAGGCCGACCGCAAGCCGGTAGGGGCCGGGCCGGGGCTTTCCGGTTTTCCCCTCACCCCCTGACTCTCCATCCCCCGCCCGGCAGGAGAGGGGGCCGGGGGTGAGGGCTAAGCCAATGCCGCCCGGACGCGAAACCGGCCCGCCGTCAGCCCCGGCCCGGGCGCCACACAACGGCCAGTGACTTCCGCTCTCCCGCAGGCGGTGCAGCGAGCTGCGGATGAGGGCCCTGACCCTGGCCGGAAGCTCCGAAAACTGGAAGGCCCTGGGGCGAGGCCCCAGCGGTTGTTTGCGCCGAACGAGCCTGGTAAAATCCTCAAGCGGTGACATTCGGGCTACGGACCGCACGCTGACCCGTGAACTGCCGGGTCCTGGCAATTCTCGGGCTTATTATCGCTCTGGTCGGCTCCATTATCGGCCAGCCGGCGTCCCGGCCGCCAGTCCACGCCGAAAACCGGCCGGGGTCAGGCCTGGCGGCGGCTGACCAGGCTCCCCAGCGGACCGGCCTCGCCCAGGAAGTTACCCGGCTGTTCCTGCCCCTGGTGAACCGCCGGGCCCGGGCGGTGGTGCCCACGCCGTACGGGATCACCATGTACGGGAACGTTGACGAGGCCGCCGGCCTCGGCCGGATGCAGGACGCCGGGGCCTCCTGGGTGGTGACCGTGCTGGACTGGTCCCGGGTTGAGCCTGTCAAGGGCCAGTTTAACTGGGCTGAGTTCGATACGAAAGTCCGCAACGCCCAGACGGCCGGGTTCGAGGTCTTCGTTTTGCTGGTAAACAACCCAGCCTGGGCCTCGTCGAATCCCAACGGGCCGGTGAACAACATTCAGGACCTGGTGGACTTTGTGACGGCCGCGGCCCAGAGGTATAACTGCGAAATTCCGGGCAACCCGTGCGTCCGGTACTGGTCGTTTTACCCGGAGCCTGACCACCAGAACCGGTTCGGGAACAACCCGGGGGCGATGGCCGACATCATGGCGGCCGTCGGCCCGGCGATTCGGGGCGTCATGCCCTCGGCGAAGGTGCTTATCGGCGGGCTCGCCTACGACTGGTTCACCGACGACGGCCCCCCGTTCCCCAGACCTGGGCCTTTCGTTCGTTCTTTCCTCCCTAACGTGCTGGCCGCCCTGAACCAGAGAGGTGGGGCCCGCAGGTTTATTGACGCGGTAGCATTTCATTACTACCCGATTGCCGAGTTCCGGTGGCCGACCATCCGGGAAAAGGCGCTGGAGATTTAGAAATATTATTATGGCCAACGCGGGCATTGGGGATTTGCCCGTCTACGTGCCTGAAACTGGGTTCTGGAGCTCGGCGAGGGCCAACAGTAGCGAGGATTATCAGGCCCGCCGGCTGGCCGAAATTTTCGTCCTGGGCCAGGCGGCCGGGGTGCAAAAGCTCGCCTGGTTCGAGGTCTTCGACGCCGTGGGACTCGTCGACCAGATACCCACCGAGGAGCACGGCCTCTTCTGGGGGACGGACCTTTCCCGGCCGAAGAAGGCCTACTGGGCCTACCGGACGCTGACCGCAGAGCTCAGCGGCTACGCCTACAGCCGGGCCCTCTCGACGGGCCAGGTTGAGGCCCACGTCTTCCGGGCGGCCGACGGCCGGGAGAAAATCGTCGTCTGGTCCCAGCCAAAGGACCAGGCCGGAACCTTCACGGTTGGCTGGGGGTGCGTCCAGGGCGTGAATATTACCGGGCAGCCT
>DAOUCL010000308.1:0-8150 GCA_034432015.1 Dehalococcoidia bacterium
GGTCACCGGGTCGCCCCGGCGAACTTCGGTGGCCACCTGGAGGCCGAACTCGGTGCTGAGCCGGCGGCCGACCGCTTCCAGGTAGCGGGCGGCCGCCTCGGCCTCCAGGTCCAGGAAGGCCGCGGTGGCCCCGGGCAGGAAGGCCGCGACCGGCCGGCGTTCGGGCTGGACGGTTCGGACGGAGGGCACCACGGTGATGAGGGTTGCCGGGAGGCCACAGCCGGCAGCGATGGCGGCGGCCAGGGGTAGGGCGGCCTCCCCCGTCGGGGTTCCGTCGAGGGCCACCACCAGCCGTTCCAGGGCCTCGGGGGGCCCGCCCGGCGTTTCGGGCCGAACCAGCAGCACCGGACAGCCCCGCCGGACCACCTGCTGGGCGATGTTGCCCAGGGCCCATCCCCGCACCCCGCCCCGGCCGTGGGTGCTCATCACCACCAGGTCCCCAGCCTGCTCCCGGATGTGGGCGGCAATGGCCGCGGCGACGTCGGCTTCCCGTTCGAGGTGGAGGTGGGTTTCGGCCTTCAGGCCCTGCTCCCGGAGCCGGGCGGCCACCCGGTCCAGGTAGGCCCGGGCCTCGGGGGCCGAACGGAGGTGGGGCTCGCCGTGGACCCGCTCTGGGGGCCGGCGCTCCAGAACGTGGAGCAAAACCACCTCGGCCCCGAGGCGGCGGGCCAGAAAGGCCCCGAGGCCGAGGGCGGCTTCGGCCTGCCGGGAACCGTCAAGGGGCAGGATCAGGCGTCTGAGGCCGGTCATAGGCCTTCGGCGAGGGTCCGGTAAAGGAGGAAAAGGTTTAGGCTAATAATCATGGCGGCGACGACGGCGGCCGCAACGGTGGTCAGGCGGGAGTTGGTTAGGGAGCCCATAAGCTTTCGGCGGCTGGTGAAGATGATAAGGGGAATAAGGGCGAAGGGGATGCCGAAGGAAAGGACCACTTGGCTCAAAACCATGGCCCAAGTTGGGTCAAAGCCGGCCCCGATAACCCCGATGGCCGGCAGCATGGTGACCAGCCGGCGGACCCAGACGGGGATTTTGCGCCGGAGAAACCCCCCCATGATTACCTGCCCCGCCATGGTTCCGACCGTTGAGGAGGAAAGGCCCGAGGCCAGGAGGGCGACGGCAAACACGGTGGCGGCCAGGGGTCCCAACAGCGGCCGGAGGGTAAGGTAGGCATCCGTAAGCTCGGTGAGCTCGTAAAAGCCGCCCTGGTGGAAGGTGGCAGCGGCCATGATGAGCATCGCCACGTTGATAAGGCCGGCGATGCCCATGGCCAGGACCACGTCCATAAGCTCGTAGCGGAAGAGGAGGCGTTTGGCGGCCTCGGTCTGGACGACAATCCGGCCCTGCGTCAGGGCCGAATGAAGGTAAATCACGTGGGGCATGACCGTGGCGCCCAGGATCCCCACGGCCAGAAGGAGGCTTTCGGTGTCGGTAAGGGTCGGGCGCAGAACGGCCAGGCCCACCTGGGGCCAGTCGGGGTGGGCAAAGAAAGCGACCTCAATGAAATAGCAGAGGGCGATGACCCCGACGAAGATGGTGATGACGGCCTCGAGGGGTCGGAAACCGTAATGCTCCAGACTCAGGATGACGAAGGCCAGCACCCCGGTGAGGAGGGCGGCCGGGAAGAGGGGGATACCTAAGAGGAGGTTGAGGCCCAGGGCCGCCCCAAGAAACTCGGCCAGGTCGGTAGCCATCGCCACCAGCTCGGCAACCACCCACAGGAAGATTACCAGGGGTTGGGGGAAGTGCTCCCGGATGAGCTCAGGGAGGCTCCGCCCGGTGGCGATACCCAACTTGGCCGACAAGGACTGGATGAGCATGGCCATCAGGTTGCTCATCACCACCACCCACACGAGCATATAGCCGTAGCGGGCTCCGGCGGAGATGTTGGTAGCGAAGTTTCCGGGGTCCACGTAAGCGACGGAGGCGACAAAGGCAGGCCCCAAAAAGGCGAGGAGCCGGAGCCAAAAGGGAACGGCAACCCGGCCCGTCAGGACGGCCTGAGCCAGTCGGCGGGTGGCGGCATCATCCGTTAGCTGGCGGAACGCAGACCGCAACCGACTTGTCTTTCCCATCGGTTACATCGACCCCCGAATTTTAACCAGGGTTAATTTTGCTTTTAAACATTAACCCAAAGTTGGGGGGGTCGTCAAATGGGGCGGCCGGACCCGTCCCACACATCGGCCGGCCCTTGGGGACCCCAATGTCAAGCAGGGGACCCACCCATCGCCCGAAGAGTCGGCCGGCCGGGTCAATAAGGTTGGTCGTGGGCAGGGCCGACACCCCGTGCCGTCGGGGTGGAGGCCCAGCGGGTAATTTCGGCCGTGACGCCCGGCGAAGGCCTGGACGGCTACCCCGACATACCGTCAAGGGTCTCCAGCTCGAAATCGGGGGCCAGGTCCGCTGAGTTTTCCCTTTCGGGTGACCGCAGAAGGTCAGGGCGGTAGCAGGGGAAACCGAGGGCCGGGGAAGCAGCCGCCCAGGGCAAAGGCGAGAATGCCGGGCAGGAAGGCGCGCCTCGGTATCGGCCGGACCCGAAGCTGAGGAGAGCCCCGGCCTTTCCGGGCCAACCCTGGTACGCCGGGGTCTGCTCAGGACGCCGGTAGCCGCCCTCAGCCGCCCATCAGGGGCCAGACCACCAGTCCCAAGACCCCGGCCCCAAGCACCACCGCCGGCTCCGGAAGCCTGAACCGCCAGCACAGCCCCAGGCTCAGCAGGCCGACGGCCGCCGTCACCGGGTCGCGAACGGGCCACATCCCCGGCACCACTACCGCGCCGCTTATCGCCCCGGTGGCCGCGGCCGTGGCGCCGTCGACAAAGGCTTTAAGCACCTTGCTCTCCCGATGCCGCTGAAACCAGGGCGCCGAAATCACCGTGAAAAAAGGCGAGCCAGGCGGTGCTGGCCGGAAATCTCGAGCCGTGGCAGGTCCTGCTTATCGCCGCCGACTTTCTCGAGCCCGCCCCGTCTTCGACGAGGTGGCCACCGCCGTGGGCATCGGCCCTACCCACCTCGGGAATCGTGGTCACAATGAACATGGGCGCGGGCACGGTCGCCCCGCCCGTAGGCCTCGGTCTTTACGTCGCCAGCGGTATCCCCCGGATGCCCCTTTACGACGTAGTGAAGCGGCCGCCCCTTAGGTCCTGGTGGTCTTCTTCACCCTGCTCATCGTAACGTACGTGCCCGAAATAAGCCCCTTACTACCCCGGCTCCTTTACCGGTAGTCGGCCCGCTTTGCCGGGAGGGTTTCGTACATCCTGAGCAGGACCACCAGTCCCGAGGCGAAGGTAAGGGCCCCGACGGCGACGACGGCCGTTGACGCCCCGAAGACGTCGGCCACAAGGCCAGCCAGTAGCGCCCCCAGGCCGTAGCCGGCGTCCCGCCACAGCCGGTAAACCCCGACCGCCGAGGCCCGCCAGTCCGGGTGGGCCACGTCGGATACGGCCGCCAGCAGGGTCGGGTAGACCAGCGCCGTGCCCAGGCCGAGCAGGACCATGGCCGCCCCCCAGACGAGCAGGTCCCGACCGAGGGGTATCAGCCAGATGGCCCCGGCCTGAAGCCACATCCCGGCCGCGATGGGCCCCTTCCGCCCCACCCGGTCGGCAAGGGCCCCCGTCAAGAGCTGGCCGAAGCCCCAGACGCCGGGGTAAAGGGCCGCCAGCAGTCCCGCCGTTCCCAGGCCGAGGCCGGCCGCCGTAAAGACTAGGGGCAGCAGGCCCCAGGCCACAAAACTTAAGGCAACGCCTGCCCGGAAGACCAGCCCGGCGAGGTCGGCCCGGACCTCAACAAAGAGCCAGGGGTCGGGCATGATCCCCCGCTCGAGCCAAAGCCCCAGGCCCACGCCGGCGACCGCCGGCAAGGAGGCCGCAACAGCGCCCCAGGGCCTCGCGGGTAACCCTCAACCCGGCCCAGGAACCGATAGCCCCGGCCGACCACCGTCTCGATGAAGCGGGGCTCGGCCGGGTCATCCTTAAGGGCGGCCCTCAGCTCGGCAACCCGTGTATCCACCGCCCGGGTCCCGGCGGCCCCGGCCCAGCCCCAGACCTCATCCAGGAGCCGCTCCCAGCTGACGATTTCGCCCGGGTGGAGCATCAGGTACTCAAGGACCCCCAGCGCCCGGGGGCTCAAAACCAGCTCCCGGCCCTGACAAAAAGCCCGCCGGCCCTGGCGGTCAAGGATAAGCTCCCCGCGGGCGAGCTGCGGGGCGGCCAAAAGGCCCCGCCCGCCGGTCGCCCGGCGCAGGACGGCCCGGATGCGGGCGAGTAACTCGGCCCGGTCAAAGGGCTTGTTTACGTAGTCGTCGGCTCCCTCTTCCAGACTTATGGCCCGCTCGGCGGGGCTCCCCACCCGGGTGAGCAGGATGACGGGAACCCAGTTGCCCCCGGCCCGGAGCCGGCGCAGAACCTCCCGGCCGTCGGGCCCGGGCATGAGCACGTCCAGGATGATGATGTCGGGCTTAAAGCTTGCCGCCAGCTGCAGGGCCTCGGACCCGGTTTGGGCGGCGGCAACTTCAAAGCCGGCTCGCCGGAAAAACGGGCCCAGCTCGGCCAAAAGCGCAACCTCATCGTCAACCAGCAGAAGCCGCGGCCGACCGGTCACCGACGTCGACCCCCGGTTGATCTTAGCAGGCTGCCTTAACTCAGTGTCTCGCCCGGAGCGTGGCAGCCGAATCCCGGTGTGTAAATTCGAAACATTCGGGACAGGGGGCGCTTCCCGGATGTTCAGCCGGCTGTTTTAACCGCCTTCCCAGGCCCGCAAACCGCGATTGACGGCCGCCGCTCGCCCCTCTCCTGAAAGCGGTTGCGGTGGGCCCTGCTTGCGACCAACCCGGCCGACCGGGTGAAGGCCCCCAGGCCCCAGCCCCGGCCGGAGGCCCTTCGGGCCCTCTCACCCGAAGAGGCCCGCCGGTTCCTGGAAGCGGCCCGGGAGTACGATTACTACCCGCTTTTTGTCCTGGCCTTAGCCACCGCGATGCGCCTGGGGGAGCTACTGGGCTTAAGGTGGGAGGATGTGGACTTCGGGGCCGGGGTGGTTTACGTCCGGCGGAGCCTTTACCGGGTCCGGGGCGAGTGGGTCGAGGGCGAGCCCAAATCTGCGGCCGGCCCGCGCAAAATCACCCTGCCGGCCCCGACGCTGGCCGTGCTTAAGGAGCACCGGGTCGCCCAGCTTGCGGCCAGACTTAAGGCCGGGGCCGACTGGGCCGCCGAAGGCGCCGGGCTGGTATTTGCCACGGCCACCGGCCGGCCGATTCACCCCCGGAACGTGACCCGGACCCTGGAATCGGTGCTGAAAAGGGCCGGCCTGCCGCCCATCAGGTTCCACGATCTGCGCCACAGCCATGCGACCATGCTTTTGACGGCGGGTGAAAACCCCGGGCGGTCCAGGAGCGGCTGGGGCACAGCCAGATAAGCCTTACGCTCCAGACCTACTCCCACGTGCTGCCGGACCTGCAGACCGAGGCGGCCGAGAGGCTCAACCGGACCGTGACCGGCGCCTGAGCAAAAGATTACCCCCTTATTACCCCCCAAATGGGGCCGGACAAGCTAAATTGGCTTGTCCGGCTACTATATATTGTGGTCTTAGGGCTCTCAGGCCCGATATTTAGTGGGCCGCGAGGGACTCGAACCCCCAACCCGCTGATTAAGAGTCGGGAAAATGGCCGGGTAACCACAATATCTAGTATCATATTTGTTGTTGGACCACAACATATTGTGCCACAGTTTCCACCAGACCCATTCGTCTCGGATGTTTTGGTCCAGGATTGGTCCAAAGCCTGCGGGCGGGGAATATTACCCGGGCGCATCCGGGACGTGACTCCGAGCCCGTGGGACGCCCGGCGTATCGGGTAGCCGGCGTTGCGAACCCTCGCCGGGTCGTGGCCTGGGCTGACCCGGGCCCATAGCCGGAGCCGCCTCAGCCTTGAGCGGGCCCGCGGGAAGCCAGGGGCCTCACAGCTCCCTTCACGGTTGGGGGGAGTTTAGCCTGCTGCGTAGCCTCCAGAGTATTGCGAAAGCCGTTGTCCAGGCCGCGACCGTATGCGGCTCACCCGCTTTACAACGGTTTGACCACCCATGGCCCCCTCAAACAGACCGGCCGCCCCTGAACCGGATGACGGCCGACTGGTTGATAAACTCCAGGTTTAACCGGAAGTACGTAAGCTTGAGCGCTGATGGCCGCCGGTTATCCGGGGAGGGGAGTGGGCCCGGGCGACCCCGGGGACGAAGTGGCCCGTCCGGACGGCGAGCCCCATGGGGCCGCCGTACAGACCAGGGCGGCCCCTATCCTGGGGCCAGGCGAGGGCCGAAGTTCCGGGGAGGCCCGGGTCCGTAAAGGTGAAAGCCTGATCCGCCTGGGCCGGACCGCTCCGTCGGCGCGTGTACACGCGTCAACCGTCGCTTCGCCGGGACGCCGGGAACCGGTCTACGGCTTCTGAGCCCGCCCCTAACCCGGACCCCGCTTTATTTGCACCGTGGACAAGGTTAAAAGCCATATCGGCCCCGACCCGCCCGGTCGTCGACGTACTCATCCGCCCCCGCCGGCGGGACCGGCGGCCACTGCTCTTGCGCCCTTTCTGCTTAAGGAGCTGCGGGGGCCGGCCTTTCTTTCGGGCGGCTCGCCCGGCGGGCGGGGCTTTCGGCGGCGTATCTGCCCGGTCCCGGACGGGGACCTGCGCCGGCCCCCGCCCCGGTGGTTCTCCGACTGGCCGAAGCCCTTTCGGCCGACCCGTACCCCTTATGGGTTGCGGCGCCCGGGCGCCGCCGGGTGCTGCTATCCGTGGACGGCGAAGACGTCGCCGAGGTTGCGGCGCCCTTCGCCCTGCGGGTTCCGGTCCTTTGGCCGGGCCGGCGATATTAAAATCCCTCAGGTTTCCCGGGGAGGCCCGGCAGAGCAGCCCTTCGGGCTGCCGGCCCAGCGCCCTGACAGGACGGCCTCTGGTTCAAATGTGTGACTTTGCACCCAGGCATTGATATCTGCTATGATACAACTGAGTGCTACGAAGAATAAGTACATGAAGGGCGTACTGGTGCACGTTCGGCTGGAGCCGGACCTCATCGAGGCCCTCGACCGGGAGGCGGCGGCCGAGGGCCGCTCCCGCAGCGCCGTCATCGCCGGGGCCCTCAGGGAGTACCTGCGCCGGCGCCGGCTCCTGCGGACCATCGCCCAGGGGGCGGCCAGCCTTTCGCCCGAGGAGGCCGTCCGCTGGGGCTCGGCCGAGGCGGCCGACGCCTGGGTCCGGGCCCTCAGGTCGGAGTGGGAGGCCTCCCGGTGAACGGCTACCTTCTGGACAGCACCGTTATCATCGACTGGCTGCGGGGCCATCCGGTCGTTACCCGCTGGCTGTCGGTCCGGGCGGCCGCCGGGGCCCGGCTGGTCCTCTCGCCCATTACGGTGGCGGAGGTGATGGCCGGGGTTGCGCCGGGGCTGCGGCAGCGGCGGCGGGAGGAGCTTGGGGCCTTTGACTTTGCCCCCCTCGAGTTCGAGGCCGCGGCCCTGGCCGGGGAGACTTACGCCGACCTTTCGGCCCGGGGCCGGCGGCTGCCCCTGCCCGACCTGCTGCAGGGCGCCCAGGCCCGAACGCTGGGCCTCATCCTGGCCACGTCAAACCTGGCCCACTTCCCGGACCTGGAAGTCGAGGACCCGAGACTGCAGCCCGGATGACCGCCGCGCCGGCGAGCTGCGGCCCGGGCCCGGCGCTTCCCCGTCCGCCTTGCCCCCTGGGTGACGGCGGCGGCCGCCGGCGGGGCGGCCCCGGCCGGGCCCGGCTTTCGCCGGGCCGCCGAGCTTGAGGCCCTGGCCCTTCCGGCCGACGGTCCCGAAGGCTTCGGGACCTTCGCCGCGGCCGAAGGCCTCTCGGCCGCCGACATCGCTCGGCTCCTTCTGGCCATGGCCGGGCGGCTCCTGGAGCCGGCGGTCCTGGAGGCCCTCTACGCGGAAGCAGCCGCCAGCGGCGGCCGGGGCGCCCCGGCCGTCCACCTGCTGGGCGCCGCCGCCTTAGAGCTTAAGGCCCTCTCGGAGCTTGCAACCCCGGCCGGGATAAAGATCAAGGTTCCGGCCGACCGGCCCCAGCTTCTGCCCGCCCGGTTTATCGCCTACCTGGAGTTTGCCGGCCGGGGCCTTTCCCCGGCGGCCTACCGGTTCTTCTACGGGTCGGGCGACC
>DAOUCL010000309.1:0-7343 GCA_034432015.1 Dehalococcoidia bacterium
TTTCTGGCCGCCCGGCGCCCGGCCGGCGGGCCGATGTGGTCGTGACCACCGCCTTCGGGCCGATGGTCCTGCGGGCCGAGGGTATCCTGGGAACGGTCCGGGGCGAGGTCGGGGAGCTTAAGCCCCCGGCCGGGGACCCAGGCTCCCTCGGCCGGCTGGTGGCCGGGGTTGCCCCGATGCCCGGCTATCTGCTGCAGATTCTCGACCTGGAAGGGCTGGCCGCCGCCTGCCTGGGCCACCCGTAAGGCCACCCTGTTGCCGGCCGCCGGGGTTGGTGTAATATCGTGTAAGATGCCGGCAGGAGTTAACTGGCTGGCCGACCTGGTGGTTTCGGCCCGGCCCAAGCAGTGGCTTAAGAACGGGGTGCTCATTCTGCCCCTGGTCTTTTCGGTGAACCTCTACTGGCACCCCAGCAACTGGCCTGAACTTATCCGGATGGTAACCACCGTCCTGGTGGGGGTCGCCTTGTTCTCGGCCTTAACCGCCGCCCAGTATCTTTTCAACGACCTAATGGATTTGCCGGGGGACCGGCTCCATCCCCTTAAGGCGAAGCGGCCCCTGGCGGCGGGGAGGCTCGACCCCAAACTTGCGGCCGGGACCGCCGCGGGGCTGGCCCTCTTCGCCGTGGCGGCCGGGCTGGCTTTAAACCCCCTCTTCGGGTTGCTGGAGGTGGCCTACCTTGGCCTGATGGTGCTTTACACCCTGGTGCTGAAACGCCAGGTGCTTCTGGACGTCTTTGCCATCGCCGCCGGCTTCGTCATTCGGGCGGTGGCGGGGGCCGTCGTCATCAACGTCCCCGTTTCTCCGTGGCTCTACCTGTGCGTCGTGCTGGGCGCCCTTTTCCTGGGGTTCGGCAAGCGCCGTCACGAGCTTCTCCTGTTAGAAAACAACGCCGGCAAGCACCGGCCCAGTCTCGACGAATACAGCGTTCCCCTCCTCGACCAGATCCTGGTGGTGGTGGCCACGGCCACGGTGGTCGCTTATTCCCTCTACACCTTTACAGCCGAGACGCTGCCCCGCAACAAGGCGATGATGCTGACCATCCCCTTCGTCCTCTACGGGGTGCTCCGGTATTTTTACTTAATTCACCAGCGGAACCTGGGCGGGAGCCCCGAAGAGGCCCTCCTTTCGGACCGTCCCCTCCTGGCCACGGTAGTGCTGTGGCTTTTAAGCTCCCTGGCCGTTTTATACGTCTTCCGCGGAAGCTGAAGGACCAGGAACTAATTTATTCGTCTAAGGGCCGCCTGGTAGTCTTCCCAGGTGTCGATGTCCAGGAAGACCTCATCGGACCCGACCGGCACCGCGGCCACCCGGTCGGCGTACCGCCGAATCAGCACCCGCCCGCCCTGGTCCCCCCGCAGGCCCAGCAGTTCGACGAAAAGGGGCCGGCCGAAAAGGACGGGATTGCCCGGCCGGCCGGGGGCCTGGGGCAGCACGATGGCCCGGCCCGTTCGGCGGTAGGTTTCCACCACCGACCTCACCAGTTCCGGGGAGATAAAGGGCTGGTCGACCAGGAGAAAAACCACCGCCTCGGTCCCGGGGGGCAGGGCCCCCAGGGCGGCCTGAACCGATGTGCTCTGGCCGAGGCCAAAATAGTAATTATAAACCAGGTCGACGGGTAGACCCCAAAGGGCCCGGCGCACCGCTTCGGCCTGCGGCCCCACCACCACCATTACCCGGTCCAGCCCCGACCGGAGGGCCACCTCGGCCAGGTGACGGACCAGGGGCCGGCCATGCCAGTCAAGCAGCGCCTTCGGCCGACCCAGGCGGCTCCCGATTCCTGCGGCCAGAATCGCCCCGACGATCATGACCGCCTCACCTCCGCGGCCGCCGGCTGCGGCCGGCGCCCAAGCTCGGCCTGCCGGCGAACGGCGATGACCTCGGCCAGAATGCTCACGGCGATCTCCTCGGGGGTGACGGCCCCGATGTTGAGGCCGATGGGCGCGTGAATCCGGCTTATTTGCTCGTCCGTAAAGCCCCAAGACCTCAGCTTTTCAACCCTTTCGGCGTGGGTCTTCCGGGCGCCGATGGCCCCGATGTACCGGGCCGGGGAGTTCAGGGCGGCCTTGAGGGCCGGCTCGTCGATCTTCGGGTCGTGGGTGAGAATGGCTATGTAGGTTGACGGGTCGACCCCGACCCGGGCCAGGGCCTCGTCGGGCCAGGCGACCAGGATTTCCTCGGCGGTGGGGAATCGCTCCCGATTGGCGAACTTGGCCCGGGGGTCGGCCACCACCACCCGGAACCCAACCTCCTTGGCCATCTTGGCCAGGGGGATGGCCGTGTGGACCCCGCCGAGGATGACCAGCTTGGGCGGCGCCGGGTAGGGGTCAAAGAAAATCTCTACTTCTTCCTCCCCAACCCGGTAAACCCTAAGCTCGGGCCGCTCGGCCTCAAGGGCCTTCCGGGCGTCGGCCGCCACCTGCCGGTCGAGGTCGGGGTCCCCCAAAGAGCCCAGGACGGTGTCGTCGTCCAAGATCAGGGCTTTGCGCCCAAGCCGCCGGTCCGAACGAACCACGGTGGCCGCCACCGCCGGGGCCTCGGCCCCGAGGCGGGCCTTGAGGGCCTCGTACACCTCCGGGGCGGCGTCGAGGGGCTCAATGAACACGTGGATTATCCCCCCGCAGGCAAGGCCCACCTCCCAGAGCATATCCTGGGTGATGCCGTAGCTTACAAGTTTAGGGCGGCCGGTCTTTAAGACTTCCAGGGCCTCGTCGATGACCGCCAGCTCGACGCAACCGCCGCTTACCGACCCGGTGAAGTCGGCGGTTTCGGCCACGGCCATCTTCGCCCCGGCCGGCCGGGGGGCCGAACCGTAGGCTTTAACCACCGTGGCGATGGCCACTTTAAGGCCCCGCTGGCGCCAGTTTTCAACGTCGGCGATAATTTCCTGCATTCCCGTCTCCCTCCTTCTTCAGCGGACGGCCGCCGGCAGGCTTACCTGCTGGCGGCGGGGAGGCCGTCGTTCGTCCAGGTTAGAAAGCAGTTTGCCCAGCTCCTCCAGGCTCTCGATGTTGTGAGCCGGGAGGAAGTCGTCCACAAAGGGCAGGGCCGCCTGAAGCCCCCGGGCCAGGGGCTCGAAGCCCCGCATCCCGGACAGGGGGTTCAGCCAGATGAGCCGGTGGCAGCTGCGCTGGAGCCGGGCCATCTCCCGGGCCAGCAGGGCCACGTCCCCCCGGTCCCAGCCGTCGCTGATGATGAGGACCACCGCCCCCTGGCCCAGCACCCGCCGGGCCCACTTATAGTTAAACGCCTTGATGGCATCCCCGATCCGGGTTCCCCCCGACCAGTCGTCCACCACCCGAACCACTTCGGCCAGGGCCTCGTCGATATCCTTGCGCCGCAGCTGCCGGGTGATCCGGGTTAGGCGGGTGCCGAAGACAAAGGCCTCCACCCGGTCCAGACCGTTGGTAAGGGTGTGGACGAAGTGGAGGAGCATTCGGCTGTAGCGTTCCATCGAGCCGCTGATGTCGCAGAGCACCACTAGGGGCCGGGGCTTAACCTTCGGCTCCCTATACGCCAGCTCCAGCAGCTCGCCCCCGTGGCGCAGATTCTTCCGGATGAGCCGCCGGAAATCGGGCCGGCGCCGGTTCCGGCCCGGCCGGTACCGCCGGGTCCGCCGGGGGCTGATGCGCCAGACGAGGCTCTTAAGCAAGGCCTTGGCCTGCTGAACCTCTTCCCAGGTGAAGGCTTCGAAGTTCTTCTTGCGCAGGACCTCGGCCGGGCTGTAAGTAAGTTGCTTTTCGAGGACCACCAACTCGTCCCGCTTCCGCGCGGGCGGCCGCTCGTTGGCCGGCCGGAACATCTCCAGGGGGGGCATCCGGAGCTGACGGCGGACCAGCTCGGGATTTACCTCCACCGGGATTAAAAGGGGATCTCGGCGGGGCCGCCAGAAGTATTCAAAGGCCAGGTCGAAGATGGGCAGGTCCTCCCGCCGGCTCACCAGAATGGCCCGGGCCGCGTAGAAGAACTCCTGCCGGTTGGTTATGTCAATAAAATTGAGGGCTTCGCCCAGGGTAATAATCTGCCCCGGACCGACCTCCAGGCCCAGGGTCCGGAGGAACCGGCCGAAAAGGACCAGGTGTTCGAAAAGGTGGCCGCCGGGGGTTTCCCCGTCGGCTCTGGCCACCGCGTTCATGGGCCGTCAGCGCTCGGGCTGGGGCACGGCCTCCGCCTGCTTCACCCGCTCGAGAAGCTCGCGGACGACCCCACCCCGCACCCGGGCAATATCGTCCTGGTACTTGAGGATGACCCCGAGGGTCGAATCCACCGCCTCCTCGGTGAGGTCCTGCTGGTCCAGGGCGGACAGGGCCGCCGCCCAGTCCAGGGTTTCGGCGACCCCCGGAACCTTGTAAAGCTCGACCCGGCGCAGCTCCTGGATGAAGGTGACCAGCTGGCGGGCCAGCCGCTCCGGAACCCCCGGGGCCCGGGTCCGTACGATGGCCAGCTCCTTGTCAAAAGTCGGGTAGTCAATCCAGTAATAGATACACCGGCGTTTTAGGGCATCGTGGATCTCCCGGGTCCGGTTCGAGGTTATAACCACCACCGGCGGGCGGCTTGCCCGAATGGTTCCCAGCTCAGGGATGGTAATCTGCCAGTCCGAAAGGACCTCCAGCAGAAAGGCCTCAAACTCTTCGTCGGCCCGGTCCAGCTCGTCGATGAGGAGCACCGGCGGCCGGGGCTGGTTGTCTTCGATGGCCTGGAGCAGGGGCCGCTTGAGCAGAAACTCCGGCCGGAAGATGTCGGCCAAAAACTCTTCCCGGGAGCCCTTCTGCCCGCCGGCCTCAATAAGCCGGAGCTCCAGGAGCTGGCGGGGATAATTCCACTCGTAGACGGCGGTATTCACGTCAAGGCCCTCGTAGCACTGGAGCCGGATGAGCCGGGTCTCCAGGGCCGAGGCGAGAACCTTGGCAATCTCCGTCTTGCCGACGCCGGCCTCCCCCTCGAGGAAGAGGGGCTTGTTGAGCTTGAGGGCCAGGAATATGGCCGTGGCCAGGCCCAGGTCGGCAACGTATTTCTGGTCCCGGAGGGCCTGCTGAACTTCGCGGGGCGAATCCATCATGGGCAAGAGTTGTCCGCTTTCTTTCGGGTGTCTCCACGAACATTATACCCCGTCCGGACGGTCGGCGGGGCCTAAAGATGACCGGAGGCGGGAAGAAGACTCCCCGCCACCTTGCCGGGTAGAGAAGCTGAGGCGCGCTGTACTGGCAGCCGGTTGGTTTCGCCTTAAGGGGCGGTCGGGCCTGACCCTAACGCCCAATTAGCACAGGATCATCCGGGAAAATACGGAATTTTAGCCGGACGGCCCGGAGGCTGGGTCGGCATCGGCCTCCCGTTGCTTTACCCAGGCGGCGATCCCGGCCCGGGAGCTAAGCCACAGAGCTTGGCCATAATCCTTGCCACGTGGGACTCCACCGTCCGCTCCCCTATCATGAGGACGTCGGCAATCTCCCGGTTCCTCTTCCCCTGGCTCACCAGGAGGCCCACCTGCCATTCCCTGGCGGTTAAGCTGCCCCGGGCGGCCTCGGGGGCGCCCCGACCCGTGGAGGGCATGAGACCAACCGCCCGGCTGACGAACTTACTGCGCCGACCTTCGTCGGCGATTCCCTTGGCCAGCTCCTGGACGACCCGTCGGGCGGCCAGCGAGCGGGCTGCAGCCGCTTCCCGGCGGCCCCACGCCCGGTAAAGCCAGCCCAGCTCGGCATTGACCCGCCAGGCCCAACCCGGCAGGCCCGATTCCGAGGCGTACCTTTCGGCCGCCAGAAGAATCCCTTCGGCCCCGGCGTGCTGCCCCAGCCGGGCCAGGGCCGTCCCCTGCAAGGCCCAGAGGCGGGACACCACCGTGTCCGGCCCCAGGTTCCGGGTTGACTCCCGCAGTTTCACCACCACCTCCAGGGCCAGCTCGGCCAGGGCGCCCCAGACCTGGCGCTGCCCGCGGGTGCGGGGGTGTCCGGCCCCAAGATCCGGCGGAGCAATTGCCGGGCCGTGTCCAGGTCGCCCTGGGCAATGCACGTAAGGGCGAGGCCGGCGGTCACGTAGCCGGCCCACAGGTTCGAACCCAGGTCGGCCAGCAGTTCGTAGGCCCTTTCGAACTGGGACCCGGCCTCTTCCCAGGCGAGAACCTCCAGGTAAAGCCGGCCCAGGCTCCGACAGGCCGCCACCAGCCACTGGCGGTGGCCGATATCTTCGGCCAGCCTTCGGGCCGCCTCCCCCATTTCCAGGGCTCGCCGGTAGTCGCCCTTGACGATTAACTGCAAGGCCACCTCCGCCAGGGCAAACACTTCCCCGGCCCGCCAACCGATGGCCCGGGCGACCCTTACGGCCTCTTCCCCGGCCGCCACCGACTCGCCCAGTCCCAAGCCCGGCACTTCTAGGCTGTGCTGGTGCCCAGGACCACCGGAAAGGGATTGCCCTCGGTCAGCCGGTAAAGGAGGTCCACCACCGCGGGAGGCACCCGGCGCGGGCTCCGCACGATGGCCCGGACCAGCCGCCCCACATCCGCCGGTTCCAGGGGTGGGAGCACCAGCTCGGTGGCCAACCGCTCCCGGTTAAGGCGGCTGAGGAAATCGGCCAACCGGGCCTCCTCCCCCAGCCGGTAACTCAGGAGGGCAACCACGGGACGGGTCTGGATTCGGCGGACCAAAAAGTGCAAAAAGTCAAGGCTTACGCCGTCGGCCCAGTGGAGGTCCTCAAAAACCGCCAGCAGGGGCCGGTCCCCGCCCAGTCGGGTCAAAAACCGGAGTAAGACTTCAAAAAGGCGGCGGCTTTCGGCCTGGGGTTCTAGGGGCGGGCTGGGGCGGACGTCGGGTAAAAGCAGGCCCAGCTCTGGGACGGGCTTTATTAGCTCCGGCCCCAAGGATTCCACCAGCCGGGCAACTTCGGCCGGGCTCCGCTCAAAGAAGCAGGCCCGCAGGCCGTCGATTACCGGGGCAAAGGGGAACGAGGTGTCTGGCTCAAAGCAGTAGCCCCGGAAGGTGGCAAACCCGCGCCGGAGGGCCCGGCGGGTAACTTCCCGCAGGAGGCAGCTCTTGCCGACCCCGGCCTCGCCGGTGACCATGACGACCTGCCCGAGGCCCTGGCCGGCCGACCCGAGGGCCCCCCCTTAAAAATTCCAGCTCGCCCTCTCGGCCGACCAGGATGGGCGAAACCACCGCCCTGTCGGGCAGGAGCATCCCGAACCCTTTTACCCGTCCCCGGACCCGCCGGGCGGGTCCGGGCCCGAAAGCAGGAGATTACCCATAACTTTGGCGTCAAGTAGGTGGCTGGCGGGACTCCAGCAGTTCCCGGGCGACCTCGTAGTTTAGCAGCCTTAGAAAACCCCGCATCAGCAGGTAGGGCCCGTCCCG
>DAOUCL010000310.1:0-7272 GCA_034432015.1 Dehalococcoidia bacterium
AACAGGGCCGACCCGATGTAGCCGGCCCCGCCGCTCACCAGGATGCGGTGTGGCACCGGCCGCCTTGCGAATCGCGTGGCGAAGGGCAGAGCCCGAAACGACAGCACTCCTGTTCCTCCCCCTTTACATCGACCCAGTATTTAAAGACGCGCCATCCCAGCCTCAGCCCCGCACCCGCCGGCTTCGGTTCAGACCTTCGCACGACAATTCGCAATCACCCTGCGCACGCCCGTGACCACATATCGGACGTCGGCTTCGCTCATGCCCGGGTAGAGTGGCAGGGAAACTACCCGCTCATAAAGGGCTTCGGCCGCCGGAAAGTCACCCCAGCGGTAGCCAAAACGCTCCCGGTAGAACGGGTGAAGGTGGACAGGGATGAAGTGCACACCGGTGCCGATGTTGCGCGCCCTCAGAAGCTCGATAAAATCGGCCCGGCTGATGGTCAGCGCGCTCAAATCCAGCCGGATAACGTAAAGGTGGTAAACATTGTCCTGGTCCGCCCGGACGGCCGGCGTTGTTACCTCCACCAGATCCGAAAAGCCCTCATCATAGAGGCGGGCATACCGGCGCCGAACCTGGATGAATCTGTCCAGGCGCTCAAGCTGGTGGATACCCAGCGCCGCCTGAATATCGGTCATATTGGCCTTGTAGCCGGCCGCCGTCACCTCGTAGTACCACGACCCGCCCCGGGTATACCGGCGCCAGGCGTCCCGGCTCATGCCGTGAAGGCTCAGGATTCGCAGGCGGTCGAAGAGGTCCGCGTCACTGGTTGTAATCATTCCGCCCTCGCCGGTCGTCATATTTTTGGTTGCGTAAAATGAAAACACGGTGGCGCGCCGCAACCCGGGATAGTCTTTCTGCAACCCATCGGCTCCGACCCGGTAATCCCCGTACCTCGCCCCGACCGCATGGGCCGCATCCTCAACTACCGCCAGACGGTAGCGCTGGGCAAGCTGATATATGGCCGTCAGGTCACAGGGTCGCCCCCCATAGTGGACCGGGATGACCGCCTTCGTCCGGGACGTTATTGCCGCCTCAAGCGCCTCCGGTGTGACGTTGAAGTCCTCACCCACGTCGACCAGCACAGGTCGAGCCCCGAGATGGACCACGACATTCGCCGTTGCGCAGAAGGTGAATGTGGGCACGATCACCTCGTCCCCAGGGCCGACTCCCAGGGCCGCGAGGGCAATCTGCAGGCCGGCGGTGCAGGAGCTCACCGCCAGGGCGTAGCCCGCGCCAACATACTCGGCAAAATCGTTCTCAAAGACTTTGACTTTCGGCCCGGTTGTTACCCACCCGCTGCGAAGGGCGTCTACAACCTCGGCGATCTCTTCCTCCCCGATACTCGGCCGGGCGAACGGCAGGAAATCCGGACGAATGGCATCTTCATCGATTCGGTCTAACTGCGCCACCAATCAGCCCCTTTCAATTTCGCGGACCAGCAGAAAGGCCTCGGCCGCCGCGACCCCCACCATCAGCCCCCGATGCTGGGCGTGGATCCGAACCGCCTCCGGCGAACGCGGGTGAGGGAAGGGTCTCACCTCGCTCTGGAAGGTGTGTCGGTACGCTTCAACGGCCAGGAGTTTGGTCTCAAGCGTGGAAGTTATGTCCATAAAAACATTCGGGCTAAAAGCCCAGTCCTGAAAGCCCGGACCCCACTCGGTTGAAGACAGGACCTCATAACACAACACCTTATCCACCGGACTGCCGCTGGCCGGTCGAACGGCGACCAGGGTAGCAGCAAAGGCCGTCCGATGGTCCTGATTTGCATCGCCCCGATGGTGGGTGTAAACAAGCTGGGGCTGGAACTCCTGCACCAGCCCGGTTATCGGCTTTATCACCTCGATGAGGGGCAACCCGTCGAGTCCCTGGTCCGGCAGGTCGGCAAACTGAACCTCCTCCACACCCAGCACCCGGCAGGCGCACCGCGCTGCCTCCTTCTGGGGTTCTGTCACAGGGTGCCGGGCGGTAACCCCATCGGTCAGGATGAGCACCGCCACCCGGTCGCCCCGACGGGTGTGTCGGGCGATGGTTCCGCCAACGCCGAAGACCTCGTCATCAGGGTGGGCCGCAACCACCAGAACGCGCTTCATTTCAGCTCCGAACGTCGGCCGGCAGAGCTGGAGCAATCTGCCCACCGGCCGCAACCATGTTTCGGTCAAGTCCGACATTAAAGAGGATATCCAGATAACTTAGAAAGGGCACAAACTCCCCAAACCGCTGAGGATAGCTGGGATACGTGTATTCATGAAAGCAGACGCTGATTCCGCATTTGTTAAATTCTTCAATGTTTAGGTAATCATGGCCGAAAGCGCCGGAAAGATACGTGGTGGCTCCAAGATGCTGGCAGATTTCCAGCAGAAGTTGGGAACCGGAGCCCGCTACCGGGAGCTCCGAGGCAAGGACAAATTTGCAATTTACTCCCAGCAAGCGCAGGGCCGGTTCCCACGAGGCCAGGTCGACAGCCACCAGGGTCTCGAGCGGTCGCCCGATAATCTCCACAACTTCGCCGCCGTACTCCGAAAAATACGGCGCCCTGGCGTACAGGGCCCGGATCGTTCCGGTCAGCTTGCGCTGCCAGTGCTGGGTGGGGTCCACGCGAGTATCGCGGATAAGCTGTTCCCGGCTGGCCTGCCTTACCGGGACGGTGAGCCACTGCGGGCCGTTCGGCCCCTTGACCCGAGCACGATTCTCTTCGTGACGGGGATTAAACTGAACATTGTCGAGAATTACAAAAAGATTTGCCACCATCATCCGGTGCAGGTAATGAAGTCCCGGAAAGAATCGCGGCTGGCTTATAACACAGATGGACATATTCAATCAATTCCACTGGACCATTTAGCTCTTGAAACCTGATAATCATCGGGTAGCGGTCGTTTCGGAGCCTTCAGCACGCTGTAAATCGTGACCGAAAGAACGGTCCTGACTACGATGACAAAATCCAGCCACAGATTCTGTTGTTCAAGGTACTGCAGGCCCTCGGCCACCTGCAGCGGCAAGTGTCGCTGGACGTACCATTCCTGGGCCGAAACCCCGTCGGGTGGCGGGTCGTGGTATGTCAGGTCCGGGTACCAGTTCAGATCCACCGGGGAGACGATCCCCGGCCGGCCGGCGGCGATGCGCCGCTGCTCCGGGGTATAATAGCGCTGGAAGATCTCCCAGTCCTCCGGACGCGGCCCCACGACCGACATTTCCCCCCGCACGACGTTCCAAAGTTGCGGCAGCTCATCTACCTTCAGCCTGCGAAGAACCCGGCCCACCGGGGTGACCCGGTCGTCGTCAGCGGCTGTAACCCGGCGGTCCAATGAGTCGGTCCCCGGAAACATTGTCCGCAGCTTGAGCATCGTGAACGGACGCCCACCCTGGCCGACACGTCTCGCCCGATAGAAGGCAGGCCCTGCCGAAGTCAGCTTTACGGCAACCGCGCCGGCCAAGATTAATGGCCAGCTCACCGTCAGGGCCGCGACTGAGAAGGCCAGGTCGAACAGACGCTTGCTGGCCGGATACCTTCCGACCAAGCTCCCGGTCTGTCCGCCCGTTTCCAGGTTCTCCACGGTCAACGGAACCTGTTCCATATCACTACATCCTTGCACTCCCGTTATCGGCTATCCAGATTAAAATTCAATTGAGTGGCCGTTGAGAAAATGCTGAAGCTCCGTGTCCCTCCTCACCACCCAGCATCAGCCAACTCCCGTACTCCCGCGAATCCGGACGGGCGATCCTGCTGACGGGGCGGCCTGGTGCATCAGGAGTTTTTACCCCGCCCGGTCTCGGGCTCTTGCATTTTTGGAGGGTTTATGTTCCAATCGGACTGGGCAAAACTAAGGTGAGCTTGGGCCCGGGCCGCCAGGTCTGCTGGTATGTCAGATACCGGATCCTTCGTTGCCGGAACACCCCACTGGCCGTTTGCGTCTACTGCGGCCGGGCCTTCTGCCGTGACCATGGTCGCTTCCTGCCGAACGAGGCCACCGTCTGCAACCACCCGGACTGCGCCCGCCGGCTGGCCGAGATCGAGGAGTTTAAAGCTTACAAGCTTGAGGCCGAAGCCCGAAACCTGGGCGGAACCTGTGGCCATCCCGCCTGCCCGGCGGAGGTCTGGGGCCAGTGCTCCCGCTGCCGCCGGCTCTTTTGCGAGGACCACCTTTCGGAAGTTTACGAGGTCTATTACCAGCTCGGCCGCCGTCAGCGCCGGTATTATTCGGTCTGCCCTTACTGCCGCCGCTTTTATAAAACCTAAGAGTCGAGGCCCGACGTGAGCATCCCGATTTTTCGGAGCGTCCTTTATGTTCCCGGCAACCGGCCCCGGATGCTGGCCAAAGCCCCAAGCCTCCCGGCCGATGCCTTCGTCTTGGACCTGGAGGATTCTGTCCCTGCCGCGGAGAAACCCGAGGCCCGCCGGCTCGTCCGGGAAGCCCTCCTTTCCGGGGCCTTCGCCGGCCGGACGGTGCTGGTCCGGGTTAACGGCCTGGCCTCCGGCCTCACCCAGGACGACCTGGCGGCCGTGGTCGTCGGGGGCCTCTTCGGGGTGGACGTTCCCAAGGTAGAGGCCCCCGATGAGGTCCGGGAGGTGGAGGAGATGCTGGCCTGGGCCGAGGGCCGGGCCGGCCTGCCCCGGGGAACCCTCCGAGTGGGAATCGGAATCGAGTCCCCGGCCGGCCTGCTTCGGGCCGAGGCCATCGGCCGGGCCTGCCGCCGGCTTTTGAGCCTAGGCCTCGGGGCCGAAGACTTTACGTTTAACCTGGGCACCCAGCGGTCCCCCACCGGCGAGGAGCTTTTCTTTCCGAAGGCCCTGGTCGCCCTCGTGGCCAGGGCCCTGGGCGTCCAGGCCCTCGATACCATCTACCCGGACTTTCGGGACCCCGAGGGCCTAGTCCGGGAGGCCAAACTGGCCCGCCAGCTCGGCTTCACGGGAAAGTACGCCATCCACCCCGACCAGCTGGAGCCCATAAACCGGGTCTTTACCCCCGACGAGGCCGAACTTCGCTGGGCCCGGGAGGTGGTCGAAGCCTACGAGGCGGCCCAGCAGGCCGGCCTTGGGTCCGTCGCCGTTGGGGGCCGGATGGTGGACCGGCCCATCTACGAGCGGGCCCGCCGCACCCTGGAGCTGGCCGCCCACTGGGGAATCAGGGCCTAAAGTTCATCCCTGGACCGCCTGCTTTCCCGGTCGAGCCAGTCGGCGAACATGAGCAGGATGATAAAGATGTCCGCCAGGACCACCAGGCCGAAGGCCAAACCCAGGGTAAGTAGCAGGCCGGCGTTCACGAGAAAGCCGGGCAGGCCGATGGCTTGAAGGGCCGTGGGGACAAAGTAGACCACCAGGCAGAGGCCAAAGGGGCCCCCGAAGACTGCGGCCACCACAAGGCAACTTCGGATGGGGTCCGGAACGTTCAGCCTGACCCACTCCACCCAGCCTAGCATCCGGTAAAAGGCCAGGGTTAGATAAAACCGAAGGCGCTGCCGAATCCCCATTCCCAAAGCCCGACTACCTGGGCCGGGCAACCCCGGCCGCCAGGGGCGTAAAGAGAAGCGGGTGCCACTCCAGCCGTACCAGCTCAAACCCGGCCGCGCTTATGGCTTCCACCGTCCGCCGGTTCAGGTGACAGCCGCCGGCAACCCGCCGCCACACCGGGGTTGCCGTATCCTGGAGCTGGGCCAGCAGGCCGCCCCTGGCCCGAACATGCTCAATAAACCTGAAAGTTCCCCCCGGCCGAAGGACCCGCCGGACCTCGGCCAGCGCCCGGTCCGGGTCGAGCACCGAGCAGAAGACCAGGGTCGCCACCACCGTATCGAACGACCCGTCGGCGAAAGGGAGGGCCTCGGCCGCCGCCCGGATAAAGTCCGGGTCCCGGCCCAGCCGCCCGGCCCGTTTTCGGGCCCGGGCAAGCATAAAAGGGTCGGGGTCGACGGCCACGACGCTTAGGCCCCCGGGATAGTAGGGGAAATTTGCGCCGGTGCCGACCCCGACTTCCAGGACCCGGCCCACAGCTTCTCCGGCGACCCAGGCCCTGAGCCGGCGTAGCACCTTCGACTCAAAGCGGCAGGTAGCCAGGTCGTAGACGGCGGCAAACCAGCGGTGACCCTTCACCGTATAGATTTTCCCACTTCGGCCTCCGCCGCGCCCGACGGCCCACCCCAATATGTTAAAATGCCTGGAGAATGGGGTCCGAACGGGGTTTGGCGGCCTTTCTGGGGATTGCCTTTGGGCTTGCCTGGCCGGTTCAGGTGGGCCTCGCCCTCTTTGGCCGGCAGGCGGCCGGCCCAGCCTTGACCGGCCTTTTGGCCTTGCCCATTGCCTTCCTGCTTATGTGGCCGCCGGCCGTCGGGGCCTACGTGGCCCGGCGCTGGGTGGAAAAATCCGGCTTTGGGGACGCCGGCCTCAGGTGGCCGCCCCTAAAGTACGTCCTCCTGGCCTGGTTTGGGCCGGCCATGCTCACCCTGCTGACGACGGCCTTAAGCACCCTTATCTACCCCCCGGATACGGAGCTTGCCACCCTCCGCTCCCTGCTGGCCGCCGCCGGGGGCCCACCCCTGCCGGCCGAGGCCGTGCTGCTGGCCCAGGTCGGGGCCGCCCTTACGGTGGCCGTCCCGCTAAACGGCCTTGTCGCCTTTGGGGAGGAGTTCGGCTGGCGGGGCTACTTGCTGCCCAGGCTCATGGACCGGCTCGGACCCTGGCCCGGCATCATCCTTCATGGGGCGGTCTGGGGCCTCTGGCACGGCCCCCTTATTCTCCTGGCCAGCTACAACTACCCGGGCCACCCGCCCCCGTATCTACCCGGCGTCTTTTTATTCACCGTCTTCTGCATTCTCCTCGGTATCAGCTTTGCCTGGCTGCGCCTCGCATCGGACAGCGTTCTCCCGCCGACGATCGCCCACGGGGCATTTAACGCCATAGCCGGCCTTCCCTTGTTTCTTCTCAAGGATGTTGACCCGGCCGTGGCCGGTCCCCTCTGGAGTCCGGTCGGGTGGGTTGTCCTCGGCCTGACCGCAGTGCTTCTTTACTCGGTCCGGAATCCGGTCAAACCGGCGGTTTGAGGGCCAGGCCGGAGGCGGCCTCAAAGGCGGCCGCCACCCAAAATAGGGTCGCCTCGTCGAAGGGCCGGGCCACAAACTGGACCCCCAGCGGCAGGCCCGAACTGCTCAGGCCGGCCGGAACCGTGATGGCCGGAAAGCCCACCGCGCTGAACGGCTGGTTGAACGCCGGGTCACCGGTCCAGTCCAGACCCCGCGGGGCGGGGCCGGTTGTCGTTGGGGTAACCAGCACGTCAACCTCTT
>DAOUCL010000311.1:0-12046 GCA_034432015.1 Dehalococcoidia bacterium
TCGTTGCCCGGGATGGGCGAGGCCGAGATCACCACCGTATCCTGGGGGTGGACCTTGATACGGTGGTCCCGGTTGGCGATGCGGGCCAGGGCCGACCCGGGTTCCCCCTGGGAGCCGGTGGTGAGTAGGGCCAGGGCCTTACGGTCGTAGCGGTTGACCTCGTCGGCGTGAATCATCACCCCGGGCGGGGGCGTGAGGTAGCCCAATTCGGTCGCCACCTCGACGTTCTGAACCATGCTCCGGCCGAAGATGGCTACCTTACGGCCGGTTTCGAAGGCGGCGTTGATCACCTGCTGAATCCGGGATATGTGGGAGGCGAAGGTGGCCACGATGACCCGGGCCGGGGCCTGGGCCATCACCTGCAAGAGGGCCCGGGAAACCACCGCCTCGGAAGGGGTGTAGCCCGGCAGGTCGGCGTAGGTCGAATCGGAAAGGAGGCACAGCACCCCCTCCCCGCCCAGCTCGGCCAGCTTGGCAAAGTCGGTGGGCTTGCCGTCCACCGGGGTGTGGTCGAACTTAAAGTCGCCGGTGTGGACGATGGTCCCGACCGGGGTGGTGATGGCCAGGCCCACCGAATCGGGGATGCTGTGGTTCACCCGGAAGGGCTCCACCCGAAACGCCCCGACCTGCACCGGCTCCCGCACGGTCAGGGTGTGGAGGGTGCACCGCTCTAGCTGCCGGTGCTCCCGGAGCTTAACGGAGATTAGCCCCAGCGTAAGGGGGGTGGCGTAAATATGGACCGGCCCGAGCTGGGGCAGAATGTACGGCAGGGCCCCGGTGTGGTCCTCGTGGCCGTGGGTTATGACGATGCCCCGGAGGCGGTCTTTATTCTGGGCCAGGTAGGTGATGTTGGGAATCACCAGGTCGACCCCGAGCATCTCCTCTTCAGGGAACATCACCCCGGCGTCGACCACCAGGATGTCCCGGTCCCATTCAAGGACCATCAGGTTGCGGCCGATTTCGCCGAGGCCGCCGAGGGGGATTATTTTAAGTTTGCCCGAAGCGGCCATTAAAAAAGGCTTAGCTGGCGGGGCTCCGGGCCGGCGGCGGGGGACTGCCGCCGGACCTCGGCCAGGATTTGGGGAAGCTTTTCAAAGTCTTTTATGAGGGGCTCCTTAAACCTTTCCTGGTGCAGGGCCGCCGCCGGGTGAAACATAGGTATGATAACCCGGCCGTTAACCTGGTGCGGCTGGCCGTGGACCTTGGTAATGGGTTGATTGGGTAAAAAGAGGGCCGTCGAATAACGGCCCAGGGTAATGATCACCCCGGGGTTTATAATTTCAATCTGCTTTTCGAGCCAGGTGGAGGTGCACGTCTTAATTTCGATGGGGGCCGGGTCCCGGTTATTGGGAGGCCGGCACTTGACCACGTTGGTGATAAAGACCTCCTCCCGCCGAAGGCCGGCCCGGGCCAGAAGCTCGGTGAGAAACCGCCCGGCCGGCCCGACGAAGGGCCGGCCCTGCTGGTCTTCGTGGTAGCCCGGGGCCTCCCCGATGAGCATAATCTCGGCGTCGGCCGGGCCCTCACCGGGTACGGCCTGCTTGCGGTGGGCCGCCAAGGGACAGAGGGTGCAGGCCCGGATGGCGTCGGCCAGCTTGTTAAGAAGTTCGGCTGCCGTTTTCACTATTTCTTCATTATACCCCTTACCCGGAGGCCCTGTCCAACCTGTTTGCGCCCTAGGGTTGGCCGTGTTAGAATAAACTCGGTAGTCATCCCGGGGAGGGACAAAACATTTGCGCGACTACGAGCTGGTATTTATCCTTCGCCCCGACCTTGAAGACGAGGCCGTTCAGGCCTTCATCGACCGGGTGGTCAACTTAATCCGGGAGTACGGCGGGGAGGTCAAGAAGGTCGAGCCCTGGGGCCGGCGCAAGCTGGCCTACTTCATCAACCGCTACCGGGAAGGGTACTATGTCCTCATCCAGTTCGCCCTCGGGGCCCGGCGGGTGGCCGACCTGGAGCGCTGGCTGCTCCTTAACGAGGATGTGATCCGGCACCTGGTCGTGCGGTTGGAAGAGGCCGTCCGGGCGCCTTCGGCGACGGCCCCAGCCGAGGCGGCGGCCGAAAAAGAGCCCGGCCCGGAAGTGGAGGTTGGGGCGACTTCGGCGAGCGAGGAGTAGACTCAGAGATGGCGGGCTCTTATTGCAAGGTGATTCTTGTTGGGAACCTGGGCGGCGACCCGGAACTCCGCTACACCCCGGAGGGGCTGCCGGTGGTGACCTTCAACGTGGCCGTCAACCGCCGCCGGCGCCAGGGCGAGAACAACTGGGTGGAGGAGACCGACTGGTTCCGGGTTACGGCCTGGGGCAGGCTGGCCGAGACGTGCAATCAGATGCTGAGCAAGGGCCGCAAGGTGCTGGTGGAAGGGCGGCTCCAGACCCGCACTTTCCAGGGCTCCGACGGCCAGACCCGAAAGTTCGTGGACGTCATCGCCAGCCAAATGGTCCTGCTCGACCGGCCGCCCACCGCCGAGCCGGGCCTCGACGAGGAAGAGGCCGTCGAGGCCGAAGACCTGCCATTTTAAAAGCGGGGTGAGACTGTGGCTGAAGCAACCAGATCGACCCGAAGGGCCGAAGGCCGCCGCTACATTCCCCGGCGGAAGCTCTGCCCCTTCTGCACTGAAGACATCGATTATATTGATTACAAGGATGTGGCCCGCCTGCGGCGCTTCCTTTCGGACCGGGCCCGGATCGAGCCCCGGCGCAAGACCGGCGTCTGCGCTAAGCACCAGCGCCGGCTCGCGGTGGCCATCAAGCGGGCCCGCCACCTGGCCCTGCTACCCTTCACCCCCGAGCACATCCGCAAGACCGGCGGCGTCGGCATCCGGGCCTGACCGGGCCCCGGGGCTGGCCCGCCCGTTAGCCCGTGGCTAAGAAAACCGCCCCCAGTCCCCCCCGCCCCGTCGGCCGGCGGCTTGCCGCCCGCTGGGCCCGGGAAAGGCGCCTTCAGCGGCTGGCCGTGGCCGGCATCGCCGCCGTGCTCCTGGTGGCCCTGGGGCTTCCCGCCTACGCCTTCTACCGGGAGTACGTTGCGATGGGTTTCGAACCCATCGCCCGGGTCGAGGACCGGGTCCTCACCATGAATGAGTATTTAAAGCTTCTCCGCTACCGGGACTACCTGCTCCAGCTCCAGGCCGGCGCTAACCCCGGGGCCGCCGGCCCCTTCGGGGACCCGGTCGCCATGCAGCGGGCGGTTCTGCCCACCCAGGTGGTCTTCGACTGGGTGGACGACCAGGTCGTCCGGCGGGAGGCCGAAAAATACGGCCTTACCGTGTCCCCCGAGGAGGTAGACCAGGCCATCACCCAGGATTTCACCCCCCAGGGCCCCACCGCCCAGCCGGCAAACCCGGCCGAGCTCCTCAAAAACTTCCTGGGACGCGCCGGCCTTTCCGAGGCGGAATACCGGGATATCGTGGCCGGCCGCCTTCTCCGCCAGAAGCTGGATGCCTTCGTCCGGGAGCAGGTTCCCACCGTGACCGAACAGGCCCACGTTCAGGCCCTCGTCTACGACAAGCCGGAGGACGCCGAACAGGCCTATAACCGGCTGCAGGCCGGCGAAAGCTTTGAGGCCCTGCTGGCCGAACTGCCCCCCGGGCAGGGCGGGGACCTGGGCTGGTTTCCCCGGGGGGTTCGGGATGCTGAATTCGACCGGGTCGTCTTCGACCAGCTCCAGCCGGGACAGTTCAGCCGGCCCTTTGCCACCGTCGAGGCACCCCCCAACGACCTGAAAGCCAGCCTAAACCCCCAGCAGAAGTACTACATCGTGCGGGTGGTAGAGCGGGACCCCGCCCGCCCCATCGACCCGGACAAGCGGTCGGTGCTTCAGGAGCGGGCCCTGGGCCGGTGGCTGGACGGGCGCCGCCAGAACTACCGGGTTGAATACTTAATAACGTCCGAAAAACAGCTCTGGGCCACCGGCCGGCTGGGGCGGGAGCGCCGGTCCCGGGCGGCTAGCCCATAACGCCGAAGGTCTGGGCCGGCGGCTCGGCCTTCTCGTCTTCGATGTCGGCCAGGGCCTGGCGCAGTTCCCCCCGCGCCACGAGCTTTAAAAAGGCGTCCACGACCTGGGGGTCAAACTGCCGGCCCCGCTGGGCCTCGACCTCGGCCACCGCCTCTTCCCAGGGCCAAGCCGGCTTGTAAGGCCGGGCGTGGGTTAAGGCGTCGAAAACGTCGGCCACGGCCACAATCCGACCCGGCAGGGGGATCCGGTCCCGGCTCAGCCCCTGGGGGTAGCCCTTGCCGTCCCAGCGTTCGTGGTGGGAGAGGGCCACCTGCTCGGCCAGGCGCAGGATGTCAAAGCGGCTGCCGCTCAGGATGCGGGCCCCGATGACGGTGTGGGCCTTCACCACCTCGAACTCCTCGGGGATGAGGCGGCCGGGCTTAAGCAGAATCCGGTCGGGGACGGCGATCTTGCCGATATCGTGGAGGGGCGCGGCCCGCTCAATCAGCTTTACCGACCCGCCCGGCAGGCCCAGCTCCCGGGCGATGAGGGCCGAGATGCGGCCCACCCGCCGGGTGTGCTTGCCGGTGGCATCGTCCCGGTACTCGGCCGCCAGGGCGAGCCGCTCCAGGATCTCCAGACGGGCGGCCTCCAGGTCCCGGGTACGCTGGCGGACCCGCTCCTCCAGCACCTGGTTGTGGTGCTGAACCTGCAGGTAAAGCAGGCGGGTTTCCAGCAGGTTTTTGACCCGAAAGAGGATTTCCGTCCGGTCAAAGGGCTTGATAACGTAGTCTTTGGCCAAAAGAAGGAGGCTCCGCTCCCGGAGGCCCAGGTCGGCGCCGGGGACGACGGCCAGGACGGGAACATATTCGTTTTGGGGGATCGCCTGCTGGAGCCGCCGCAACAGGTCGATCCCCTCGGCGTGAAGGGTCTCCAGGTCCAGGATGATCAGGTCGGGGTAAAAGCGGTTCTGAACCGCCAGCAGAGGCAACTTCAAATTGGGGGCCATAAGGACGTTGGTATAGCCTGCCTGCTGAAGGATCTGCTGGAGGGTCCTGGCGTCCGCCTGGTTGTGGTCGATTATAAGGATTCGAGCCTTAATAAGGTCTTCAGAGTGCATCCGTTGCTCCCGCCTAAAGGACTGGGGCCCAGCAGACAACCCCCAGGACCGGCCTAATAACACCAATCGGCAGCAAGGGGCCTTTTAAACAGGGGGTAAAACCACAAACCGCGGGAGCCGGACCGAACCGGCAGTCCTTCCCCGGACCCTTCGGGGCAACAGGCGAAAAGACGGCCACCTTTAAACCTCTAAGCTTCGCTCCGGCGCAACCGCACCGCTAGCTTTTTAGCACCAAAACCCGTAAAGATCAAGCTTTTGGGATGGCAATTTTGTGGGAACCAATAACCCCAACCTTCGTGTGCTGGAATTGTAGTAGATTAATTGTGTTTTGTCAGCAAGGTTTAGGGTGGGGGAGGGTTAGCCGGGGTGACCGGCGGCTGGGGTTAGCGGGGGGCGGGGGTCGCCGGCTCCAGTTCCACCCAGCGGTCGGCCCAGGCCTGGAGGGCCCGGACCACCTCCTCCAGCTCCCGGCCCTTGGGGGTAAGGCAGTATTCAACCCGGACCGGGGTGGTGGGAATCACCCGCCGGACGATTATCCCTTCCCGTTCCAGCTCTTTAAGCCGCTGGGAGAGGAGCCGGTCGCTGATCTCCCCGATGTAGGCCCGGATCTCCGAAAAACGCCTGGGCCCGCCCAGCAGCGACCGGATGAGCAGGGGCGTCCAGGGCTTGGCCAGCATCCGGACCGCCCGCTCGTACCTGGGGCAAAAATTAAGCACGTCCATCTGATATCCCTTTACATATTATACGTATTTTTTAAGAGGACCTTTGCCGGGGATCCAGCGCCGGGCTTGCCAATTTTTGGCGCCGAAGCTTTTGCTGAAGCCGCCGGCGAGGCTGCTGTCCACCGCCCCGTCGGGGCGCACGGCCGTGCGCCCATACAAGACTGGCCATCGCCTGCCAGCAGAATAGCTAGAAAGCCCTCGGGTTATAAAAGGGCCGGGCCGCAGGCCCTTTTCTGGTATAAATTTTCAAGAAGCTATGCTCAGCCTTCAGCTTTTCCGGGAGCAGCCCGACCTGGTTCGGGCCGGCCTTGCCCGCCGGGGCGAAGACACCTCGGTGGTGGACCGGGTTCTGGCCCTGGATGAGGAGCGGCGCCGGCTTACGGCCGAGGTCGACCGGCTCCGGGCCCGCCGCAACGAGGTGAGCCGCAAGCTGGGCAAGCTGGCCGAAAAGCCCCCGGAGCTGATCGCCGAGATGCGGGCCGTCGGCGACCGGATAAAAGAGCTAGAAGCCCAGCTTGAAAAAGTTGAGGCCGAGCTTACCGACTTGCTCCTCTCCATCCCCAACCTGCCCGACCCCTCGGTCCCCGACGGCCAGGACGAGCGGGATAATATCGTGGTCCGTACCTGGGGCGAGCCCCGGGTGCCCGACTTCCCCCCCAAACCCCACTGGGAGCTGGGTGAGCTTTTAGACATTATCGACTTCGAGCGCGGGGCCAAGCTCTCGGGCAGCCGCTTTTACGTCCTTAAAGGGGCCGGGGCCCGCCTGCAGCGGGCCCTCATCGCCTGGATGCTGGACGTCCACACCCGGGAGCATGGCTACACCGAAGTCTACCCACCTTACCTGGTCCGGCGGGAGATTATGGTCGGTAGCGGCCAGCTCCCCAAGTTTTACGACAACCTTTACCACGACGACGAGGACGACCTCTGGCTTATCCCCACCGCCGAGGTCCCTCTCCTTAACCTTCACCGGGACGAGATTTTAGAGCCCGGAACCCTGCCCCTTTACTACGTGGCTTATTCGGCTTGCTTCCGCCGGGAGAAGGCCGCCGCCGGCCGGGATACCCGGGGCATCAAGCGGGTCCACCAGTTCGACAAAGTGGAGATGTTTAAATTCGTCGAGCCGGCCGCGTCTAACGAAGAGCTGGAAAAGATGGTCCGGGATGCGGAGGATATCCTCCGGCGGCTGGGGCTTGCTTACCGGGTTGTGCTCCGGTGCGTGGGGGACCTGGGCTTCACGGCGACGAAGGGCTACGACCTGGAGGTCTGGGCGCCCGGGGTCCAGGAGTGGCTGGAGGTCTCCTCGTGCAGCAACGTGGGCGACTTTCAGTGCCGGCGGGCCAACATCCGCTACCGGCCCCAGCCCCGGGCCCGGCCCGAGTACCCCCACGCCTTAAACGGCTCCGGGGTAGCCCTCCCCCGCACGATGATCGCCATCCTGGAAAACTACCAGCAGCCCGACGGAAGCGTGGTTATCCCCGAGGTGGTCCGCCCCTACCTCCACGGCGAGGAGGTGATCCGCCCGCCCCGATGACCCGGGTCGGCACCGTGGTCGCCGCCCAGCTCTGCCCGGGCCACCGGCTGCCCATGGCGGCCCGGCCCGAAGTCCGGGCCGTCGCCGGCCTCGGCCTCGAAGACGACTTCCACGCCCGGGGCGGCCGGCGCCAGGTGCTCCTCATCGACCTGGAAATCCTCGAGGCCCTCGGCCTTAAGCCCGGCCAGGTCAAGGAGAACCTGACCGTCCGGGGGGTCGGCCTTCAGGGCCTGCCGGCCGGCACCCGCCTGCAGGTGGGGCCCGCGGCCGTCCTGGAGCTCACCGGACCCTGTACCCCCTGCGCCCGGATGGACGAAATCCGCCCCGGCCTTCAGGCCGAGCTGGCCGGCCGCCGGGGCGTCCTGGCCCGGGTGGTGAGGGGCGGCTTAATCCGGGTCGGCGACCCCGTCTGGGTCGTGCCGGATTTCACACCGTAAACTGCTGGCGCGGACGGGCCTGGCGGCGTAAAATTAAGGGGTCCCGTTCATTCGGCAGGGCCGGCGCCGGCCACTGCCCAGGCCGAAGACGGGAGGGGACCAAGCCCCTGAAGGAGGGCCCGGATGAAAATCTCCAGGTTTTGGACGCTTTTAATCCTGGCCGTACTGCCGGCGGCCGGTTGTATGCCCCAACCGGCGACCCCGGCGCCACCGGCCGGTCCCAGCGGCACCCTTGTCTACGGCACCACCGCCGAGCCGAGCCGCCTCAATCCCATCGTCGGCCCCGAAGTCCACACCAAGGCCGCCCTCGACCTGATTTTCGACCCGCTGGTGGCCGTGGACGACCAGCTGGCCCTGATTCCGGCCTTGGCCACCCGGTGGGAGATATCCCCCGACGGACGCCAGTATACTTTGTATTTGCGGCAAGGCGTCCACTGGCACGACGGCCGGGAGTTTACCGGCGAAGACGTCAAGTTTACCCTGGATACTATCCGGGACCCCAACGTCAAAGGCACCATCGCCAAGACCGACTACGCCGGAATCCAGGAAATTACCCTGCCCGACAAGCACACCGTCAAAATCACCCTTCAGGCCCCGGATGCCTCTTTCCTTTCGAAGCTTACGGTGGGGATCGCCCCCAAGCATCTGCTGGAAGGGCAGGACCAGCTCAACACCCCCTTTAACCGCAAGCCGGTGGGGACCGGCCCTTACCTGGTGGAGGAGTGGGCTTCCGGCCAGCAGCTTAGGTTTAAGGCCAACCGGGACTACTGGGGGACCAAGCCCGGCATTGAAACCATCATCTGGAAGTTTCTTAAAGACTCTAATATCCTCACCGTCCAGCTTCTGAGCGGGGAGGTGGATGCGGCCGCCGTTCCCAGCACCGACATCGGCCGGGTCCGGCAGGAGCGTAACTTAAGCTTCTTTGAGACGTTAGGTTTTAACACCTACGTTGGCTTTAACAACGAGCACCCCCTTTTCCGGGACCGGCGGGTACGGCAGGCCCTCAACCACGGCCTGGACAAGCAGGCCATTATCAACGGCATCCTTGAGGGGCAGGCGGTTCCGGCAACCTCGGAGATTTTGCCCAACACCTATTACTACAACCCCAACGTCAAGCCCTGGCCCCGGGACCTGAACCGGGCCCGGACTCTGCTGGCCGAGGCCGGCTGGCGGCCGGGGGCCGACGGCGTCCTAGAAAAGGGCGGCCAGAAGCTTAAGTTTAAGCTCCTTACCAACTCCGGCGACAAGGTTCGGGAGGAGATCGTCCTCTTTATCCGCCAGCAGTGGCGGGAGCTCGGGGTCGACGTGGAGCCGGTCTTCCTGGAGCTAAACACCTTTATAAACGACTATGTCCTTAAGAGCAATTTTGAGGCCATCTTTATCGGCAGCTCCGTCAACGTCGACCCGGACTTCTTATACCGCCGGTTCCACACCAGCTCCATTGCGGCCGGCCACAACTTTTTGCGCTACAGCAACCCCGAGCTGGACCGGCTCTTAGAGCAGGGTCGGCTGGAGGCCAGCCCCGAAAAACGGCGGGAAATCTACTTCCGGGCCCAGGAGCTCCTCTACCAGGAGGCCCCGTCCATACCCATCTTCCACCCGAAGGTGGTTTACGCCTTCAGGCCGCAGATTTCGGGGGTAAAGCCGTCGCCGATAAGCCTCTGGTGGAACGTGGAGGAGTGGCGGCTACGCTAGGCCTTCTTCGAGAACGACTGCCGTAATGAGGCGGGCCGGCACCAGCTCAAACCCCGGCTCCGCCGGGGGACGGGGCGGCCCGGGCAGAAGCTTAAAAGAGGTCGCCACCACGTAGAGGGGCGCCCCGCGCCCGGCCAGGGCCTCGGCCAGGCTAAGGCTGGGGGCCCCGTTGATAACACTGCCGTCGGCAAAGACGGCGTCGGCCCCAATGAGCCCCACCGGCCGGCTTAATTTTTCTAATGAAGTTATAACTTCGGCCCCGAGGACGGATGCCGTCCGCCGGCCGATGGAGTCTTGGGGGTCGGTTACCCAGACCCAAACCCGCCCGCCGTCCCGAAACCGGTAAAGCCGGACGGCCCGAACCACCTGGGAGCTGTAGCTGGCCGTGACCACATCGGCGTCGGGCGGAAGCAGCTGGGCCGCCCGACGGGCGGCCCTTTCGGCGGCCTCCCCCAGCTCAGTCAGGAGCCGCCTTACGGCTTCGGGGGTGAGGCCGCCGGTCCGGGCCAATTCTTCCAGCCGCCGGCCCAGGTTGACCAGCAACCCAAAATCCGGCCTGGCCGTCATAAGGAGACGGGCGGCCTCGGCCGGGTCCTTAAGTTCGCCGGCGGCGATATACTCCAGGGCCCGGCGGGCAATTTCGGTGGCCCCGGCGGCCTTATCGGCCAGAATGGCCCTTAGGTCGGCGGCCATCTTCCCTAATCCGGTACAATATATCGCAAGGTGAGTATTCCGGCGAGCGACCCGCCTTGACGGGGGCCGTCGGCCCATCTAATATCATAGTGTGCAGTATTGAAGGGAGGGTCGTGGGATGACGGCCAATAGCCTTAAGACGGTGGTCCTCCTGGCCCTGCTGGCCGGCCTGCTGGTTTTCGCCGGGCGAGTGGTCGCCGGGCCGACGGGGATGTTCGTGGCCCTGGTGCTGGCCCTCTTTATGAACTTCTTTGCCTACTGGTTCAGCGATAAGGTGGTCCAGCTGATGACGGGGGCCCGGGAGCTTCCCTATGAGGAGGCCCCGTGGCTGCACGACCTGGTGGCCGACCTGGCCCACCGGGCCGGGATCCCCAAGCCCCGGGTTTGGCTGGTGGATGCCCCCCAGCCCAACGCCTTTGCCACCGGCCGGGACCCCAACCACGGGGTTGTGGCCGTGACCACCGGCCTGCTTCACCTTCTTAACCGGGATGAGCTGGCCGGGGTCATCGCCCACGAGCTGGCCCACATCAAGCACCGGGACACCCTGATTCAGGCCGTGGTGGCCACCATCGCCGGGGCGATAACTTACATCGCCCAGATGGCCCAGTGGGCCTTCTTCTTCGGCGGGTTCGGCCGCTCCGACGAGCGGGAAGGCAACGGCCTGGGGGAGCTGGCGGCCAGCCTGCTCTTCGTGATACTGGCCCCCATTGCGGCCCTCATAATCCAGTTGGCCATCTCCCGGGCCCGGGAGTATGAGGCCGATGCCGGCGGTGCCCGCATCTGCGGCGACCCCCTGGCCCTGGCCAGTGCCCTGGAGCGGCTCGAGGCGGCGAGCCGGCTCGTCCCCATGGAGGTGAACCCGGCCGCCTCCCACCTGTTCATCGTCCAGCCCTTCAGCGGCGAGGGCCTGATGGGCCTCTTCAGCACCCACCCGCCCATCCGGGAGCGGATCGCCCGGCTGCGCCGGATGGCCCTGGGCGCCCCCCGGTAAGAATGGTCCTGCGGGAGCTGGGCCTCTACCTGCTGAGCCTGGCCCTGGGGGCGGCGGCCGGCGGGGCGGCGGGTTGGGCGGCCGATTCGGCCCTGCGGACGCAGGGCTGGTGGTTTGTGGGCATCTTTGCCGGGATGCTGGTGGGGGCCTTCTTCGTCTACACCCGGCTTTCCCGGGTCGGCCCGGCCGGGTAGGCTGGCTGGCTCGGCCCGAGGTCTTTACCCATAAGCACGTAGGGTTTATCCACGCCCGGAAAGCGGACGCCGGCGGCCAGCATAATCCAGCCCCTCCGGTCGTAGAGCCGGCGGGCCGGCGTGTCCCCCGCCAGGGTTGAGAGCACCGCCCGCCGGTGGCGGAGGCCTTCCAGCAGCCTGTCGTGGAGGGCTGAGCCAATTCCCCGGCCCTGCTCGGTCGGGAGCACGGCGAGCTGAACGATTTCAAAGGCGTCTTCAAGCCAGCCCGGCACCAGGTTGGGGTTCAGATGGGCCGCCAGGGTTTCCCACCACCAGCTGTCAGGCGGCACGGTATAGCCGTAGGCAAAGCCCAGCACCAGGCGCTGGCCGGGGTCCAGGGCCAGGCAGATTCGGAACCCAAGCTGTCTAGCGTGGGCGACGAGCCGGCCGCTGAAGCGGGCGGCCTCCTCCGGGCCTTCAAAGTAGGGCGGGCCGGCGAAGGCTTCCCGGAAGACCTCAACGATACCTTCCCGGTAGCGGTGGGCGATACCGCGGCCGCCTTTGAGGATTTTCACCGGCCCGGTTCTTTGCATTATGCTCGGGTAGTGACGGATCGGGTAAAATAGCGACAGTTAAGGCTGTGGTAAACCGCCAAATCGGCCGTGAGCAGATCGTGCCCGGCGTCGGCCAGCTTAAGCTGGCCGACGACGAAATTATGCACCTTTTCTCCATTAATATTTACTTC
>DAOUCL010000312.1:0-7327 GCA_034432015.1 Dehalococcoidia bacterium
TGTCCCCTCCAGGACCCCCCGGGGCCGGCCGCTGGCCTCATCGGCCAGGACCACCAGGGCGTGGATGAGGGGAAGCCCCCAGTCCCGGTTGGCCGGAAAGACCGAGACCATCTTAACCCCAAGGCCGACCGGGTGTCCGACCAGGTAGGCGGGCATAAAAAGGGCGACCGCGTCCGGGGATACTTCGATGGGGGTGCGGGGCGGCACCCGGGCCCGGCCGGATGAAAGGGCCGCAAAGGCCTGCCGGGTCGCCTCGATGGCCTTGCGCATGGGGACCGCCCGGCGGATGTCGGCCGCCCCAAGCAGCCGGATTTTAATCTTGGGCTGAAACATCGCCGACGGGGCCGCCCCCTTTCAGGCCCCAAAAACCTGCACGATCACCTCACGGGGCCGGGGCCGGTCCAGCTCCACGAAGAAAATCCGCTGCCAGCGGCCGAGCTGCAGCCGCCCTTCCAGGACGGGGACCGCCTCGCTGGCCTCCACCAGGAAATGCTGGCAGTGGGCGTGGCCGTTGGGGCACTCCTCGGCCTCGACGTTGTGGGTCCGGACCTCAAAATCGTTGTGCCGGTAGTAGGCCCCGGCCGGGGCAAGCCGCCCGAGAAACCGGACCAGGTCGTCTAAAAGCTCGGGCTCATTTTCGTTGATTTTGATGCCGGCAGTAGTATGCCGGGAGAAAACGATTACCAGCCCGTGCTTAATTCCGGCTCGGCGAACCGCCTGTTCCACCTGCTCCGTTATGTCGACGAAAGCCGGCGCCGTTGGGGCCTGAACCTGAAGGGTCTGGGTGAAGATGCGGGTTACGGCCGCCTCCGCGCCCGTGGACGCCAATTTCACCATGGGTTTAAACTCCCCTCACCGAATGACTAGTTCACGCGTTCACAAGGGTCCGCCGTCATTTTAGGGGGCAGGCCACCCCACTGTCAACCCGGCCGAGGCGGCCGGCCAGCCTGACGGCCTTTGCCTTTGCGAGGCCGCTGTGTTAAACTAAGGGTGCGATGACCAAAGGCCCGGACCAGGCCCGTGACGCCTGTGGTGTCTTTGGCATTTTCGCACCCCAAGAAGACGTCGCCCGGGTGACCTACTTCGGCCTCTTCGCCCTTCAGCACCGGGGTCAGGAGAGCGCCGGAATCGCCACCACCGACGGCCACCGTATCTACCTGCACACGGGCATGGGCCTGGTCGCCCAGGTGTTCGACGAGTTCCGCCTCGCCCGGCTTCCGGGGTATGCGGCCATCGGCCACACCCGCTATTCCACCACCGGCTCCAGCACCATCTACAATGCCCAGCCCATCCTGGTGGGAAGCCCGGTGGGCCAGCTCGCCATCGCCCACAACGGCAACATCGTCAACGCCGCCGAGCTCCAGGCCGAGCTGGTGGACCGGGGGGCCGTCTTCGGCACCACCACCGACTCGGAGGTTATCGGTCAGCTTATCGCCCTGAGCCCGGGCCCCACCTGGGTGGAGAAGATTCGGGCGGCGATGGCCCGGCTGGAGGGGGCCTACTCGCTGGCCCTGCTTACCCACGAGGCCCTTTACGCCGTTCGGGACCCCCTGGGCATTCGGCCCCTGGCCCTGGGCCGGTACAACGGCTCCTGGCTCGTCGCCTCCGAGACCTGCGCCCTCGACCACGTGGGGGCGGAGCTGGTCCGGGAAGTGGAGCCCGGCGAAATCGTCGAAATCGACCGGAACGGCCTTAGGTCCTACCTGGGTCGGGTCTCTCCCCGGCAGGCCTTCTGCATCTTCGAGCTCATCTACCTGGCCCGGCCAGACAGCCGCTTTTCGGGCCGGCTTATCTACCTGATGCGGGAGGCGATGGGGGCCGAGCTGGCCCGGGAGCACCCGGTGGAGGCTGACCTGGTGACCGGGGTGCCGGACTCGGCCATCCCGGCGGCCATCGGCTACGCCCGGGCCAGCGGCATCCCCTTCCGGGAGGCCCTGATCAAAAACCGCTACGTTGGCCGGACCTTCATCCAGCCCGACCAGCGGATGCGCGCCCTGGGGGTTCAGCTCAAGTTCAACCCGCTGCCCGAGGTTCTGCGGGGCAAGCGGGTAGTCGTCGTCGACGACTCCATTGTCCGGGGCACCACAACCCCGCGGGTCGTCCGCCTCCTGCGGGCGGCCGGGGCCCGGGAGGTCCACCTGCGCATCTGCGCCCCGCCCATCCGCTGGCCCTGCTACTACGGGGTAGATATGGCCACCCGGGAGGAGCTCATCGCCGCCCACAAGAGCGTGGCCGAAGTAGCCGCCTGGACGGGCGCCGACAGCCTCGGCTACCTTTCCGTCGAGGGGCTGCTCCGGGCCGTGGGCCTTTCGGGCTCCCGGTTCTGCCTGGCCTGTTTTACCGGGGACTACCCGGTGCCCATCCCGGAAGCCCTCGGTAAGTACGTCCTCGAGGCACCGGCCGCCCGCTGACCGTTCGAGGCTTTACCCATGACCTTCGGGACCTTTGACCCAGACGCCGAGCGCGGGCCCGAAACGGAGGGCCTTACTTACCGTTCGGCCGGGGTGGATATCTCGGCCGCCGACCGGCTCAAGCGCCGGCTGGCCGAGCGCTTCCGCGCCCTGTTCGAGGGGCTGCCGGCCGGCTCCTTCGGCCAATTCGCCGGCCTTTATCCCCTCCCCGGCCTCCCGGAAAAAATCCTGGCCGCCACCGCGGACGGGGTCGGAACCAAGACCAAGGTTGCGGCCCTGCTGGGGAGGTTTGAGGGTCTGGGCCGGGACCTGGTCCACCACTGCGTGAACGACGTCGCCACCTGCGGGGCCGAACCCCTCTTTATGCTCGACTACTACGGGACGGGCCGCCTGGACCCCGAGGCGGCCGAGGCGGTAATCGCCGGGGTAGCCGCCGCCTGCCGGGACTGGGGCATTGTCCTCCTCGGGGGTGAGACGGCCGAGATGCCCGGCATTTACACCGAGGGGGAATTCGACCTGGTGGGGTTTCTGGTGGGCATCGTCGACCGGGAAAACCTAATCACCGGGGCCGACATCGGGCCGGGGGATGTGATTTTAGGGCTTCCTTCCGACGGCCTCCACACCAACGGCTACTCCCTGGTCCGAAAGGTGTTCGGCCTGGACCTGGCCGGGGCCACCGGCACCCTGAACCGCTACTACTCGGAACTGGGCCAGACCCTCGGGGAGGCCCTTTTAACGCCCCACCGCTGTTATCTAAACGAAATCCGGCGGGTCCGCCGGCTGGTCAAGGGGGTCGCCCACATCACCGGGGGCGGCCTCCCGGGCAACGTGGCTCGCATCATACCGCCCGCAGCCACGGCGGTGGTCCGGGTGGGCTGGGAGGTCCCGCCCATTTTCAGGCTGATCGCCGCCACGGGGCGGGTGCCCCAGGCCGAGATGTTCCGGGTTTTTAACATGGGGGTTGGCCTTGTCTTTATCACCGACCCGGGCCGGGCCGGGCTGATTTTAAAAGAGCTGCCCGAGGCCTTCCCGGTGGGGGAGGTGATTCGGGCCGACGGGGATGAAAGGGTCAGGCTGCTCCTCGATTAACCCCCGACCAGCCCAGCTTCCGGCCCGGCTGGGGGTCCTGGTTTCCGGGCGGGGCACCAATCTGCAGGCTATCCTTGAGGCTATTAAGCGGGGCGATGTGGACGCCACCGTCGCCGTGGTCGTCAGCAACCGGGCCGAAGCCCCGGCCCTCCGGCGGGCGGCCGCCTTCGGGGTGCCCACGGCGGTGGTTCTTGAGCGGGACTATTCAAACCGGCTCCTCCACCAGCTGGCCATCGCCGAAATCCTTAAATCTTACCGGGTCGACCTGGTGGTTCTGGCCGGGTTCGACCGGATCTTAGTCCCCGAGTTTGTCCGGACTTTCCCCTACCGGATAATCAACATCCACCCCTCGCTCCTGCCCGCCTTCGGCGGGACTTTACACGCCCAGCAGGAGGCGTTAGAATACGGCGTCAAGGTCAGCGGCTGCACCGTTCATTTCGTCACCGAAGAGGTTGACGCCGGCCCCATCATCCTCCAGGCGGCGGTGCCCGTCTTCGAGGACGATACGCCCGAGACGCTGAGCGCCCGGATTCTGGAGCAGGAGCATAAAATCTTACCGCAGGCCATCCAACTCTTCGCCGAGGGCCGGCTGGAGGTGGTGGGCCGGCGGGTCCGAATTAAAAGCCGGGGTTAAGGACCGATGCGTGCGTTACTGAGCGTAAGCGATAAAACCGGAATCGTCGAATTCGCCCGGGGCCTCCGGGAGCTGGGCTTTGAGCTTATCGCCTCCGACGGAACCCGGGCCGCCCTTAAGGATGCCGGCCTTAAAGTCCGCACCATCGAAGAGCTCACCGGCCTGCCGACCATCCTGGGCGGGCGGGTCAAGACCCTCCACAGCGCCATCCACGCCGGCATCCTGGTTCGGCGGGACCTCCCCGAGCAGTTAGCCGAGGTCCAGCGGCTGGGGATCGAGCCCATCGACCTGGTGGCCGTCAACCTTTACCCTTTCCAGCAGGTAGCCCGGGAAAGTCCGACCGAAGCCGAGGTCCTGGAGGCCATCGATATCGGCGGCCCGGCCCTCCTTCGGGCCGCGGCCAAAAACTACCCCTTTGTTTTGCCCGTCTGTGACCCGGCGGATTACCCGGCCGTTTTGGAGTTTCTGCGGGCCGGGGGAGCGGACCCGGCCTTCCGCCGGCGGCTGGCGGCCAAAGCCTTCGAAGTAACGGCCGCCTTCGACGCCCTGGTGGCCGAATACCTGCTGGGGGATGAACTTTTCCCCGACCGGCTGGTAGTGGCCCTGCAGCGGGCGGCCATCCTCCGTTACGGCGAAAACCCCCACCAGCCCGGGGCCCTCTACCGGCTGCTCACCGTCGGCCCCGACCCGGTACCGAACATTGCGGCGGCCCGCCAGCTTGGGGGCAAGGAGCTTTCGTTTAATAACTACCTGGATCTGGATGCGGCCTTAAACATCGTGGCCGAGTTCACCCTGCCGACGGTGGCGATCATAAAGCACACGAACCCCTGCGGGGTGGCCAGCGCCGAGACCCTGGCCGAGGCCTACCGGCGGGCCCACGCCGGCGACCCGGTTTCGGCCTACGGGGGCATTATCGGGGCCAACCGGGTCGTGGACGCCGAGACGGCCCAGGCGATCCGGCCCTTCTTTTACGAGGCCATCGTCGCCCCCGGCTACGACGAAGAAGCCCTGGAGGTCTTAAAGCGCAAACGGGACCTGCGGATTATGGTGGCCCCCTTCGAGCCGGCCGCAAGCTCCCTCCGGTCGGACCTGGAGCTTCGGCGAATAAGTGGGGGCTACCTGGTTCAGACCATCGACCGGGGCGACCCCGAAGACCTGCCCCTTAAGGTCGTCACCGAGCGCCAACCCACCCTGGAAGAGCTCACCGAGATGCTCTTCGCCTGGCGGATCGTCCGCCACGTAAAATCTAACGCCATCGTAATTACCCGCAACCGGATGCTGGTCGGCCTTGGGGCCGGCCAGCCCAACCGGGTTGCCAGCGTGGACATCGCCCTGCGGCAGGCCGGGGACCGGGCCCACGGAGCAGTGCTGGCCTCGGACGCCTTCTTCCCCTTCCCGGACGGGGTGGAGCACGCGGCCGTAGGCGGGGTGACTGCCATCATCCAGCCAGGGGGTTCCATCCGGGACGAGGAGGTGATCCGGGTGGCCAACCGCCACCGGATCGCCATGGTCTTTACGGGCCGCCGCCACTTCAAGCACTGACGGCCCTAAACGAAGATGGCGAGGGGCAGGTAGGCCGTCACGACCCAGTTGGGCTTATCCACCACCTCGCTCACCTTCAGGTCGACCACGATGCTGGCCAGCACGTAAGCCTCCTCGGGGGTAAGGCTATAGGTCCGGCTAATATGCTCGACCATGTGGCGGACGGCCTTGCGGGCGGCCTCCATCAGGTCCGGGCTGATGCCGGTGGTGGCGTAGTAGCCCTTGGCGTCGTACTTGGAGGTCAGCGGCCCCGGCGTCTGGAACTGGGGCTCGGGAATCGGCCGGTCCCGGTGAAGGCGAAACCGCAGGGCCCCGTACATGGGGCACTCGATACCGGTGACGCAGACCTCCCCGTCCCCCTGGGCGGCGTGGCAGTCGCCGGCCGAAAAGAGGGCACCATCGACCTGAACCGGCAGAAAGAGCCTGGTGCCCACCGTCAGGTGACGGATATCCATGTTGCCCCCGAATTTGCCGGGGGGCATCACCGGGTGGGGGCCGGGCTCGGCCGGAGCCACCCCCATCGTGCCGCAGAAGGGGTCGAGGGGCACCCGGATCCCGGGCTTGAACCAGGCGTAGGTGCCGGGGGAGAGGTCCCAGATGTAAAGATAAGGCCGGTTAAATTCAGCTTCGAGGAGGCCGAAGCCCGGGATGACCCCGGTCCAGCCCCAGCCCCGGGGGTGAAGGTCTAAAACCTCCACCTCAAGGGTATCCCCTGGCCGGGCGCCCTTTACGAATATCGGCCCGGCCAGGGGATAGAGCCGGTTCCAGTCGAGGCGGGTCAGGTCTTCGGCGGTGGAGTTGGGGGTAATCTGATTATCGCTTACGTCCCGAAAAGAGAAGACGACGGTATCTTCGGGGTCGATTTCCAGGGCCGGGGTGAGGTTACGGTCCCACTGGTAGTGAACGACGTTTTCGGGAAGGAAATGGGTCCTGGCCACGCTGCACCTCCTCAAGGGAAAAATTTAATCGCTTCGCTCGGCCGGGACCGCTTAGCTCAGCTCGGCGGCAGGCTACGGGGTCTGGGTCTTTTCCTCGAGGCCGAGGAACTCTTTCATAATGCCGTAAAGGTACTTGCGGTGCTCGGGGTCAATGACGTTGAGGCCGTAGTGGTTAATGACCCGAACCTGAACCCCCAGCCACTCCTGCCAGCAGTCAACGCAGACGTTGGCTTTAACCAGCTCCCCGAGCCGGCCTGGCAGAGGGCTCTCCTCCAGCCCCGGGGCCTCCTGACCGCAGCGGGAACAGATAACCGTTGGCAAAACAACCTCCCCGAAAAAATGGCGCCGGCGCCCGGAGCCCGCGACCGGACTCGAACCGGTGACCTCACCCTTACCAAGGGTGTGCTCTACCCACTGAGCTACGCGGGCAAGCCCACGTTAAATTTTAGCACAACCTTAAAAGACCGGGGGTGGGGACCAAACCCCACCCCCGGTGAACGGTCGGGCTCTCAGGCCGCGGCCCCGGCCCCGACCAGGCTTCGGGCGGCCTCATAAATCCGCTGGACGCTCGGAATAACGGCGCTCTCCAGCGGCTCGGAGAATGGAATGGGCACGTCGGGCACGGCCAGCCGCCGGATCGGGGCCTTGAGGGACCCGAGGGCGCCGGCCTGAACCCGGAATGCCACCTCGCCCGTCATTCCGTAGCTCATGTA
>DAOUCL010000313.1:0-4871 GCA_034432015.1 Dehalococcoidia bacterium
TGCGGCAGGCGGCCCGGGAGCTGTTGCTTCTGCAGGCCAGCGACTGGCCATTTCTCGTTTCGACGGGGCAGGCCCCCGATTATGCCGCCCGCCGCTTTCAGGAGCACCTGGCCCGGTTTCACCGGCTGGCGGCCGTCGTTCTGCGGGGCTTTGCCGACCCTTCCGACCGCCAGTTGCTTAAGGTCGTGGCCGAGCAGGACAATCCTTTTGAGTTTGTAGATTTCCGGTGGTTTGCCGAGCGTGAAGGGTTCGCCTCCTGAGTTGAGCCGGCTCCGGGGCTACGTGCAGGTGGCGGCCGCGGCCGCCACCTGGGGGTCGGTGGGAATCTTCGTCCGGTTCATCGACCTCCCGCCCCCGGCCATCGCCTTTTTCCGGGTGGGGTTTGCCGCCCTGGTTTTGGCGGCCTATTTCTTGCTGAGCGGCCGGCGGGAGCTTTTTCGGTTCGGCCGGAACGGGCCGATCCTGGTGTTGATGGGCATATTTCTGGCCATGGACTGGCTTTTATTTTTCTACGCCTTCCGACTCACCACCATCGCCAGCGCCGTCCTGGCGGCATACACCGCCCCGGTTTTTGTGGCGGTCCTGGCGCCGTTTCTCATCGGGGAGCGGCTGGAGCCCGGCACCCCGGTAGCCCTGGCCCTGGCCTTCAGCGGGGTTGCGCTGGTGGCCCTGGGGGATGCGGCCGGGGGCGGGACCCCGAACCTGGTGGGGGTGCTCTGCGGCCTGGGGACGGGCCTCTTTTACGCCCTGCGGACGGTGGCCTCGAAGGCCATCGCCGGCCGGCTCCCGGTGGAGACGGTCACCTTTTATAACTGTCTGGTAGCCGCGGTTATCCTGTCGCCCGCCCTCACCCAGATTTCGGGGGTCCCCTCGGCCCAGACCTGGGCCCTGGTGTTTACGCTGGGGGCGGTACACACGGCCCTGGGCATCGGCTTATATTACGGGGGCATCGGCCGGGTGAAGGCCCAGTCGGGGGCGATTTTAACCTACGTGGAGCCGCTGGTGGCGGTGATTTTGGCGGCCCTGATTTTCAAGGAGATTCCGGGGTGGATGATCTACCTGGGCGGGGCGCTTATCCTGGCCGGGGGGATTTTAACCGTCTTCGGGACGGCCTGGGTCGAGCGGCTCGTCTGGCGGCTCTTCGGGCTTACAGAACCCTCCGGCCGCCGCTAGGGTGCCCCCAGGGGGATTCGAACCCCCGACCTCCACCTTGAAAGGGTGGCGTCCTAGGCCGCTAGACGATGGGGGCTGGTGGGCTCCGGGCTAAAACCGCCCGGAAAGATTTTACCACAGTTCCCCGGGGCCGGACCCCGGCCCGGAAAGCCCAGAAATGTAACCCCTCGCCAAGGAGGTGCTCGGGATGATAACCGGCCTCGATAACATCGGCATCGCCGTAACGGATTTAGAAAAGAGCCTGACTTTCTACCAGGCCCTGGGGTTCGTCCCGGAATATCGGGACGGGGAGGCGGCCTTCGTCCGGGCCGGGACGGTAGCCCTTTATCTTTTTAAGACGGCCACGCCGGCCCCCAGCCTGCGCTCCTTTGACTTAACCGGCAACCCGGCGGGCTTAGACCACCTCAGTTTTAACGTGCCCGACGTGGACACCGCCTGCGAGCGGCTCCGGGCCGTGGGAATCCCGGTGGAACGGGAGCCCCGCGACTACGAATGGGGTGCCCGGGCGGCCTGCCTGCGGGACCCCGACGGCACCTGCATCTGGCTTCTCCAGCGCTGAGCGCCGCCCCGGCCCTTAACCGGAACCTTTTCGGCCCCCAGGTTGTATTAAGGTGTGGAAGTCCGGTTGGAGGGCGGTCCGCTGGACGATGAGCTCTTGATTGCCCGGGCCAGGGCCGGGGACCAGAATGCTTTTACCGAGCTGGTGCGCCGCTACCAGGAGGTTGCCTTCCGGACGGCCTACGTTATCCTGGCCGACCCGGATGCGGCCGCCGACGCGGCCCAGGAGGCCTTTATCAAAGCCTTCCGGTCCCTCCCCGGCTTCGACCCGAAGCGACCTTTTAAGCCCTGGATTCTGCGAATTGTGGTGAACGAGGCGTTAAACCTCAAGAAGGCGGCCCGGCGGCGCCGGGGCTTGGCCCTCCGCCTTCGGGAGGCTGCAGCCCTGGGGGATGCCGCCCCATCCCCCGAGGCCGCAGTGCTGGCCCGGGAGCGGCTACAGGCACTGGCCGACGCCCTGCTGGAGCTTCCGGCGGACGACCGGGCGGTGGTTGCCCTGCGCTATTTTCAAAAGCTGGGCGAGGTGGAGATGGCGGAGGTCCTCGGGTGCCCCCGGGGGACGGTGAAATCCCGCCTTCACCGGGCGTTGGGCAGGTTGCGGGAAATCGTCCTGGGTCGGCACCCGGAGTTCAGGTCGGTGTACGGTGAGGATGTGGGACGATAACGGCCTGGATGCCCTGGGCCGGGACCTGGGGCGGCTGGGCGAATACCTGGTCTACCCGGCAACGCCCGACCTTGCGGCCGAAATCGCCCCCCGCCTGGGAGGGCGTCGGCCCCGGGCGGGCTGGGGGCGGTACGCCCGGTGGGTCCTGGCGGCTGCGGCCGTGGCGGTCGCCCTGGCCCTGGTATTTGCTCTGTGGGGGGATGCCCGGAGGGCCGTAGCCGAGTTCTTCGGCCTGCGCCGGGTGGCGGTGGTTCCCGGGCAGGTGTCGGCGCCCACCGCGTCGGTGCCGGCCGTGCCCGAATTTGCCGGCCGAACCACCCTTGCCGAGGCCCGGGCCCGGGCGGGCTTTCCCATTCGGGTCCCCACTTACCCCGAAGGCCTGGGCGAGCCGGATGAGGTTTACCTGCAGGAGCTTTACGTCCCGGGTGAGTTTCAGGTGATTCTGGTTTACCGGACCCGCCCAGGCCTGCCGGCCCCCGGCCCGGGCGACCTTCTCTTCCGCCTTTATGCGGCCCGGACCACCGGCCTCTTCTTAAAGGGGCCGCTGACGGCCAGCACCGTTGTCCGGGAGGTGACGGTGGACGGAAGTCGGGGCTACTGGCTGGAGAATGCGACCCACCCGGTCCGGTTCCGGGACCCCGCCGGTCGGGAACGGGTGGAAATGACCCGGCTGGTGACCGGAAACGTGCTGGCCTGGGAAGTCGGCGAGCTTACCTATCGGCTGGAGACAAACCTCGCCCTGGAAGAGGTCCTTAAAGTAGCCCGGTCCTTAAAGGAGGTGCCTTAAGATGGCCCGCTTTTTGCCCCTGGTTCTTTTCGGGGTAGTCCTGGCGTGGACGGCAAGCTTTCAGGCGGCCCTAGCCGGGGGCTGGGCGGTGGTGACGCTGGAGACCCTGCCGGCCGCAATCGAACCGGACCGCGAGTTCGCGGTGGCATTCTGGGTCCGCCAGCACGGCCAGACCCCGGTCAGCGGCCTGCAACCGGCGCTCGAATTTTCCCACCGGGAGACGGGCAGCCGTTTGACGTTCGCCGCAACGGCCGGCGAACGGGCAGGCTACTATTGGGCCGTGGTCCGGCTGCCCCTGGCCGGGACCTGGGCCTGGTCGATACGGACCGCCTTCGGCGAGGCGCCGATGCCGCCCCTCACCGTGGGTGCTGCGGCCGCTGCTCCCTCCGCCCGGCCGACCCTGACGGCGCCCTTCGGCCTCGGCGCCGTGGCCGCGGTTGCGGCCGCCGGCCGGCTGACCTTCTCCGGGCGGGAATCGACCCGCAGGTGGGCGGCAACCGGTCTCGCTGGCCTGGCCGCCCTTGGACTGGTCCTCGGGGTTGCCGCCGACACCGGCGGTCGCACCGGCCGCGAGCCGGCGCCGGTGACGTCCGGGTCCTACGAGGCCGGGCAGGCGCTCTTCGTGGCCAAAGGGTGTGTCACCTGCCACCGGCACGCCGAAGTCAGTTACTCCGGGTTTCAGGCGGCGGTCGGTCCTGACCTGACCCGGGCCGGGCGGCCCGGCTCGCCGGTGCCGCCGGGTCCCGACTACCTGCGGGCCTGGCTGAAGGACCCGCCGGCCATCCGGCCGGGCACGCAGATGCCGAACCTGGGCCTGACCGACCAGGAGGTCGACGACCTGCTGACCTTTCTTCTCAACTCGCCGTAGACAGAAGGGGGGGGTCGGCCGTGGGGCAGTGGGTGATGTTAATTGTCCTGGCGCTGGCGGTAACCTGTGCGCCGGCGGCGTCTCAGGCCGGGGTACGCGGCGCCCCGCCCCCGGCTGTGCGGGAGGCCGCCGGTGTTTCGGAGTGCCCCGTGACGGGGCCGCCCGACCCGCCCTTCGTCCCGCCCCCGCCCTGGCCCCCGACGCCGCCGGGTGCGCCCGACGAGTTCTGGTATGGGCACAACGGCCGCTGGACCGCCCTGCCGGTAAGCGGGACCTGGTCTCAGCTCGCCCTCGGCGAGAAGTTCTGGTGGAGCGCCGACTTTCCGGGCGGCCACAAGGAGCCGGTCCCCAACCTGGTGGTAACGGCCCGGCGGCTTGATGGGGAGGCGCCGGAGTTCCGGTCGGAGCGGGCCAAAAACGGCTACCATCCGAGCTTCCACTGGGCGATGCTGGTCTTTGTGAAACTTCCCTCACCGGGCTGCTGGGAATTCAGCGCCCGCTACCGGGACCACCAGCTCAGGTTCGTGGTTCGGGTGCCCTAAAGGCCGTCCAGGGCCAGGGGCGGACCGAGCAGCACCATGCCGTGGGCCTGCCACAGTTCCGGGTCGAGGGGCGGCATGGCCCCGTGACCCGATACCCGGGCAAAAAACTGCTCCATCAACCCGGCGGGCGTGAAAGCGATGAGCAGGCGGCCTCCGGCGGCCCCGGCGCAAGCCCAGACGTGGGACACCTTCCGGGGTGCAAGCAAAGAGTCCCCCGCCGTCAGGCCGAACTGCTCCCAGCCAACTTCAAACAGGAATTCGCCCGCAACGACGTAAAAG
>DAOUCL010000314.1:0-39385 GCA_034432015.1 Dehalococcoidia bacterium
TTGGGAACCGGGGCTTTTAAGTTCGTCGAGTATGTCCCAGGCTCCCACGTGGTGGGCAGAAAGAACGAAAACTACTTCATCCAGGGCAGACCCTACTTAGACGGCTTCCGGGCCGTCTTTATGACCGACCGCTCGGCCATGGTGGCCGCCTTAAGGAGCGGCCAGGTCCTGGTGAATTTCCGGAGCGTCACCCCCCAGGAGCGGGACGACCTGGTTCGGGCCTTGGGCAACCAGGTGGTCGTCGAGGAGAGCCCCTGGATCTGCTCCCAGATAGTAGTGCTCAACAACGAAAAGCCGCCATTCAACGACGTTAGGGTTCGACAAGCCCTCACCCTGGCCGTCGACCGCTGGAGCGGGGGCCAGTATCTGTCCCAGTTTACGTTCCTCAAGTATGTCGGGGCCCTGATGCGGCCGGGTGGGCCCTTTGCCATGCCCGACTCGGAGCTGGAGAAGATCCCCGGCTTCTGGCGGGATATAAACAAGAGCCGGGAGGAGGCCCGCAGGCTGCTGCGGGAGGCCGGAATCCCCCAGAACTTCTCTTTTGTTTTAAAAAACCGCAACATCGAACCCTACCCCTCCCTTGGGGTGTTTCTTATCGACCAGTGGCGGCAGATTGGCCTTCAAGTGGAGCACCAGCTTCTGGAGACGGGACCCTGGACCCAGGACCTCCGAACCGGCAACTTCGAGGCGATGCTCTATTTTAACTGCGACTTTATGGATGACCCGGACCTTCAGCTTCTAAGCTTTATCTCGCCCGAAAGGAGCCCGGTAAACTACGCCCGCTACCGGGACCCGGTCCTGGATGAGCTTTATGACCGACAGAGCCGGGAGCTGGACGCCGAAAAACGGAAGCAGATCGTTTGGCAGTTTGAGCGGCGGGCCGTTGGGGAGATGGCCTACCAGCTGCCGGCCCTCTGGTGGAACCGCATCGTTGTCCGGTGGGCCAAGCTTAAGGGCTGGAAGATCACCCCAAGCCACTATATTAACCAAGACCTAGTGGACGTCTGGCTCGCCCAGTAACGGCCGATGCAGAGATTCTTTATAAGCCGGCTCCTGATGGTCTTTCCGACCCTGTTCGGGGTGGCCATCATCACCTTCGTTTTGCTCCGGCTCATCCCGGGAGATATCGTGATGCTCCGGTACGGTACCGGCGCCCTTGTCTCCGAAGACGTCCTGCGGGCCGAACGGGCCCGCTACGGCCTCGATAAGCCCATCCACGAGCAGTTTATCCACTGGCTCTGGGGACTGGTCCGGGGCGACTTGGGGGTATCAATGTGGACCGGTAAGCCTGTGGCCTATGAGGTGGCGATCCGCTTAGAACTTACCCTGGAGCTGGCCATTATGGCCACGATTATCGCGGTAGCCCTCGCCATTCCCTTAGGAACCCTGGCCGCCGTTAAGCAGAATACCTGGGTAGACTACGCCGTCCGGGTCTTCAGCATCGCCGGCTTGGCCATGCCTTCCTTCTGGCTGGGGATCTTGATGGTCTTGTTTTTGCTCATCTTCTTCCGCTGGTCGCCCCCGGTGGTCTTTACTCCCTTCTGGAAGGACCCCCTGGCCAACCTTACCCAGCTCATCTGGCCGGCCCTGGCCGTAGGTTACCGTTACTCGGCCGTATCCACCCGGATGATGCGGTCGGCCCTGCTGGAAGTGCTCAGGGAGGATTACATCCGGACGGCCCGGGCCAAGGGGCTGGCCGAACAGCTGGTCATCGTCCGACATGGGGTCCGCAATGCCCTCCTGCCGGTGGTGACGGTTATCGGCCTGGAGTTTGCTTTCCTCATCGGGGGACTGGTGGTGACCGAGCAAGTCTTTAACCTCAACGGCCTGGGAAAGCTCATCGTCGAGGCCATCAGCCGCCGGGATTACACCATGACCCAGGCCCTCATTATGCTTTCGGCGGCGGTCTTTGTCTTCGTTAACTTTCTGCTGGATATCTGCTACATGTGGCTTGACCCGAGGATTCGGTACCGGTAAAGATGTCTGGAATGCAGGCCCGGCTGGCTCAGGACGCGGTCCTTCCCCGGAAGGCCCACCGACAGAACGTTATCCTCCGATTTGGCCGCCGCTATCCCCTTGGGGCTTTCGGGGCGGTGGTATTGCTGGTCTTCGGGGTGGCGGCGGTTTTTGCCGACCAGCTGGCACCCCACGACCCCATCGCCAACAATTTTGCGGTTATGCTCCGGCCGCCCAGCCCGCAATACCCCCTGGGGACAGACAATTTCGGCCGGGACGTTTTAAGCCGAATAATTTATGGCTCCCGAACGGCCCTTTTGGTGGCCTTTACCAGCTCCTTTGTGGGCGCAACCCTGGGGGCCCTGCTGGGGGTGATAAGCGCCCACTTTGGGGGCTGGGTGGATGACGCCATCCAGCGCATAACGGATATAATTCTGGCGTTTCCCCTGATAATCCTGGCCCTGGCTATGGTGGCCGCCCTGGGCACCGGGACCTTAAACGTTATCATTGCCATCACCATTCCGATGATTCCCCGGGTAAGCCGGGTTATCCGGGCGAGCGCCCTGGCGCTACGGGAGATGCCCTTTGTGGAGGCCGCCCGCGCCCTCGGGGCCTCGGATGCCCGGATCATCCTCTTTCACCTCTTGCCCAACGTGGTGGCCCCGTACCTGGTGATGCTTACGGCCTTCCTGGGCCAGGCGGTTTTGCTCGAGGCTTCCCTTAGCTTTCTGGGCCTTGGGGTGGCCGAGCCGACCCCGGCCTGGGGTCTGATGCTGCGGGGTGCGGCCACCCAGTTTGCCGAGCGGGCGCCCTGGCTTGCGCTGGCCCCAGGGCTGGCCATCAGCCTGGCGGTGTTTGCCTTTAATCTGCTGGGGGACGCCCTTCGGGACGCCTTGGACCCCAGGCTTAGGGTTTGACCCGACCCTAACGGGACCGCCGGCCCCTGATGTCCCGGCTAGCAAACGGAGAATCAGGCGAAAGCCTTGCCGCGGCCGTCGCGGCTTGACATAGTATTACGGGGTGTGTTAGCTTATCCTGGATAAAGGCGAAGACGGAGACGAGTAGGGAAAGGTAGCCGCCGAGCGAGCCCGGGGTTGGTGGGAGCCGGGTGCGGTGAGCTTCCCGAAAATCCCTCCCGAGCCGCCAACCGAACGTGCCCGCTCCGGGCGCCAGTAGGCTTGGCCGGGGTCGTGCCCCGTTACCGGCACGGGGGTGTGATGGCACCCCGCTGAGGGGGTCCGCCCACGATTGGGCGGGCCAAAAAGGGTGGTACCGCGGAAGCTTCGGCTCCGCCCCTTTGGGGCGGGGCCTTTTGTGTAGGAGGTGAGGGGCCGTGACCGAGCGGCTCTACCTGGCGGACGCTTACCTGCGCGAGTTCGACGCCACCGTCGTCCGGGTGGGGGCGGAGGGCGGGGTGGTCCTCGACCGGACGGCCTTTTACCCCGGGGGTGGGGGCCAGCCGCCCGACCGGGGCATCCTGACCGACGGCATCCGGACCTGGGAGGTGGTCCGGCTGGAAAACCGGCCGGAGGAGGTGGTCCACTACGTGGCGGGGGAGTTCCCACCCCCGGCCGTGGGAAGCCGGGTCCGGGGGGTCATCGACTGGGAACTGCGCTATCGGCTAATGCGCACCCACACCGCCCTCCATATCCTGTGCGGGGTCGTTTACCACGAGTTCGGGGCCACCGTTACCGGCACCCAGATGTACCCCGACCGGGCCCGGATGGATTTCACCCTCGAAGACCTGAACCCGGAACGGGTAAAACTTATCGAGCTTAAGTGCAACGAAGCCATCGGCCGAGCCCTCCCGGTGACGGTCTACTTCCTGCCCCGGGAAGAGGCCCTTAAAAACCTGGACCTCATCCGAACCCGGGTAAACCTCATCCCCGAACACGTCAGCCAAATCCGTATCGTTGACATAAAAGGATTGGATTTGCAGGCCGACGGCGGTACCCATGTCCGTAATACCGCCGAGGTGAAGGGCATAAAAATCGTCCGCACCGAGAACAAGGGCCGGTTTAACCGGCGGCTGGAGATCGTTCTGGTGGATTGAAAGGGGGTGTAGCTGATGGGCTTTCAGCGGGTCGATTCTAAGGTTAGTTTTCCGGCTTTAGAGGAGAAGATTTTAGACTTCTGGAACCGAGAGCGGGTCTTTGAGCGTAGCCTTGAACTCCGGGCCGGGGGGCCGACATACATCCTCTACGAGGGACCCCCCACGGCCAACGGCCTGCCGGGCCTCCACCACGTTTTGGCCCGGGTCTTTAAGGACATAATGCCCAGGTTCAAGACGATGCGGGGCTACTATGCCCCCCGGATCGGGGGCTGGGATACCCACGGCCTGCCGGTGGAGCTTGAGGTGGAAAAGGAGCTGGGCATAAGCACCAAGCCCGAAATCGAGGCCTACGGCATCGACAAATTTAACGCCCGGTGTCGGGAAAGTGTGATGCGCTACGTTCGGGAGTGGGAGGAGCTTACCGAACGCATCGCCTTCTGGATCGACATGAAAAATGCCTATATCACTTTTGAAAATCGTTATATTGAATCAGGCTGGTGGGCCATAAAGGAGCTTTGGAACCGGGGGGTGGTCTACCAGGATTACAAGGTCACCCCCCACTGTCCCCGGTGTGTGACCTCCCTGAGTAGCCACGAGGTGGCCTTGGGCTACGACACTGCCGACGACCCCTCCCTCTGGGTGAAGTTTCCGGTGGTGGCCGATTCGCTGCCGCCTGTCCTTAAGGCCTTTGCCGACCGGCCCGTATTCATCCTGGCCTGGACAACGACCCCCTGGACCCTGCCGGCCAACATGGCCCTGGCCGTAAACCCGGATGCCGACTACGCCCTGGTGGAGACCGAGTCCGGGGAGCGGCTGGTGCTAGCCCGGTCCCTCCTGGAAAAGTCCCTCACCGGGCCGTATCGGGAGCTGGCGGTGGTCAAGGGCCGGGAGCTGGTTGGGGTAACCTATGAGCCCCTTTACCAGCCGGTTCCCCTGGACCGCCCGGCCCACCGGGTGGTGGCCGCTGACTTCGTCTCCCTGGAGGAGGGCACTGGGGTAGTGCACATCGCCCCGGCCTACGGCGAGGATGACCTGGAGCTGGGCCGCCGGGAAAACCTGCCCATCGTCCACACCGTCGACCTGCAGGGCCGGGTGCGCTCGGACCTGCCTTTAAGTTTTGCCGGCCTCTTTTTTAAGGACGCCGACCCCCTCATTATCCAGGACCTGGCCGGGCGGGGTCTGGTGTACCGGAGTGAGCGGTATGTTCACACCTACCCCTTCTGCTGGCGGTGCGAAACACCCCTTCTTTACTACGCCAAGACCTCCTGGTACTTCCGGACCACCGCCTTTAAGGACCGGATGGTTGAGCTTAACGAGCAGATAAACTGGGTGCCTGAACACATCAAGCACGGCCGCTTCGGCGACTGGCTCCGGAACAACGTGGACTGGGCGATCTCCCGGGAGCGGTACTGGGGCACCCCCATCCCCATCTGGGTGTGCGAGGGGTGCGGCCACCGGGAGTGTGTTGGGAGCGTGGCCGAGCTTTCGGCCCGGGCCGGCCGGGACCTGCGGGAGCTGGACCTGCATCGGCCCTACGTGGACGAAGTGACCTTTGGGTGCCCCCGGTGCGGCGGGGTTATGCGGCGGGTGCCGGAGGTGATGGACGTCTGGTTTGACTCGGGGGCGATGCCCTTTGCCCAGTGGCATTACCCCTTTGAGAACCAGGAGATTTTCCGCCAGCGGTTTCCGGCCGACTATATCTGCGAGGCGGTGGACCAGACCCGGGGTTGGTTCTACAGCCTCCACGCCCTGGCCACCATGCTGTTTGACAGCATCGCCTACCGCAACGTGATCTGCCTGGGGCTGGTGCTGGATGCCAAGGGGGAGAAGATGAGTAAATCCCGGGGCAACGTGGTCGACCCCTGGGATATGATCAGGGCCTACGGGGCCGACCCGTTGCGCTGGTATTTCTTCACGGCCACCGCCCCCGGCAACGCCCGCCGCTTCGACCCCAAACAGATCGAGGAGGGGATCCGCCGCTTTTTCCTGACCCTTTGGAACACGTATGCTTTCTTTGTCACCTACGCAACCCTGGACGGGTTCGACCCAACCTCAACCCCCCGGCCGGCCGACGCCGACCTTACCGAGCTCGACCGCTGGGTCCTTTCGGAGCTTAACCTGCTGGTAAAAACGGTAACCGATGAGCTCGAGGCTTATAATCCCACCGATGCCGGCCGGGCCATCGAGGCCTTTGTCGACAAGCTCTCTAACTGGTACGTGCGCCGCAACCGGCGCCGCTTCTGGAAATCGGAGCAGGACGCCGACAAGCGGGCGGCCCATTGGACCCTCTACACCGTGCTTACTACCTTAACCCAGCTTTTAGCCCCCTTCACACCCTTCCTGGCCGAGGCCATGTACCAGAACCTGGTCCGGGGGGTCGACCCGGGCGCCCGCCTGAGCGTGCACCTGACCGACTGGCCGGAAGCCGACCCGAGTCGGGTGGACCCGGAACTAATGAAGGCGGTCGACCTGACCATGCGGCTGGCCAGTCTGGGCCGGGCGGCCCGGGACCAGGCCCGGCTGAAGGTCCGGCAGCCGGTAAGCCGCCTCTTCGTCAAGGTCCGCTCCCCGGAAGAGGTGCGGCTCCTCCGCCGGCTGGCGGACCACCTGCTGGAAGAACTGAACGCCAAGGAGCTGGTGCTGGTTGAGGACGAGGGGTCCCTGGTGGAGTACCGGGTAAAGCCCCGGTTTGACCTGTTGGGGCCCCGCCTTGGGGCCGAGCTTTCCCGGCTCACCCGGGCCCTTGCCGGCCGGGACCCCTGGCAGGTGGTAACGGAGTTGAGAACCGCCGGACGGGTGGTCCTGGACGGCCTCGAGGTCTCGGCCGATGAGCTGGCCGTGGAGGTAGTTCCCAGGGCCGGGTATGCCGCCGTTGAAGAAGGCGGCTACCTCGTCGGCATCAGCACCGAGGTAACTCCCGACCTGGCGGCCGAGGGCCTTGCCCGGGAGCTGGTCCGGCGGATCCAGACCCTCCGCAAGGAGGCGGGATTCGAGCTCTCCGACCGGGTTGTCGTCTACTATGAGGCTGACCCGGAGGTGGAGGCCGTCTTCGAAAGCCACGGCGATTATATCGCCGCCGAGACCCTGGCAGTCCGGCTCCAGAAAGGGCCGATTCCGCCCTCGGCCCGGGCGGTGGAGGTCCGACTGAACGGACGGCTGGTTCGGCTGGGGGTCGAGCGGGCGGGTTGAGCCTGCCCCGGGCCGGATCTGGTAGTTTATTACCGACGATGGCCGACCGGCCCACCCGCATCCTCGTGCCCGTTGCCCGCCCCGATGAGGCCGAGCCACTCCTTCGGCTGGCTACCGCCCTTTTGGGCGGCCAGGCCGGCCGGGTTATCGCCCTCGGGGTGGTCGAGGTTCCTGACAGCCCGGCCTATTCCCAGGCGGCTGCCCGGGCCCGGGAGCTGCGCCGGCGGCTCCAGGCTGTCTGCGCCGAGATTCCGGATGCCGGGCGGGTGGAGGTCCGGAGCGCCGTCCGGGTTTCCCGCCGGGCCTGGCAAGGGATCCGGCGGGTTGCCCTCCAGGAGCAGGTCGACCTGGTGGTGCTGGGCTGGGCCGGGGAGGTCTTCGGCACGACCCTGGCGGCCGTCGTTCGGGAGCCCCCGGCCGACCTGGCCATCGTCCGCGGAACATTGCCTGGCCGGCCCCTGCGGCGGCTGTTGCTGGCCGTCCGGGGCGGCCCCCAGGCCGAGCTGGCCTTCCGGTGGGCGGCGGCCCTGGCCGAGGCCTTAAACCTGCAGGTTACGGTGCTGAATGTCCGCCCCCGGGGCCAGAGCCTGCAGGAACGGGCCCGGGCCGAGCATGTCTTTGCCGGGGTGGCCCGGCTGGCCGAACGCCGCCCCCGCTTTTCGGTGCTGACCGTCCAGGCCGAAGACCCGGAGGCGGCCATTGTCGCCGAGGCCCGCAACCACGACCTATTGGTTCTGGGGGCCACCGCCGAGGCCGGTGAGGTCGCCGAGGAGCCCCTCGGGGCGATCCCCGAGCGCATCGCCCGGCGGGTGGAGATTCCGACCATTATCATCCGCACCCGCCAGCCCCTCCAGGTCCACTTTCGGGAGTTGCGGGAGCCCCCAACCCTCCTGGTGGAACAGTGGTTCGCCGAAAATACCTTCCACGCCCGGGAATTCTCCGACCTGGCCGACCTAGTTCGCCTTAAGCGCCAGCAGGGCCTCACCATCAGCCTGGTGCTGCCCGCCCTTAACGAGGCCGAAAGTATCGGGGCTGTCGTCCGCACCTTCCGGGAATACCTCCAGGAAGAGGCGCCCCTCCTGGACGAGATCCTGGTGGTCGACAGCGGGTCCACCGACGGGACGGCCGAGGTCGCCCGGGCCCACGGGGCGGAGGTTTACTTGGACCGGGAGATTAGGCCGGACCTGGGGACTTTTCCCGGCCGGGGGGAGGCCCTTTGGAAGAGCCTTTTTGTGGCCCGGGGGGATATCGTCGTCTGGGTTGATGCCGGAATAAAGAACCCCCACCCGAAGTTCATCTACGGCCTGGTCGGCCCCCTCCTTCGGGAGTCCCGGCTGGTTTACGTTAAGGGTTACTGGCGGCTCCCCGGGGGGCTCGAACCCAACCCGGACGGCTGGTCGGATGCGGACCCGGTGACCGAAGTGCTGGTCCGGCCGGCCATCAATATGCTGCTGCCGGAGCTGTCCGGGTTTATTCTACCCCTTAGCGCCGAGCACGCCGGCCGCCGGGAGGCCCTGGTGGAAGTGCCTTTCCTTACGGGCCCGGCCGTGGAGCTGGGGTTGCTCATCGATATCTACGGTCGCTACGGCCTGGACCGGATTGCCCAGGTAGACCTCGAAGAAAAAGTCGAACACCCGCGGCGGGCGGCTCCGGCCCGGGTGGCCTTTGCGGTCCTGCAGGGACTGTTGCGCCGCCTGGAGAGCCGCCGGCGGCTGGAGGTCTTGGCCGGCCTGAGTCCCAGCCTTAAGCTGCCCCATTACGACCCGGAGCGGCTTTACCTCGAAGTGGTCGAGGTGGAACAGCACGAGCGGCCCCCGGCCCGGACCCTTATGGCCGACCCGGGACCGGCCGGGTAATGCGCTGGAAGGCCGTCCCGGAGGACTTCGTCGTCGAAGAAGAGGCCGATATCGAGCTGGCCCCAGCCGGCCCCTACGCCGTTTATCGGCTTGAGAAAACGGGCCGGGATTCCCTTTCGGTCCGGGCCGAACTGGCCCGCCGCTTAGGGAAAACCCAGGCCGACGTCATCTTTCCGGGCCTTAAGGATGCCCTTGCCCGGACGGTCCAGTGGGTTGGGGTGCGGGGTGGGGGACCGCCGCGGGTTGTGGGCCATGGCTTCGTGGCGGAGCGGGTGGGGTTTGCCCGGCGGCCCCCGGACCCTAAAAGCCTGCGGGGAAACCGTTTTCAAGCGGTCCTGCGGGAGCTTTCCCCGGCCGAGGCCCAAGGGTTGCCCGGGGCCCTCCGCCGATTGGAACTTGCGGGCTTTCCCAACTATTTCGACGACCAGCGGTTCGGCTCCTTGGTAGAAGGCTACGGCCCTTTCGGCCGGGCCGTCTTGCGGGAGGACGACGAGACGGTCCTCAGGCTCTACCTAGCCACCCCTTGGGTTGGGGACCCGCCCCGGGTTCGGGCCTTTAAAGCCGAGGCGGCCCGAAGTTGGGGGGAATGGGACCGGCTCTTCGGGCTGGCCCCGGCCCGAACCAACTTTCGGAGCGTTCTTACCTTCCTCCGGGACCACCCCACCGACTTTCGGCGGGCGGTCCGCCTTATCCCCGGCCGGCTGCTGATGCTGGCCGTAGATGCCTACCGGAGCTGGGTCTGGAACCTGGCCCTGGACCGCTTTTTCGAAGAGACCGGACCGATTAAATTTAAAATTACCGTTGCCGGCCGCCCGCTCGGGATCCCGGCCGAGGTCCGGGAAGCCTGGCTTTCCACGGAGGTGCCCCTGCCCCACCCGAAGGCCGAATACGAGCCACCCTGGGACCGGGTCGTGGCCGGGGTGCTTGCGGCCGAAGGGGTCGACCTTAGGACGTTCGGGGCTCGGGGTCGGCTTCCTGACCGGCCGCCCCCCACCCGGCGGGTCATCTGGGTTCGGCCGGACGGCGTAAACCTCGAATTTCGGGGCGATGCGGGAACCCCCGACCGGGCGGTGGTCCGTTTCAGGTTGCCCCCCGGGGCTTACGGGACCTTGTTTCTTAAAGTCCTGGCCGCCGAGGTCGGGGCCTCTTTAGACCATGATTCCCAGCATCCTGAAGAGGCGGGGGACCATCGGCCCCAAGATTACTAACCACATCACCGGCAGGATAAATAAGACCATAACGATGGTCATCTTGATGGGGGCTTCCCGGGCCAGCTTTTCGGCCCGTTGCCGGCGCCGCTGGCGCATCTGCTCGCTCTGAATCCGGAGGATGCGGGCGATGGGAACCCCGAGCTGGTCGGCCTGAATCACCGCCGCCACGAAGCTGGTGAGGTCCGGGACGTTGCAGCGGGCGGCCATATCCCGAAGGGCCTCCCGCCGGTGGCGGCCGATCCGGCTTTCGGCCAGGACCCGGGCGAACTCCTCGGTGAGGGGGTTCTGCCACTTGTCGATTACCTTCTGCATGGCCCCCTCGAAGCCAAGGCCGGCTTCAACACTTACCGTGAGTAGGTCCAAGACATCGGGCAGGGCCCGCTCGATCTGCCGGCGGCGGGAGTCGATCCGCTGCCGAATCCAGAGGTCCGGGAAGACAAAGCCGACGACGGCCCCGGCGGTGAGCGTGAGGATGACGTAGAGGGGCGGCTGCCGGCCTAAAAGCATCAGCAGTCCCCCACTCAGCCCGAGGAGAAGGGCCCCGAAGCCTTTAAGGCCCAAAAAGTCGTTTAAAGCCAGCGGATTTCCGGCATACTGAAGGCGCAACCGGTATTGTTCCAAGGCGTTCTGGGGGGTGCGGGCCAGCATAAACCGGGCCAGCGCCCGGAGGATAGGCCGGATGGCCCGGTCGACAAAGGGCTGGGCGAGTTCGAGCTCTTCCAGGGTTCGGGGCCGGACGGTGTAGTCGGTGAGGCGGGCAGTTACCCTTTCCTGGCGGCGGGGCATCAAAAGGCCGAGCCAGAGCAGGCTCACCCCCATCCCCACCATCACGGCAGAAAGAAGAGCGACCTCAGGCATCCTTAAACCTCGATGGCCGTTATCCGGCGGATGATCAAAAAAGCTACGAAGATCATGAGTGCCCCCATTATGGGAATGCAGATGAATACGCCCTCAAACATACCCATAATGTACTCGCGGTTTATCAAATAAAGCACCAGGCTGAGCAGGATAGGTAGAGTTGATATAATGTAGCCCGAGATCACCTGCTGGGCGGTTAGGGTAGCGATCTCTCCCTTTATTCGGACCCGCTCCCGGATGGTATATGCGATGCTCTCCAAGATCTGCGCCAGGTTTCCGCCCACCTCATGCTGGATGTTTATGGCGGTCACCATGAGCTCTAAATCGTCGCTTTGCATCCTTCGCACCAGGTGGTCTAAGGCCTCTTCCGGGCTCAAGCCCAGCCCCACTTCCCGGACGACCCGCCGAAACTCGGTGGCGGTCGGCTCCGGGGCTTCCCGGGATACCGTCTCCATCGCCTGGAGCAGGCTGTAGCCGGCCCTTAAGGAGTTGGCCAAAAGGTCGATGGTACTGGGAAGCTGACGGTTAAAGGCCCCCAGCCGGGCGGCGATCCGACGGCCGAGCCAGAGGCGGGGTCCGAAGGCGCCGGCGGCCAGGCCCAAAAGGCCCAGGAGCAGATTCCCCCCGCCGAGGAAATACCCGGCCAGACCCCCCGAAGCAGCGGCCAGAAACTGCAGGACCAAAAACTCCCCCGGGGTCATCTTGATGTCGGCCCGGGCCAGGTCCCGGGCGAGCCGCTGGGCAAATCCCTGCCCCTCAATGGCCCGGTTCACCCGACCGGTAAGGCCCGCCTCCGACGGGGGCGCGTCCACCGCCCGGGCGGGCGCAAACCGGTGCAGCCGGCCGACCACCTCTTCGTCGGGTGCCAGCAGATGGTTGACCCCGTAGATGACCAAGAAAAACCCGAAGCCAACGACCAGGGCGATTAAAACGGCCAGCCAGACCATTACCAGGGCCTGAGCCGGTCAACCCCGAAAATCTCGGGGGGCAGGTGGATGCCGGCGTTTTCGATGCGGTCGATAAACTTCGGCCGGATGCCTACCGGTTTCTGGCGGCCCACCACCCGGCCGTTTTCGTCGATGCCGAGCTGCTCGAAGACGAAGATATCCTGCAGCACGATGGTATCCCCCTCTAGCCCCTGCACCTCGGTAACATAAGTGACCTTCCGGGAGCCGTCCCGCAGCCGCTCGACGAAGATAATTAAGTCGATGGCCGAGGCGACCTGATCTCGGACCGCCTTTAAGGGGAGCTCCATTCCGGCCATCATCACCATGGTCTCCAGGCGGGCCAGGGCGTCCCGGGGGGAGTTGGCGTGAAGGGTCGTAAGGGACCCGTCATGACCCGTATTCATCGCCTGAAGCATGTCGAGGGCCTCGGCCCCACGGCACTCGCCCACCACGATCCGGTCGGGGCGCATCCGCAGGGCGTTGATAACCAGGTCCCGGATGGTGACGGCCCCCTTACCCTCGATGTTTGGCTTGCGGGTCTCGAGGGTGACCACGTGCTCCTGGTGGAGTTTTAGCTCGGCCGCATCCTCAATCGTGATGATCCGCTCGTCTTCGGGGATAAAGGACGAGAGGATGTTAAGAAGGGTGGTTTTGCCCGAGCCGGTGCCCCCGGCCACGATGATGTTGAGACGGGCGAGCACGCAGGCCCGCAGAAACTCGGCGATCTGGGGGGTAAGGGTGCCGAACTTGATGAGGTCTTCCATGGTGAGCCGGCGCTTGGGAAACTTCCGGATGCTCATGCACGGGCCCACCAGGGATATGGGTGGGATAACGGCGTTAAAGCGGGACCCGTCGGGGAGCCTGGCGTCCACCATGGGGGAGGACTCATCGCAACGGCGGCCGATGGGGCTTATGATCCGGTCGATGATGCGGCGGACGTGCTCGTCGTCGTCAAACCGGATGGAGGTCTTTATGAGCTTGCCGCCCCGCTCGATGTAGACGTTGTTCGGGCCGTTAACCAGAATCTCGGTGACCGACTCGTCGGCCAGCAGGGGATCGAGCGGCCCGAACCCGCCGATCTCGGCCACCACCTCCTCGAAGAGCCGCTCCCGAACGTCCCGGGGTAAAGCTACCGGTTCTTCGGCCAGGTACCGGTCGAAGAGGCGGCGGATCTCCTGCCGGAGTCGTTCATCTTGGCCGACGTTCACGTTAGGGTCGAGGTCCTGGATGATCCGGCTCTGGAGGTGGCGCCTAAGTTCCCGGTACTGGTCATGGCCGGTCGAGCCGTCGGCGAGCCGCCGGGTTGCCGGCCGGGTAATCCGCCCTGAGGGCGTGTTCGGCCGGCCGCCTTCGGCGGCCCCGGTGGGGGGCTGAATCCGGTTGAGCAAAGGCATGGCTCTCACCACCTTCCGGCCGGGCTTACCGACGCGGCCGCTCAAGACCATATTTAGCTGCCATATAGTCCACGTCCACCACCTGGAGGGGCGGGGTGGCCGGGTCACCGGCCGCCCGCAGGACCAGGTCGGCCCCCAGCCCTTCTAAGAACTTAAGCTCTAGCGCCTCCTGGGGGGATACCACGAACTGGAGGACGGTGGCCGCCTGGGGGCTCTGGGTCTGGACCGCCGGCCCGCTTACAGGGCTGGTCCGGCCCCCCACCGAGAAGACCTCGAGGTTGCGGAACGTCGCCGCGGCCTGCTTCCCGTTGGCCCCTTCGGTGTAGACGATAATATCCACCCGGTCGCCGGGGCGCACGGCCCCGCTGGCCACGGTATTGGCGGCCGAAGCGAAGTTTACGGTGACGAGGACCTTCCCGGGGGGTATGGCGAACGCCAGGCCGGCGTTGCCGCCGGTGTCGGCCAGCCCTTCCCGGACGACCAGCTGGCCGGCGTAAAGCCGGCTTAAGGTAAACTTGCCGACCACGTCGGCCGGGGAGCCGACGGCGGTGGGTGGGACCCGGTCGGCGGGGAGGTCGATGACCCGGACCTGGTTGGGCTGGACCACGGTCCGTTCCGGGATGTCGGTGGCGGCAACCACCACCGGCTGGGTGGGGATATCGGCCGGCCGGGTGGTGGCCCGGAGGGCAAAGACAAAGGTGACAAAAAAGCCCAGGACGCCGAGGAAAACGCCCAGGGCGATCATGACATAGCCGCTCCTACGTCGTGCCGCTAACATCTCAGCTCACCTTCCCTTCAGGGGCCGCCGGTGCCGAAAACCCGTCCGCACCGGCCGGCCGCTCCTAACCGGATATTAGGCCTTTACCGACCGCCTGCGAAAGTACTTTCGTACCCGCCGGACGGCCCAGGCCCAGGGGGGCGTCAGCCAGACCGCGCTAGTTATGGCCCCTAAAACGGCCGGCCGAAGAAGGGGACGAAATCCCAGTTCGACCGAATATAAAGTTCTTTTCCAGCTTTGCCCGTTCCGCAGGCCTTATACCGGCCGGGGTTAGCTTTAACGTCGTCGAGCAATCCACGAATGGTGTTCCGCATGGCGTCGGCCCGAACCTGCACCGCCGCGGGGTCGAGGGCGAAATCTTGGCGGCCCACCTGGGCCAGGCCCATCCGGGGTTACGATGGTGAGGGTGTAGCCGGCCGGGTGGCCGACGGCCCCGCCGCCCCCGGTCCGGTTCACCAGGTTGACGGGCTGACTGAAATCTTTCTCAAGGAGCGAAGCCACCATCCGGGCAACCCGGTCGGTTCCGCCCAGGGGCAATTAGGGTAACCGGACGAGTCGGAAACTTCTCGGTGGGTTAGGCCGGTGCCCCGGTCGGTTGGGGCGCAGCCTCACCCCAGAACCAGGGCCGGCCCGAGAAACTGCCTCCGCTCAGCTCCAGGCTCACTGGCTACCTCCCCGCTCTGGATTCGGGAACGCTTTGCCGCGTGAACGTATTACGACCGTGGGTGCGTTGTCAAATTTGTCGTCCGTGGGCTATGGGCCGGCCCGTGGACCGGGCTTAACCGAGAATGACCTTCAGCCGGCCGTAGTCGTAGTCCCGGTCGCCGTATTCGTGTTCGCCGACGATGGGTTTTCCCTCGGCAAACCGGCTGGCCCGGAAGGGCCGAAGGTCCACCGTCTCCGGCCGGCCCTTCACCACCCACTCCGCCAGTCCCAATCCCACCGCCGGGGAAGTCTTAAAGCTGGTCCCGCAGTCGCCGGCGAAGAAAAATATGCCTTCCACCTCGGGGTGGTGGTCGATGACGGGCTTGCCGTCCGGGGTGTAGGTTATGGCCCCGGCCCAGCCGCCCCGCATCGGTGCCGTCCCGAGGGCCGGAATCCGCCGGGATGCCCGCTCCCGGGCGGCCCGGACGTAGTTGGCATCCACCCCTTCGGCCAAACCGTCGGCGTCGGCCAGGGGCTCCCGCTGGCCGAGGCCGACCAGCGTCGAGGCCCAGCCCGGCCCCTCCGGCCGAAGCCACATCTCGTTGGGGCCGTCGATGCAGACCGGATGTAGGGCCCGCGGCCCCGGCGGCCGCCGGAAGACGGCCACCTGAACCCGCATCGGGTAAAGCTTTACCCCAATACCCAGCCGGCTCAGGAGGCCCACCGCCCAGGCCCCGCCCACAACCACCACCGACCCGGCGGAGATACGGCCCCGGGAGGTCATAACACCCCTGACCTGATTGCCCTCCACAAGGACGTCCTGTACCTCGGTTTCGGTAAGTATCTCCGTTCCGAGCCGGCGGGCGGGTTCGGCGAAGCCGTAGGTGGTGGCCACCGGGTCGGCGAAGCCAGATTCGGGCTCGTAGGCGGCGGCCATAATGTCGTCGAAGGCCCAGTCGGGGGCCAGTTCCAGAAGCTCTTCGGGCCCGCTAACCCGGGTGTTCACCCCGAGCCGCCTGAGCATCTCCACGTTGACCCGAAGTTTAGCCTCGCTTTCCGTGGCGACCAGCCTCAGCATTCCCACGGGCATAAACCCGCAGTCGCCGGCCCCAACCAGGTAGGCCCAGTTTTTAAAATAGTCCAGGCTGAAGCGGGCAAGCCTGGCTTCGGGCTCGTTGGTGTAGTGCATCCGGACCAGAGCCCCCGATTTGCCCGAGGCGCCGGCGGCCAAAAACCTCCGCTCGCAGAGGATAATTTTGCCCGCCCCCAGCCGGGCCAGGTGAAAGGCGGTGCTGGTTCCCACTACCCCGCCCCCAACAACGACCACATCGGCGGTTTGAACGGTCACGGCGCCCTCCTCGAACTGGACTTCAGGCCTCGGACGGGAGGCTAGCTTAGCTTATTTTAAACTAAAGGCCGGTCCTTGACGGGGCCGGCCCTGGTCGGCTAACTTTCGGGTAAGAAATTCTTCCTTGAGGACCGGAGGACCCCGTGGACGGACCCGTTGCCGGCATCAAGGTCGTCGAGATGGGCTTCTGGGTAGCGGCCCCGGCGGCGGCCGCCCTTCTGGCCGATTGGGGCGCCGACGTAATCAAAATCGAGCCCCCGGATGGGGACCCGTTTCGGGCATACTTTGCCTGGACGGTGGGGCAGGCCGCCCCGGTGGTGCCCCAGTTCGAGCTGGACAACCGGGGCAAGCGCAGTGTTGCCCTCAACCTACAGACGGAGGCCGGGCGGCAGGTGATGCTTAGACTGCTGGCTGACGCCGACGTTTTTATAACCAACCTCCGGCCCCGGGTCCTGGAGAAATTCGGCCTCGACTACGGGACCCTCCACCAACAGTTCCCCAGCCTGGTTTACTGCCAGATTACGGCCTACGGTCCCGAGGGCCCGGAGCGGGACCGGGCCGCCTACGACGTAGGGGCCTTCTGGGCCCGGGCCGGGGTGGTCGCCTCCCTCACGGTGCCGGGAGCCCACCCGCCCCACCAGCGGGGCGGGATGGGCGACCACATGACCGGGGCGATTGCGGCGGGGGCCATCGCCGCCGCCCTTTTGGCCCGGGAAAGGACGGGCCGGGGCCAGCGGGTGAGCGTGCCCCTCTTGCGGGTCGGGGCCTACATGATGGGCTGGGACCTGAGCATGGTCCTGCGGCTCGGGGCCCGCATTGAAACCACCGACCGGGTTCACCCCCGCAATCCCCTCATGAACTGCTACCAGGACCGGGACGGCCGCTGGTTCTGGCTTATCGGCCTCCAGAGCGACCGGCACTGGCCGGACCTCTGCCGGGCCATCGGCCGGGAAGACCTGCGGTCCGACCCCCGCTTCGCCACGGCCAGGTCCCGGGCCGAAAAGGCGCCGGAGCTGGTGGCCGAGCTGGACCGGGTTTTCGCCGCAAAGCCCCTGGCCGAGTGGGCCGAGGCCTTTGACCGGCACGGGGTTTGGTGGGCCCCCGTCCAGACCCTTAACGACCTGGCCGCCGACCCGGTGGCCGCCGCGGCCGGGACCTTCGTGGAGGTGCCGAGGCCGGAAGGGCCCATCCGGATGGTGTCGGGCCCGGTGGATTTCTCCGAAACCCCCTGGTTCCCGCGCGGCCCGGCCCCCGAGCTTGGCCAGCACACGGAGGAGGTGCTCCTGGGGCTTGGCTACTCCTGGGCCGACCTGGAACGGTTCAAGGCTGAGGGTGCGATAATCTGACGAGAATACCGGCCGGGCAACGGCCGCATAGGAGGGCATAGATGGCAAGACAAATTAAGGCGGCGGTTCTTTACGAGTATGGTAAACCCATGGTCGTCGAAACGGTGGAGCTGGATGGGCCCAGGGCAGGGGAGGTGCTGGTGCGGGTCGGGGCGACGGGGGTGTGTCACTCGGATTACCACGTGATCAAAGGGGAATGGTCCGTACCCCTGCCCATGGTCCTGGGCCACGAGGCGGCGGGGGTTGTGGAGGAGGTGGGGCCGGGGGTGACGCTGGTTAAGCCGGGCGACCACGTGGTTTTAAACTTCCGGGCCCACTGCGGCCGGTGCTATTACTGCAACATCGGCCGGCCGGTCCTCTGCGATGGGGTCCCCACCTCCCGCTGGGTGATGTTTGACGGCACCACCCGGCTGAGCAAGGAAGGCCGGCCCATCTACCACATGGCCCGGGTGGCTTCCTTTGCCGAGTACGCGGTGGTCCCGGAGACGGGGGCTGTACCGGTCCGGAAAGATGTACCCCTGGACCGGGCGGCCCTCATCGGTTGCGCCGTTATGACCGGGGTCGGGGCAGTGGTCAACACCGCCAAAGTCCCGGCCGGCAGCAGCGTGGCCGTCGTGGGCTGCGGCGGGGTCGGCCTGAACATCCTCCAGGGCGCGGCCCTGGTGGGGGCCGACCCCATCATCGCCGTCGACGTCCTCGAGGGGAAACTGGCCTACGCCCGGGAGTTTGGGGCGACCCACACGGTGGATGCGGCCCAGACGGACCCGGTGGCCGAGGTCCGTCGGATCACCGGGGGCGGGGTGGATTTTGCCTTCGAGGCTATCGGCAACGGCCGAACCATCCGGCAGGCCTACGAAATGACCCGACCGGGTGGGACGACGGTGGTCGTGGGGATGGCCCCGGAGGGGGATGAGTTCGCCATCAACGCCCTCTCCCTGCCCCGAACGGAGAAGGTGATAATGGGCTGCTGGTACGGGTCGGCCCGGCCGTGGGTGGACCTGCCCCGGATGGCCGACCTTTACCTGGCCGGGAAGGTCAAAGTCGACCCCCTGATCAGCCGCCACTACACCCTGGACCAGATAAACGAGGCCTTTGAAGCCCTGGGCCGGGGGGAACTCAAGCGGGGGGTCGTCGTCTTCGGGTAAACCCCTTAAGGGCCCGGACCGTTTGACAGGGGCTCGGCGTCCGAATTAAAATTAGACTGATTCTAAAACCAGGTATAAGACCAGGTGGCCGACCTTAACCTTACCCGCCACCGCCAGGTAGTTCTCGAGGTGGTCATGCGGGCCGAAAAGCACCTGACGGCTCAGGAAATTTACGACCGGGTCCGCCAGGTCCTTCCGGGTACCGCCTACGCCACCGTCTATAACGCCCTGGCCTACCTGGTCGACCGCGGCCTCATTCAGGAGGTCCGCCTCGGCGAGGGGCCGGCCCTATATGACCCGAACCTGGCCCGGCATGACCACCTCATTTGCCGCCGCTGCCGCCGGGTTCTCGACTACCAGTTCCCCGACGTTGTCAGCAACCTGGTTCGGGTGGCCGAGCAGACCGGCTTCCAAGTGGAGCGGGCCCACGTCATCGTCGAGGGCCTGTGTCCCGACTGTCGGGGCCAGACCGGGGCACCAGCGCCCGGGGCCGCAAGGCCCCGGGACTAAAAACCTTTAAGGGAGGGGTGTACGATGTTTTTGCGGATTGACCGGTTGCAGATCGAGCTTCCCCAGCCCAAAGACCCCGACCCCAACGCCGCCGCGGCCGTGCAGGAGCTCCTCGGCGGCCGGTTCGGGGAGATGTCCACCTTGATGAACTACACCTATCAGTCGTTCAACTTCCGGGGGGCGGATAAGCTTAAGGCTTACCGGGACCTCATCGCCAACATCGCCACCGAGGAGCTGGGCCACATCGAGCTGGTAGCCGCCACCATTAACCTGCTCCTTACCGGTTCAACCAAGCCCGACAGCCCCGAAAACGCCCCCCTTCGGGTCGGCAAAGACGTTCGCAACACCCACCACTTCATCGCCACCGCCCAGACGGCGCTGGTGGGCAATTCCATGGGCGCTTTCTGGACGGGCGATTATGTCTTCTCCAGCGGCAACCTGGTCCTCGACCTTTTGCACAACTTCTTCCTCGAGTGCGGCGCCCGGCTGCAGAAGATCCGGGTCTACGAGATGACGACGAACCCTGTGGCCCGGGAGATGATCGGGTACCTGCTGGTTCGGGGCGGCGTCCACGCCACGGCCTACGGCAAGGCGCTGGAGACCCTTACGGGGGTCAATATCACCAAGATGCTGCCCATCCCCAACATCGAAAACGCCAAGTTCCCCGAGGCCCGCAAATACGAATCGCAGGGGGTTCACCGGGTGCTTTACCGGTTCAGTCCTGAGGATTACAAGGATATCGCCCGCATCTGGCGGGGCCCGGCCCCAACCGGGGACGGCGAACTGCAGGTGGTCGACGGCCCGCCGGCCGGCGGTCCCATTCCGGTCCTGCCCGAGGTGCCCGAGGAGTTTGCCCCGGGCCTTGACCCGGCCGAGATCGCCGAGCTGGCCAAGAAGCTGGCCGCCTCTTAACCGGTCTCTCCTGGCCCGGCGTGCCCGGCAAGTTACGCCGGGCACGCCGGACCGGGCCGAATGCGCTGGCCGCCCCTCGTCCCAGGCACCCTCGTCCGGCGGCTCAACCGGTTCGCCGTCGAAGTAGGCGTTGGCGGGGAGGTCGTTCAGGCCCACCTGCCCAATTCCGGACGCCTCCGGGAGCTACTGGTGCCCGGCTACCGGGTGTGGCTTGCGCCCCGGTCAGGGCCCCGCCGCACCCCGTACGACCTGGAGCTGGTGGAGCTTCCCGACGGGGTGCTGGTCTCGGCCGACGCCCGCCTCCCCAACCGCCTTTGCCTCGAGGCCTGGGCCGAGGGCCGGCTTCCCGAGTTCGGGGGTTTTAGCCGGGCCGTTCCGGAGCCTAGACTGGATGGGGGCCGGCTGGACTTTCGGCTGGAGGGGGCCGAAGGGGCCGCCTACGTGGAGGTAAAGAGCATAACCCTGGTAGAAGACGGGTGCGGCCTCTTTCCGGACGCCCCAACCCAGCGGGGCCGGCGGCACCTGGAGCTGCTGACGGCCGCCGCCCGGAGAGGCTTCGGGGCCTTCGGGGTTTTTATCATCCAGCGGCCGGACGCCCGGGCCTTCGCCCCCAATGACGCCGTCGACCCGGCTTTCGGCCGAAAGCTTCGGGAGGCCGCCCGGGCCGGCGTCCAGGTGCGGGCCTACCGGTGCCGGGTAAGCCTGGCCGAAATCCGGCTCGAGGAACCGGTTCCCGTCCGCCTCGGGCCTATTGTTTAAGCATCTGCCGGATGACGTAGGGCAGAATGCCCCCGTGCCGGTAGTATTTTACCTCGATGGGGGTGTCCACCCGGGCGATGGCCCGGAAGGTGACGGTGGTGCCGTCCGGCCGCCGGGCCCGAACGGTAAGCTCGGCCCGGGGCCGCAGGCCGTCGGCGATCCCCTCGATGTCGTAAACTTCGTGGCCGGTCAGGCCCAGGGTTTCCCGGTTTTCACCAGGCTTAAACTGGAGGGGCAGAACCCCCATGCCCACAAGGTTGCTCCGGTGGATCCGCTCGTAGCTTTCGGCCAGAACCGCCTTCACCCCCAACAGCATGGTGCCCTTGGCCGCCCAGTCCCGGGAGCTTCCGGCCCCGTACTCGTTGCCGGCAATCACCAGCAGTGGAATGCCCGCCTGCTGGTAGCGGGTGGCCGCCTCGTAGATGGTCAGCCGTTCACCGGTCGGGTGGTAAAGGGTCCAGCCGCCCTCGGTGCCCGGAACCAGGAGGTTGCGCAACCGGATGTTGGCGAAGGTTCCCCGGATCATCACCTCGTGGTTGCCCCGCCGGGCGCCGTAGCTGTTAAACTCCTGGGGCGGCACACCCTGAGATATAAGATACTGGCCGGCCGGGCTGTTTACCGGAATCGACCCGGCCGGGGAGATGTGGTCGGTGGTGATGGAGTCGCCCAGCACCGCCAGCACCCGGGCGCCCAGGATGTCCCGAAGGGGCTTCGGCTCCAGGGTAAAGTCCTTAAAGAAAGGCGGCTCCTGGACGTAGGTGGAGTTGGGGTCCCAGGCAAAGAGGTCCCCCTCCGGGACGGGCAAGTTTCGCCAGCGCTCGTCGCCGGCGAAGACCCGGGCGTAGCGGGCCCGGAACATCTCCGGCCGGACCGCCCCGGCCACCACCCGCTGTATCTCCTCAGGGGTGGGCCAGATGTCCCGAAGGTAGACCGGTTCCCCGTTGGGGTCATGGCCCAGGGGCTCGCTGCCCAGGTCGATGTCCACCGTTCCGGCCAGGGCGAAGGCCACCACCAAGGGTGGGGAGGCCAGAAAGGCCATCCGGCAGTGGGGGTTGATCCGGCCCTCGAAGTTGCGGTTGCCGCTGAGGACGGCAGCCACCACCAGCTGGTTCTCCTCGACGGCCCGGGCCACCGGCTCGGGCAGGGGCCCGCTGTTGCCGATGCAGGTCGTGCAGCCGAAGCCGACGACGTGGAAGCGCAGGGCTTCTAAGAAGGGCATAAGCCCGGCGGCCTCCAGGTAATCGACCACCACGGGCGAGCCGGGGGCCAGGCTGGTCTTAACGTAGGGCTTTACGGTCAGGCCCCGCTCCACGGCCTTCTTGGCCAAGAGGCCTGCCCCAACCATCACGGCCGGGTTAGACGTGTTGGTGCACGAAGTGATGGCGGAGATCACCACCGCCCCGTGGCCCAGCTCCCCGTGGACGCCGTCCAGGGAGACGTCCACCTTGCGGCCGAGCAAAGCCTCGGGGGAGTCGCCGCCCTTTCCGGCCGCCCCGGGCGGGAGAAAGTCTTTAAAGACCGCCCGGAAGGTGCGTTTGAGCTCCCGGAGGGGCACCCGGTCCTGGGGCCGGCGGGGGCCGGCCACGCTGGGCTCCACGGTGCCCAGGTCGAGCTCGACCACCTCGGTAAAGGTGGGGTCGGGGGTTTCGGCCGTTCGGAAGAGGCCCTGCTCCTTGGTGTAGCGCTCCACCAGGTCGATGAGGGCCTCATCCCGGCCCGTCATCCGCAGGTAGCTTAAGGTCTCGACGTCCACCGGGAAGAAGCCGATGGTAGCCCCATACTCGGGGGCCATGTTAGCAATAGTTGCCCGGTCGGCAAGGCTTAGCTGGTCGAGGCCCGGGCCGAAGAACTCGACGAATTTACCCACGACCCCCTTCTTCCGGAGGAGCTGGGTAACCGTCAGCACCAGGTCGGTGGCGGTGGCTCCCTCTGGCAGGCGGCCGTAGAGCTTTACCCCCACCACCTCGGGGAGGAGCATGTAAAGGGGCTGGCCGAGCATAACGGCCTCGGCCTCAATCCCCCCGACGCCCCACCCCACCACCCCGAGGCCGTTAATCATCGTGGTGTGGGAGTCGGTGCCCACCAGGGTATCGGGGAAGGCCACCGTTTCGCCGTCCTGTTGGGCGGTGAAAACGACTTTGGCCAGGTATTCTAGGTTGACCTGGTGGACGATGCCCGTTCCCGGGGGGACGACCCGGAAGTTGGCGAAGGCCCGCTGGGCCCAGCGCAGGAGGGCGTAGCGTTCCCGGTTGCGTTCGAACTCTTTCTCTACGTTGTAAAAAAAGGCGTAAGCCGAGCCGAAATAGTCCACCTGGACGGAGTGGTCGATAACCAGGTCGGCCGGTACCACCGGGTTTATTCGCCTCGGGTCGTGGCCGAGGCGGGCCACCGCCGACCGCATGGCCGCCAGGTCCACCACCGCCGGAACCCCGGTGAAGTCCTGTAAGACCACCCGGGCCGGCATGAAGGGGACCTCCTCATCGGGCAAGTCCCGGCCGGACCAGCGGGCGGCCGCGAGGACGTGGTCCGCGGTGACAATTCGGCCGTCGCAGTGGCGCAGGACGTTCTCAACCAGAACCTTTATCGAGAAAGGTAACTTCGAGACCGGGCCGATGCCTTCGGCCTCGAGGCGCTTTAGGTCGTAAAAATAGACCCGGCCATGGGGGGATTTTAAGACCGAGCGGGCTCCGAAGGGATTAAGCCTGGGCATAACGAAGCTTCTCCGCAAGAGATTTCGGCCTCTGAGGCTGCCGGTTAAAATAGTACCACCTTCGTCCGCCGGCCTCAAGCCGACTTTGGTCAGGTGGTCAGGCGGCGGTATAAGGTTGGGAGCCGCTTCGGCAAGGTGTAAATGTTACTTAAAAGCTCGTAGCCGATGTCCCCGCACATCGACTTAAGATAGTCGTGGCCCAGCTTGTCGATGGAGAGGCAGAAGGGAATTATATTGCGCTGTTTGGCTTCCAGCAGGGCCTTCTTCGTGTCGTGGATGGCGTACTGCCGTTCGGCCTGAGCCCCGGGGTCGTCGCCGACGGGCATCAGAAGCGGGCCCGAAAGGCCCTGGAGCAGGTAGCGGAAGTCGACCGGGTCCCGGCCGTAGTCGTGGTCCTGGGGCCGCCCGTCGCTAATGAGGAAAAGAATTCGGGTCCGGGCCTCGGCCTGCTCCAGCTTGTAGATGGCGTGGCGGATGGCCGTACCCATCCGGGTGGCCCGGGCCGGGGCAATTCGGTCGATGCGGCCCTTTACCCGCTCCGAGAAGGGCTCGTCCAGGTCCTTGATGATGTAAAACTCCACGTTCTCCCGGCCGTGGCCCGAGAAGCCGTAAATGCCGTAAGTGTCCCCGATGGATTCCAGGGCCGTGATCAGCAGAACAAGGCTCTCTTTCTCAAGGTCGATGATCCGCTTGCCCCGAACCCGCCAGCTTCGGCCGGGTTCGGGGTCCCCGAACCAGCGGCCGCCCGGTTCGATGGTCTCGCCCGTGGAGGCACTCATATCCAGCAGGAAGGCTACCGCCACGTCCCGCTCCACCTTATTGCGCCGGGAGTAAACCTTCTCCGAGGGTGCCTGACCGGCCCGCTTTTCGAGGACGGCTTCGATTACGGCGTCAAAGTCCAGCTCCTCCCCGTCCCGGAGGCGCTTAACTTTCCGAAGGAGCTCCGGCCGGAGCATTTCGAACTGGCGGCGGATATCATAAACCACCGAGGCGTAAGTTCGGAGCACCCGGTCGAAGTAGCCCGGATTGCCTTCTTCGACCGGGCGCTGCCGGAGGCGGCACCAGGCCGGCCGGTAATCCCGCGCCCGGTAATCCCACTCGTCGTAGTAAAACCACTCGTCGGCCTCTTCCGGTTGGGGCTGGACGGGGGAGGTCCCGGCCCGGTTAGTGCTTTCGGCCTCCAGGACCTTGACCGCCTGGGCTTGGGCCAGCCGCTCGACCTCGGCGCTTTTTTCCAGAAGCTCGTTGAGCTGAACCTGCTGCTCCTGCCCCTGGGCCGAATTCTCCCGCATCTCCTGCAGCGTTTGAACCAGCTCAGGCTTAAAGTCGCCCCGGTATTCCACATCGGGCGGGCTTTCGTAGGGCTGTTCTTCCTGCCCAGCCTCCCCCTCTTCCGGCTCGGCGTTGGCCGATTGGAACTGGTTTAAAAGCTCGTCCAGGTCCTCGGGGGTGTGCTCGGCGTCTTCCGGGGGCTGGACCTGTTCCTGGGGCTCGTTTTCCTGCGGGGGCTCGTTGGGAATCTCCTTGGCCAGGATGTAGAGCCGAATGGTGGCCTCGGCGGAATCCTCCACCGTGGCCTCGGGCCGACGCAGCCGGTTAAGGATTCCGAGGCCCCGCCGGAGGTGTTCGGCGTAACGCTCCGGGAACTCCACCGAGCCGGCGGCATTAAGGCTGAAGAGAATCAGGGCCTCGACGAAGGCTTGCCTTAAGGGCAGCGCCTGCAGGGGCGGCCGTCGGCCGGCTGACCAGGCCTGAAGCCGGCCGTAAACCTGCCGGATGCCGGCGTATTCCCGGAGGATCCGGCTGTCCACCCGGGTGTCTTCGACGACGGTGAAAAGGTCCCGGGCCAGGCGCCGGTCGGCGAAAAGGTCAAAAAAGCGCTCAAAGTCGCTCAGGGGCGGTCGGCTCCGGCGTCCGTCCCCGGCTTCGGCCAGCCTCGGCCGCAGGCTCTCGAAGATGGCGGCCGCCCGCTCGTATTCGAATTCAAAAGTCCCGAACTCCAGGTGGGCGGTCTGGTGGGTGGCGTAGACTTTAAAAGCCTCAAAATTTTCGGCCTGGGTCGGGAAAGTTCCCAGCCGGGACGGCAGGTAGACGGTGCGGCCTTCGGTGGTGGGCTTTTCGACGCTGGTCCAGCCCATGCCCCGCTCCACCAGCTCCTCCGCCGGCCGAATCTCCAGGCTGCGGCCGGTCAGCGCCCGGCAGTAAAGTTCTAAAATGCCCTTAACCGCCTCCAGGTCCAGGCCGGGCATAAGCCGCCGGGCGGCGGCCAGGGCCCGCTGAGACTGCAGGCGGAAATAGGCCAGCCCGGCCGCCTGGTTTTGCCGGAGGAGGGCGATGCCCTCGGCCACCCAGGCGCGCAAGCCCTCCAGGGAAAGGGAGTCCAGGAGGCGGGGTCCCGTCTTGATGAACTCCACGGCCGCCGTTGGCGAAACCCGCCCGACCTGGTCGGCCAGGGTGAGGATTTCCCCCTGGGCCTCGGGCCCCAGGGCGGCCAGGACCTCAACCCCCTCGGTGAAGAGGGAGAAGAGCCTTTCCCGGGCGTGCTCGGCCATCCCCGAAGCGAGCCGGAGGAACGTGGCCCGGTGGGCGTGGGCCAGCTCCTGAAGGGCCCGGGGGCTCACCTCCAGCAGGGGGCGGGTGGCCCGCCAGTTAAGGTCCGTAACCTGAACCGCCAGCCTTAAAAGGTCGTTACGCAGGCCCGGCTCGACCTCGGGCAGGAGCCGGGGCAGGATTCCCAGGCACTGGGCGGCCAGGTCCTGGGAACGGCGGGCGAGCCTTTCGGTTAAGGCCACCCCCACCCGAATCCCTTCGGGGTCCAGGAAGCGGGCCAGGGTGGGGGCCGCGTCGATAAACTGGCACACCAGGGCGGCGTTGGCCTGGGTGTTGCTGTAAAGGCGGGTGGCCAAATAGCCGTAATGGAGGAGCTCCTCGAACTCCACCGTCCGGGCCAGCTCCGGGGTTCCCCGGATGAAGGCGCTGCAGACCGGCTGGGAAAGGTGGCCCAGGCGCCGGACCAGCTGGGTCCACCGAACCAGCTCCGGAAGGCCCATAAGCCGGGACACCTGGGGGTAAACCCGGAAAAGCTCCAGGGCCGACTCCCAGCCCCGGTACGAGTCCCGGGTGAGTTCGAGGCCCACCTCCCCGAGGAGCCGCGTTAGCTCCCCACCTTCCCCTATTTGCCGGCAGGCCCGCCGGTATTCGGCCGCCAGCGAGGGCGAAATTGCGGCGATCTCAGCGTCAAACTGGCTTTCGTAACCCAACCTTTACCCCCTACCGGGCGCTTCCCACGGTTATTATTAATTTTACCCCAGATCTCGGCAGGCCGGCCGGGACGGAATAGGGAGGTTATTCCTCGGCCGCCGGCGGCCGCCGACGGTGCCAGTCGGTCGCCCGCTGGTAGGCGTCCCCCACCCGCAGGACCGTCCCCTCGTCGAAGGGCCGGCCCACCACCTGCAGGCCGATGGGCAGGTTCCGGCCGTCGAAGCCGCAGGGAATGGCCAGGGCGGGAAGCCCGGCCAGGTTAAAGGGGCCGGTGAACCGGGTGAGGGTACTGCGGACGTCGTATTCCCGGCCGTTAATTTCCACCCGGGCCTGGCCCAGCGCCGGGGCCGTAACCGGGGTGGCCGGCACTACCAAAGCGTCTACCTCCCTAAAGGCCTCCAGAAGCTGGCCCAGAATGAGCCGCCGGGCCCGCTGGGCGTGCAGGTAAAGGGCCGCCGGTATTTCCAGGCCGAACTCCAGTCGGGCCCGGACGTCGAACCCGTAATCGGGGGCCCGCTCGGCCAGGAGCGGGCGGTGGAAGGCGGCCGCTTCGGCCAGGCTTATGGCGGTAGCCGCCGGCCCGGCGTACTCGATAAAGGGCAAGGCCACCCCTTTTACCTCCGCCCCCAGGCCGGCCAAAACTTTGACGGCTTCCCGGACCGCCCCTTCCACCTCGGGGGAGACGTCGTCGAAGAAAAAGTTGGCCGCCACCCCCAGCCTAAGTCCCCGGAGGTCCCCGGTCAGGGCCGCCAAATAGCCGCCAACGGGCACCCCGGCCGAGGCGGGGTCCGCCGGGTCGAACCCGGCGATGGCCTCCAGAATGGCCGCCAGGTCCCGGGCCGTCCGGGCCAGGGGGCCGCAGTGGTCCAGGGACCAGGCCAGGGGGAAGACCCCGGCCCGGCTCACCCGGCCGTAGGTGGGCTTGAGGCCGCTCACGCCGCAGAGGGCGGCCGGGATCCGGATGGACCCACCCGTATCCGACCCCATCGACCCGTACCCGATGCCGGCGGCCACGGCCACCGCCGACCCCCCGCTGGACCCCCCGGGGATATGGTCGGGGTTCCACGGGTTGCGGGCCGCCCCGAAGTGGGGGTTGTTGTTGGTGACCCCGTAGGCAAACTCGTGCAGGTGGTTTTTGCCGAAGATGATGGCCCCGGCCCCCTTGAGCCGGCGGACCACCTCGCAGTCGGCCAGGGCCACCTGGTCGGCAAATACCCTCGAGCCGGCGGTGTTTCGCACCCCGGCCACCGGAAAGATATCCTTGACTGAAAAGGGTATCCCGTGGAGGGGACCCCGCCAGTTGCCGGCCAAAATTTCGGCCTCGGCGGCCCTGGCCGCGGCCAGGGCTTCCTCGGGCATGAGGGTAATAAAGGCGTTGAGCCGGGGGTTAAGGCCCTCGGCCCGCGCCAGCACCGCCCGGACCACTTCCACCGGGGAGACCGCTTTAGTCCGGATTAGCTGGGCAACCTCCGTAAGGGAAAGGTAGCAGAGGTCGGCCGGGGTCTGGGGCCGGGGTGGAACCGGCTGGGTGGCCGGGGTCCGGTCGGGACCGGGCCTAGCCTCCGGCGGACGGGGCCAGACGAAGACGGTGGCGGGCTCCTGGTCGGAGACCTCAAGCTCGGCAAGCTGCTTTAAGGTTCGGCCCAGGCCCTCCACCAGCGGCCGAACCTGGGCGGCCAGCTCGGGCGGGGCGGCGGCCATAAGCCGGCTTATAACCTCTTCGGCGGGAACGGACATCCCTTGGCCCTCCCGGGAGGATTCTGGGACAATTTTAAACGGTTTCGGCCCCGCCGGAAAGGCCTAAACTTTAAATAGCTTTCACGGAGGTGCAAGGAATGAGGCTTATCCGGTGGCTCACGGATGGGGGCGACCCTGCCGAGGTGGGCGGTAAGGCCGCCGCCCTCGGGGCGCTTATTCGGGCGGGCCTCCCCGTCCCGCCAGGCTTTTGCCTGACGGCCGCGGCCTACCGGCAGTGGGTGGAAATGGGGCGGCCGGAGGGGCTTCCGCCCGAAGTTGGGGCCCAGCTGGGGACGGCCGTCGAAGAGTTGCTGGGGTCGGAGCCGGCCGCCGGGTTTGCGCCGGTGCTGGCCGTCCGGTCGTCGGCCACGGCCGAGGACGCCCCGACGGCCTCCTTCGCCGGCCAGCTCCTGACAAGGCTTGGGGTTCCCCCCGACCAGGTGGCGGCCGCAGTGCTGGCAATTTGGCGGTCGGCCGAAGGGGCCGGGGTCAGGGCCTACCGGTCCCGGCTGGGCCCGGCCGAGGTGGGGGTGGCGGTGCTCATTCAGCCGCTGGTTCCGGCCGAGGCTTCCGGGGTAATTTTCACCGCCGACCCCATATCCGGCGACCCCGACCGGCTGGTGGTGAATGCCGTCTGGGGCCTCGGGGAGGGGGTAGTGGGGGGTCTGGTTACCCCCGACCACTGGGTGGTCGACAAGGCGAGCGGCCGGATTTTAGAAGCCCAGGTGGCCGACAAGGAGCTGATGGTGGTTCTGGACCCGTCGGGGGGAACCCGAAAGGTGCCCGCCCCGCCCGACCGCCGGGGCCGGCCCGCCTTCGGCCCTGAAACCCTGGGGGAGCTCTGGCGGCTGGCCCGACTGGTGGAACAGGTCCGGGGCGCACCCCAGGATATCGAGTTTGCGGCGGCCGGGGAAAAGATTTACCTCCTGCAGGCCCGGCCGATAACCGTTCGGCCGGCCGAAGGCTGGGTCTCGGAGTTCGATTCGGAGACCGACCCCGATACCGTCTGGACGGCGGCCAACATCCAGGAGGTCTTGCCCGGGCTGGTGACACCCCTCACCTGGTCGGCCATGCAGGAAAACTTAAACTATGCCTTCCGCAAGCCGTACTTAGAAACGGGCACCCTGCTTGACCCCCGGCGGGTCTTTGTGGCCCAGTTCTACAGCCGGGTCTTTCTGAACGTGAGCGCCCTCCGGGAGGTGGCCTCCCGGGCCCTGGGCACCTCCCCCGAGGCGGTAGACGAGCAGTACCTGGGCCGCACCCACGGCCCGGACGGACCCCGCCGAATCTTTGATTTTTCAAAGATTCCCGTGTATCTTTACACGACCCCGAAAATCGCCGCCTTCCTGCGGCGGACCCCGGGGGAGGTGGCCCGGGCCGAGGCCCGGCTTCGGCCCCGCCTGGCTGACCTGCGAACCCGGGACCTCTCGGCCCTGGGACCCAACGAGCTTTTAGCCCTTCGGGAGGAGCTCAACCGGGCGGTCAAAGAGGTGGGGGCCCTCCACATCTCCACCTCCTCGGGGGCCAGCGTCTTCTTCGAGAGCCTCTTTCAGCTTCTACGGTCCGCCTTCGGCCCCGAGGCCTACGGCCTTCAGGCCCGGCTCCTGACCGGCCTAGCGGAGCTGCCCAGCGCCCGCCCCGGCCTCGAATTGTGGGAACTGGCCCGCCTCGCCCGGCAGGACCCGGCCCTGGGCCTCGCCCTCCTCGCCCCCGACCCCTGGTCTGAAATCAGGCGGCTGGAAAGCCCCGGGGCCGGCGAGTTCCGGCGGCGGCTGGCCGACTTTTTAATAAAATACGGCCACCGGAGCGTGATGGAGGCGGAGCTGGCCGCCCCGGCCTGGGAAGAAGACCCCAACGCGGTCCTGGGGCTGATTAAAAACTTCGTTGAACTGCCCCCGGAAGTTGCCCCGGACCGGATTGTTGAGCGGCAGGCGGCCGAACGTCTGGAGGCGACCCGCTTCATTGAAGGCCGCCTCGGGCCGGTGCGCCGCCGGCTATTTCGGTTTCTGCGGGGGCAGGCCCAGCTTTACGTCAGCCTCCGGGAGCAGACCAAGTCCCTCTGGATGGAGGTTACCCACGTCATCCGGCGGATTTACCGGGAGCTTGGCCGGAAGCTTCACGGGGCGGGGCTCCTCGCCGACCCCCAGGATATTTACTTTTTGACGGCGGCTGAGGTTAAGGGGCTGGTCCTGGGGGAGCTTGGGGCCGAGGAGGCCCGGGCCCGAATCGGGCGGCGCCGGGCCGAATTTGAGCGCAACCGACACGTAAAGCTGCCCGAATTTTTCACCGGCCGGCCCCGGCGGGCCTTTGCGGAGCCCGCCGTTGCGGCCGGCCCGGTCCTTAAGGGCATTCCCGTAAGTCCCGGGGTGGTGACCGGACCGGCCCGGGTAGTCGTCGACCCCAGGCTTCAGCCCGAGATTCGGCCGGGGGAGATTCTGGTGGCCCCGGTGACCGACGCCGGCTGGACCCCCCTCTTCCTCGTGGCGGCCGGCCTGGTGGTGGACGTGGGCGGGCCCCTCTCCCACGGGTCCATCGTGGCCCGGGAATACGGCATCCCGGCGGTGGTGAACGTAAAGGTGGCGACGGGTTTCATCCGGACGGGGCAGACCGTGACGGTGGACGGGTCGAGGGGGGAAGTCTACATCCACGGCCAGGGGTTATAATCCCGTTGTAGGTTGCGGGTTAAACCCGCAAGTCGGCGACCTTTAGCACGGGGAGTAGGCGAGATGACACGCAAGCTTTCGGCCGAGCAGATTCGGCCGGTGGTCGACCCGGCCAGCCTCGGGATTCGGACGACCCAGGATGCCCGGCCCGTCGAGGGCATCATCGCCCAGCCCCGGGCCACCGCCGCCCTTCAGTTCGGCCTTGATATCCGGCAGCCGGGCTTTAACGTCTTCGTGGCCGGGGTGGCCGGTACCGGACGGCTTACGGCCGTCCGCTCGTTCCTGGAGGAGCGGTCCAAGGCCGAGCCCCGGCCTGACGACTGGTGCTACGTCCACAATTTTAAAGACCCCTACCGGCCAAGGGCCCTTCGGCTCGGGGCCGGGCAGGGCCGGGAGCTGGCGGCGGATATGCGGGTGCTCATCGAGCGGATCCGTCGGGAGATCCCCCGGGTCTTTGAAAGCGACGAGTATGCGGCCCGTCGGGACGCCATAACCCAGGAGTTTAACCGCCGCCGGGAGCAGCTCATCACCCGTTTTGGGGAGCGGGCCCAGCAGGCTGGGTTCTTCTTGCAGGCAACCGAGTTCGGGTTTGTGCTCATCCCGATGATGGGGGGCCAGCCCCTGAGCGACCAGGCTTTTTTGGCCCTCCCGGAGCCGGTAAGGGAGAGCATCCGGCAACGGCGGGAGCTTCTGGAGGCCGAGCTTAAAGAGGTCCTCAAGGAGATCCGGCGGCTGGAGCGGGAAGCCCACGAGCAGCTCCACCAGCTGGACCGGCAGGCGGTGTTGGGGGCCATCGGCGGCCTTTTCGAGGACCTCATCGAAAAATACCAGAACAACCCCGGGGTTGTGGACTATTTAAAAGATGTGCAGGAGGACATCGTCCAGAACTGGCCCCTCTTCCGGGCCCAACCCCACGTCCCGGCCCCCGCCATGCCGCCGGGGATGCCGGTGGCCCCGGCCCTGCTGCCCTTCCGCAAGTACGAGGTGAATGTGCTGGTGGATAACAGCGAAACGGTCGGGGCGCCAGTTGTCATTGAGGATAACCCCACCTATCAGAACTTGTTTGGCCGAATCGAACGGGAGCCCCAGTTTGGGGTCCTTTACACCGACCAGATGATGATTCACCCCGGCTCCCTCCACCGGGCCAACGGGGGCTACCTGGTAATCCCGGTGGAGGAGCTGCTTCTTGAACCCTTCGCCTGGCCCAGCCTTAAGCGGGCCCTCCGAACCCGCCAGGTGGATATTGAGGACCTGACCGAAAAAATCGGCTTCGTCGCCGTGAAAACCCTCCACCCGGAGCCGATTCCCCTGGACGTCAAGGTTATCCTCATCGGTACACCCCTCCTTTACCAGCTGCTTTACCTGCTGGATGAAGATTTCGGGGAGCTTTTTAAGGTTAAGGCTGAGTTCGACACCCTCCTTAACCGGGACGATTCGGCCCATGGCCTTTACACTTCGTTTCTGTGTATGTTGACTAATAAAGAAAACCTTAAGCCCCTGGATGCCACCGGGGTGGCCAAGGTAATCGAGTACGGCTCGAGGCTGGCCGAGGACCAGCAGCGACTTTCGACCCGGTTCGGCCTGATTGCGGACGTCGTCCGGGAGGCCCACTTCCAGGCCGAGCGGGAGGGCAGCCAGCACGTGACGGCCGAACACGTCCGGAAGGCCCTGGATTTTAAAGTTTACCGGTCGAACCTGATCGAAGAGCGGATCCGGGAGATGATCGCCCGCAACGTCCTCCTGGTGGACACCGTGGGCGAGAAGGTCGGACAGGTCAACGGCCTTTCGGTGGTAATGCTGGGGGACTACGCCTTCGGCCGGCCGAGCCGGATAACGGCCACCATCGCCCTGGGCCGGGAAGGGGTCGTGGATATCGAGCGGGAGGCGCGGCTGGGCGGCCCCGTCCACACCAAGGGGGTGCTTATTCTCAGCGGCTACCTGGCCTCAAAATACGCCCAGGATAAGCCCTTGAGCCTGGCGGCCCGGCTGGTCTTCGAGCAGTCCTATTCCCTGGTGGAAGGGGACAGCGCCTCGGCCGCCGAGCTCTTTGCGCTCCTTTCGGCCGTCTCCGGCCTTCCCCTTAAGCAGTCCATCGCCGTCACGGGCTCGGTCAACCAGCGGGGGGAGATTCAGGCCATCGGCGGGGTGAACGAGAAAATTGAGGGCTTTTTCGACGTTTGCCGGGTCAAGGGCCTGACCGGCGAACAAGGGGTCATCATCCCCGAGGCTAACGTCCAGCACCTGGTCCTGCGGGAGGATGTGGTTGAGGCCGTCCGGGAAGGGAAGTTCCACATCTGGGCGATCCGGACGGTAGACGAGGGAATGGAGATTCTGACGGGAGTCCCGGCCGGGGAGCGGGGGCCGGACGGCAAGTACCCCGAGGGGACGGTGAACTACCTGGTGGATAAGCGTCTGGCCGAGCTGGCTCGGGCCCTGCAAACCTTCGGCCGGGAAGAAAGGGAAACCCCCAGGAAAGAAGAGGAGCCCGAAAGGGAGCCGGTCCAGGCAGGCCAGCCCCCGGAGCCGCCCCCCGAGGGCTGAGGCGGGCTGCACCCCACAAAAGGTCGACCCTCCCTTAACGGCAAAACCCGAAAGCCCTGCCGTCCGCACCCTTAACGTACATATGTGCTATAATGGTTTGCAACCCGGGGTGGGGCCGGTCGGTCCCCCAGGTTATAATCAAACCCGGACGGCGAGGACGCGGCGGTGATTCCGGTCAGGTTAAGGTTGCACAACTTTCTTTGCTACCGGGACCCGGTGGTTCTGGATTTTACCGGTTTCCGGTTCGCCTGCCTCAGCGGGGACAACGGGGCCGGCAAGTCGGCCCTTTTGGACGCCATCACCTGGGCCCTCTGGGGCCGGGCCCGGGCCCGAAGCGCCGACGAGCTCATTCACCTTAACGAGAATGAGATGTCTGTGGAATTCGAGTTCCGGCTCGGGCCCAACCAGTACCGGGTAATCCGCCGCCGCAGCCGGACGGCCCGCTCCGGGGCCTCCGTCCTGGACCTGCAACTGCTTACCCCTGACGGCTACCGAAGCATCGCCGGCAATAGCGTCCGGGAAACCGAAGAGCAGATCCGAAAGCTTTTGCGCTTAGATTATGAAACTTTTATCAACAGCGCGTTTATCCTCCAGAACCGGGCCGATGAATTTACCCGTAAGACCCCGGCCGAACGGAAAGAGATCCTGGCCGAGATCCTCGGCCTGAGCGTCTACGAGGAGCTGGCAAAGCTTGCCCGGGAGCGGGCCCGGCAGTCCGCCGAGCGGGTCAAACTGTTGGATGCCCAGGCCCAGGAGCTGGAGGCCGAGGTGGCCCGGGCCCCCGTCTACCGGCAGAACCTGGAGGAGGTCGAGGCTGAGCTGAAGGCCGTCCAGGCCCAGCTGGAGGAGCTAGAGGGGGTGCTGGCTGAGGTCCACCGCCTGGAGCTCAGGGGGGGCGAACTTTCGGCTTGCCGGCGGGATTTCGAGCAGTGGGTAAACCACCTGAACCGGGAATGGGAGAGACTTAGCCAGCTCATCGGCCAGCGCAAGCTCGACCGGGAGCGGTTGCTGGGCCTCCTGGGGCGGGCCGAAGGGATTGAGGCCAATTTCGGCCGCTGGCAGGAGCTTCAGCAGGAGAAGGCCCGGCTGGACGGGCTGCTGCGGGACCTGGCCCAGCTTCAGGACCGGCTTCGGGTTCTGGACGTGCGGTTGCGGGGGGAGCTCCAGCAGGTGGAGCGGGAGCGCTCCGGCCGGGCCGAAAGGCTGAACGGCCTGCGGGAGCAGGCGGCCCAGGCCGGGGAACTGGAGGAGCGGGTCCGCCGGCTCCAGGCCGACCGGGAGGCGCTGGAGGCCGAGTTTGGGGTTAAAAGCGCCCAAAAACGGCAGCTTATCGAGGGGGCCCAGCAGGCCCTGAACGAACTTAAGGCCGCCCAGGGGACCGTCAGCCGCCAACTGGAGGACCTGCGCCGGCGCTTCGAGGTGCTCAAGCTGGGAACCGAACGGTGTCCCGTTTGCGGCTCCCCCCTCTCTCCGGAGGACCGCCGGCGGCTGGAACGGCAATACGTCGAAGAGGGCCGGGAACTTAAGCGGCAGCTTCAGGCGGCCCAGGAAGAGGCCCGGGAGCGGGAGGCCGAGCTTCAGCGCCTGCGCCAGGAGCTGGAGCTCCTGGAACGGGAACGGCAGCGCCACCTGGAGCGGGTCAATTTAGAGCTGGGGCAGGCCGAGGCCAACCTCCGGCGCAGCCGGCAGGCCGCGGCCGAAATTCCGACCCTGGAAACGGAGGTCGAAAGGCTCGGGGAGCTGGCCGCCGCCATCGAGCGGGTCCTCGGTTTCGACGGCCCCGAGGTGGACGCCGAGACCAAGACGGCCGGTCAGCTTCTGCGGCAGCGTCCGGAAATTTACAAGACGGCGGCCGAGTTCGTCAAGCTTAAGCTAAGGCTAAATACCCTGGGCTACGACGGCCGAAGGCACCAGGAGGTCGCCCAAAAGCTTGAGGAGCTTCGGGAGTTTCCCGTTTTAAAGGACCGCCTGGACCAGGCCCGGGCGGAGCTTCCGCGGGTGGAGGCGGAGCTAGCCGAGCTGGAACGGCAGCTTAAGGAAAACGAGGCCCGGCTGGCCGAGCAGGCGGAGCGGCTGGCCGAGCTGGAACGGCAGCGGGCGGCCCTGGCCCAGCAGGTGCCCCGGGTGCCCGAGTTTTGTCCGCGACTTCCGGCCCTTTCGGCCCCCAACGGCCTGGAAGAGACCCTGCGGCGCATTAAGCGGGAGGTGGATAACTGCCTAGAGCAGAAGTCGGCCCGCCGACGGGAACTGGATACCCGGCGGGGCTCCCTCCGCCAGCTTTTGGAAGACTGCCAGCGGAAGGCGGCCGAACTGGAGCGGGTCCGGTCCCAGCGGCAGCAGGCGGCCGAGGAGCAGGGCCTTTACGAGGAGCTGGGCCGGGCCTTCGGCAAGAAGGGGGTGCCGGCCATGGTAATCGAGGCGGCCATCCCCGAGATCGAGGATGAGGCCAACCGGCTTATCACCAGCATGACCGACCAGCGGATGCATATCATCTTTGAGACCCAGCGGGCAAGCCAGTCGGGCGACACGATTGAAACCTTGGATATTAAGATTTGCGACGAGCTGGGAACCCGAAATTACGAGCTTTACTCCGGGGGCGAAGCCTTCCGGATCAACCTGGCCATTCGGATCGCCCTCTCCCGGCTGCTGGCCCGCCGGGCCGGGGCGCAGCTTAACATGCTGGTCATCGACGAAGGTTTCGGCAGCCAAGACGTCGCCGCCCGGGAGCGGCTGGTGGAGACCATCGCCGGCGTCGCCCACGAGTTTGAGAAACTGCTGGTGATAACCCACTTGCCCGATTTAAAGGACCGGTTCCCCGTCCGGGTCGAGGTGACCCGGGGGGAACGGGGATCCCGGGTAACGGTGGTATAAGGTGGAGCTTAGCTGGTTCGGCCACGCCTGTTTTAGGATTCGGGCCCGGGAGGCCACCGTCATCACCGACCCCTACGACCGGCGGGTCGGCCTTTCCCTCCCCCGGCAGACGGCCGACATCGTCACCGTCAGCCACTACCACCCGGGCCACGGCAACGTGGAGGCGGTGCCCGGGGCGAAGGTGGTGGACGGACCGGGCGAGTACGAGATTCAGGGGGTTTTTATCACCGGCATTCCCACCTTCCACGACAACGAGGGGGGGAAACGCCTCGGCCGGAACACCGTGTTTGTCTTCGAGGCCGAAGACCTCACCCTCTGCCACCTGGGGGACCTGGGCCACGTCCTTACCCCGGACCAGGTGGAGGCCCTGCCCAAGATCGACATCCTGCTCATCCCCGTAGGCAACCACTCCACCATCGGCCCGGCCGAGGCCGCCGAGGTGATAAGCCTTCTGGAGCCGAGCATCATCATCCCCATGCACTACCGGATCCCCGGCCTGAAAACGACCCTGGAGCCGGTCGAGCGGTTTCTCCACGAGGTTGGGCAGGAGGCCGTGCAGCCCCGCCCCCGCCTCCACATCACCCGCCGAGAGCTACCCGAGGAGCCCCAGGTGGTCCTGCTGGAGCCCAGGGGGGCGGACCGGGCTTAAGGGATGGGCCGCAGGGGAATTACCTGGTTGCGCTCGGGCCCGACGCTCACCAGGCTTACCGGTCGGCCCACCAGCTCCTCCAGCCGCCGCACGTAGCGCTGGGCGTTGGGGGGCAGGTCTTCGAAGCGCCGGACCCCACTGGTGTCCGTGAGCCAGCCGGGAAGCTCCTCGTAGACGGGCCGGACGGCGGCCAGGCGGGCGGCGCTGGTGGGGAACTCTTCGGATACGACCCCGTCAGTCTGGTAGGCGACGCAGACCTTAATCCGGTCGAAGACGTCGAGGATGTCGAGGCGGGTAATGGCGATGCTGGTGAGGTCGTTCACCCGGGCGCTGAAGCGGGCCAGGACGGCGTCGAACCAGCCGCAGCGGCGGGGCCGGCCGGTGGTGGCCCCGTACTCCCGGGCCCGCTCCCGCAGGAGCTGCCCCACCTCATCGGCAAGCTCAGTGGGCATGGGGCCGGCACCCACCCGGGTGACGTAGGCCTTAAAAACCCCCAGGGTGTGGGATATCTGGGTGGGGCCGATTCCCACCCCGAGGCAGGCGCCCCCGGCGCCGGTGGACGAGGAGGTTACGTAGGGGTAGGTGCCGTAGTCAAGGTCCAGGAGGGTGCCCTGGGCGCCCTCCAACAGGACGCGGTCGCCCCGCGCCAGGGCCTGCAGAACGATAAGGCTGGTGTCCCGGATAAAGGGCTTGAGGCGTTCCCCGTAGGCCAGGTACTCATCGGCAAGTTGCTGCCAGTCGAAGGGTTTGGCCCCGTAAACCCGTTCGAGGACCTTGTTTTTATGTTCCAGGACGAACTTTAGCCGGGGTATAAAGGCGTCGGGGTCGGTGAGGTCTCCCATGCGGATGCCCAGCCGGGCGGCCTTATCGGCGTAGCAAGGGCCGATGCCCCGGCGGGTGGTCCCGATGGCCGCCGCCCCCTGGGCCTCTTCTTCCAGCCGCTCCAGCTCCAGGTGGTAGGGCATGACCACGTGGGCCCGGTCGCTCACGGCTACCCGGGAGATGTCTACCCCCCGGGAGGCCAAAAGACCCAGCTCCTCCAGCAAAACCTTCGGGTTAACCACCACCCCGTTGCCGATAACGCACCGGGTCTGGGGGTAAAAGATGCCGGCGGGCACCAGGTGGAGGGCAAATTCCCCCAGCTCGTTTACGATGGTGTGACCGGCGTTGTCCCCGCCGTTAAAGCGGGCGACCACGGCCGCATCCCGGGAGAGCAGGTCCACAATTCGGCCCTTGCCCTCGTCGCCCCACTGGCCCCCAACGACGACTACCGCTGGCATCTTTCAGCTCCGTTGAGCGCAGTTAACACCGGGGTTAAGTTTAACATTTTCCGGCCGGCCGCAACCATATTTGGGCGGGCCCTTCGGTTAGGCCCGAAACTGCCGGGCCCTGTGCCCGGCGCCCCGACAAAAGGCGCTTTGTGGTGGGCCCTAACGACCAGGGCCGCCTCCTCTTAGCCCGTCCCGCCCCGTAATCGCCCGGGCGCGCTCGGCCGGCTCCTCGGGCGAAGCGGTAAGAAACCGGAGAATAACGTTGGCGTCAACCCGGAGCCTGGGCTTCGCCGAGGTCCGGACGGCCTCCTTCCCCAATAAAGCCGGATTGGCGGCGGGACCCCACTCAGCTCGGAAAGCCGCCGACGCTGGAGCGGGAGAACCCTCGCCCGCCCGGCCTCCCCCGACTCGAAGACGACAAAGTTCCCGGGGCCCGGCCGATGGCGACGGGGACGGTAACCTGGCCCCCGGGAACCGTCCGAAGTGTGAGCCGGGGCCGTGGGGCCCCGGACCCCCTACCGGCCTGCCGCCGGTCAAAAACTTAATAAATTACCCCTTGCCGGTGGGCCTTTCCGGGATGAGGTCGAAGTCTGCTCAGGGCGGCACCGGCCGCGGGCCCTCGCCCGGTTCAGGGTCAAGCGCCCCAGGCGCTTGGCCGTGGCCTATATCCTGTGCCGGTTGCAGGAATGCAGGGGCCGCAAATATAATTTTTCGGCTTGGGCCGCAGGCTCAGGTAGCAACTTTTGCCGAGGAGGTGTTTGAGGTGTCTGAGTTC
>DAOUCL010000315.1:0-12348 GCA_034432015.1 Dehalococcoidia bacterium
CCTTGCCGGCCCCCCTGGAAGAGCAGCGGGAACTTCTGCGGGCTTTTTACCGGACGAAAGAGCGCCTTAACCTGGTGGTTCCGCCCCAACCCCTTCCCCTCTTCGAGGCCGAATGGGCGGCGGTGGACCCGGAACAGGTGACGGCCGCCATCCGGGAGACACTGGCCGCCTGGGAAAGGTACTTGGAGTCCCTGAGATAAGGGGGCGGGCCGTGACCACCTACCGTATTGCGGTCATCCCCGGGGATGGGGTCGGGCCGGAGGTGATTCCGGCGGCCTGGGAGGTGCTCACGGCCGCGGCCGAGGCCCACGGCGGCTTCCGGCTGGACCCGGTCTACTACGACTGGGGGTGCGGCTATTACTTAAAGACGGGCCGGATGATGCCCGAAGACGGCTTAGACCGCCTCCGGGAAAGCGAAGCCATCTTCCTCGGGGCCGTCGGGGACCCGGCCGTCCCCGACCACGTCTCCCTCTGGGGTCTGCTCCTCCCTATCCGCCAAAATTTCGACCTTTATGTCAACTTGCGGCCGGTGAGGTTGCTCCGGGGTGTCCGCTCCCCCCTGGCCGGCCGGGAGGCCGGCAGCATCGACATGGTGTGCGTCCGGGAAAACACCGAGGGGGAGTACTGCGGTGTCGGGGGCCGGGTGCACCGGGGCTTCGATTTCGAGGTGGCCGTCCAGGCCGACGTCTTCACCCGCAAGGGGGTCGAGCGGGTCGTCCGGTACGCCTTCGACCTGGCCCGCCGACGGAACCGCCGGCTGGCCAGCGTCACCAAGTCCAACGCCTTTCAGTACAGCATGCCCTTCTGGGACGAGGTTACGGCCGCGGTGGGCCGGGAGTACCCCGACGTGGAGGTCTGGCGGGTGCTGGTGGACGCCGCCGCTTATTATTTCGTCCTCAAGCCCGAGGCCTTCGACGTGGTGGTGGGCTCCAACCTGTTCATGGACATCCTGACCGACCTGGCCGCGGCCATCACCGGGGGCCTGGGCCTGGCCGCCAGCGCCAACCTGGACCCGGAAGGCCGCTTTCCTGGCCTTTTCGAACCCGTCCACGGGTCCGCCCCGGACATCGCCGGCAAGGGCATCGCCAACCCCACCGGGGCCATCTGGGCCGGGGCCCTGATGCTGGAGCACCTGGGCCAGGCGGAAGCGGCCGCCGCCGTCCTGGAAGCCCTGGAGGAAGTCCTCGGGGCGGGCAAGGTCCGAACCCCGGACCTGGGCGGCCGGGCAAGCACCCGGGAATTTGCGGCCGAGGTCGCCCGGACGTTAAAAGCGAAGGGATGACGGAACGGCTCGACCCCGAACGGCTACTTTACGGGGTTAATCCCCGGCCGGGGCTGGTGGCCGTGGAGGGGGCACCCGAGGGGGTCCGGCTTTACATCCGGGAAGGCTCCCGGGTAACGGCCGAAGCCGTTCCCTTCGGGCCCTGGATTCTCCTCCCCGGGGGCGCCCCGGTTCCGGCAGGCTCGGCCCGGGTCGAAAGGCTTAAGGACGGGGAGCTCAACTGCCTGGTCCGGTTCCCCGACTGGGCCGCCTGGCGGTCGGCCCGAAGCCAGCTGGCCCGGGAGACGGAGGACTTTTTAGCCCCGCCCTCGGCCGCCGAGCAGTTTCTGGTCGCCGAGGGGGCGGCCCTCTTTTACGGCCTCCGCTTCGAGGACCTGGTCCGGGTTGCCCTCGACATCGAAAGCTCCACCCTGGACCCGGCGGCCCCGGGCGCCCGGGTGCTGGCCGTGGCCCTCCGGGACGGCCGGGGCACCGAGCTGGTATTGGGGGTTAAGGGCGAGCCGGAGGCCCAGCTTCTGACCGACCTTACCGAGGCGGTGTGCCGCATCGACCCGGACATCATCGAGGGCCACAACATCTTCGCCTTCGACTTGCCCTACCTGGTGGGCCGGGCCCAGGCCCTGGGCCTGACCCTCAACTGGGGTCGGGACGGGTCGGCGGTGCGGCTGAGCCCGGCGGCCCGGCAGTACCGGGTGGGGCCTAAGGCCTTCCGGTTCCTGCCGGCCCGGGTTTACGGCCGGCATGTGGTGGACACCATGCACCTGGTCCACCGGTACGACGTGGGCAACGAGCTGGAAAGCTACAGCCTTAAGGCCGTTTTGGGGGCCCTGGGCATCGGCCGGGAAGGCCGGACCACCCTTCACTGGACGGAGATCGAGGCCGCCTGGCAGAAGGAGCCCATCCGGCTGGCCGAGTATGTTTTGGACGACGTTCGGGATGTGGGGGCCCTGGCCGAACTGCTCCTGCCTACCGACTTTTACCAGGCCCAGATTGTGCCCCACAGCTTCGAGGACGTCACCGCCGGCGGGACGGGCGAGAAGATCAACTCCCTGATGGTCCGGGCGTACCTGGCCATGGGCCGGGGGATCCCCCGGCCGGAGCTACCGGTGTCCTACCCCGGGGGCTACACCGAGCTGCGCCAGGCCGGGGTTTTCGGGCCGGTGGTGAAGGTGGATATTGAAAGCCTTTACCCCAGCATCATGCTGGCCTACAACATCGGCCCGGCCCGGGATGGGGCCGGGGTATTCCTGACCCTGCTCCGGGTTCTTACCGAACGGCGCCTGGAGGCCAAAGAGCGGATGCGGTCGGCCCGGGGGGCCGAGTGGGCCTACTGGAACGGCCGCCAGGCCGCCCTTAAGCGGCTCATCAACTCCTTCTACGGCTACCTGGGGTATGCCCGGGCCAACTTCAACGATTACCGGGCGGCGGCCCAGGTCACCCAGGTTGGGCAGGACATTATCAAGCAGGTTGTCGGCTGGCTGGAGGAGGCCGGGGCGACGGTTATCGAAGTGGACACGGACGGGGCCTACTTTGTACCCCCGCCCGGGGCCGGCCCCGAATTTGACTCGGCCCTAGTGGAGGATATCAACCGGCGGCTACCGCCCGGGATCCGCCTCGCCTGGGAGGGCCGCTTCGCCGGGATGCTCGCCCTGAAGGCCAAAAACTACATTCTGCTCACCGAGGACGGAAGCCTGGTGGTGAAGGGCTCGGGGCTGCGGAGCCGGCGGGACGAGCGGTTCTTGAGGCAGTTTGTTGAGGAGGCCGCCCGGGCCTTTTTCAGCGGGGGGCCCGAGGCCGCCGCCGAACGGTACCGCTACTGGCTGGGGCAGGTGGAGGCGGGAGCCCTCCGCCCCAAGGACTTCGGGCGCCTGGAGTCAGTCACCCCCAAAACCTTCACCAGCCCGAACCTGCGCCGGCTGGCCCAGGCCGCCGCCGGGAAGCACCCGGGGGAGCGGATTATGGTGTACCAGCGGGCCGACGGCAGCCTGGCCCCCGTCGATGCATACGCCGGGGACGAGGACCGGGCCTATCTTAAAAGGCGGCTTTACGATATGGCCCTCAGGTTCCGTCCCCTCTTTAAAGACCCCGCCGAATTCGACCGCCTCTTCCCGAAGCCGACCGCCAAACCGGCCCGGCCCGTGCCGGCCGAGCAGTTGAGGTTGTTTTAAATGACGGACGAAGAGCTTATCGCCCTGGCCCAGGAAATGGTCCGAACCCCCAGCCCCACCTACGAGGAGGGGCCGCTGGCCGAGCTACTGGTCCGGGAGCTTAAGGGCCGGCTGGACGAGGTGTGGGTAGACGACGTGGGCAACGTCCTGGGGATTCTGGATGGGGGCGCCCCCGGGCCCACCGTCCTTTTCAACGGCCACCTGGACCACGTCGACCCCGGCGACATGCCCGACCCGTACTCGGGGGCCATCGTCGACGGGGCCCGGTTTGGGGTCCCCGGCCGGGTGATTTACGGCCGGGCCGCCATGGACATGAAGGGGGCCCTGGCCGCCATGGTGGCCGCCGTCGACGACCTGCGCCGGACGGGTTTTGCCGGCCGGCTGCTCTTCACGGCGGTGGTCCAGGAGGAGCCGGCCGTCGGCTTCGGGGCCCGGGCCGCCGTACGTCACCTGCTGGCCCGGGGGGAGCGGCCGGCGGTGGCGGTGGTGGGGGAGGCCACCAACGGCAACGTCTACCTGGGCCACCGGGGCCGGCTGGAGTTCGAACTTACCACCCTCGGCCGCACCGCCCATGCCAGCAACCCGGACCGGGGCGTAAACGCCGTCTACCTGATGGCCGAGGTTATCCGGGCCCTCCCAACCCTGCCCCTGCCCGAGCATCCGGTGGCCGGCCGCTGCTCCTACGCCGTAACCCGGATAAGCTGTTCCCCGGGCCGGCTGAGCGTGGTCCCCGACCGGTGCGACCTAACCCTGGACGTCCGGTACCTGCCCGGGGAGCCCCCGGAGCGGCCGGAGGCCGACCTGCAGGCCATTCTGGGCCGCCTGGGGCGGGAGGTGCCCAACTTCCGGGCCGAACTGCGCCGAACCAAGAACATGCCCCCCTTCCTTACGCCGCCGGAGCACCCGGCCGCCCAGCTCCTTAAGGCCGTGGCGGAGGAGGCGGCCGGGCGGCCTGTAAGCTTTGGGGCCTGGCGGTTCGGCACCGACGGGACCTTCATCGCCAACGAGTTCGGCCTGACGACCCTGGGCTACGGCCCCGGGGACGAAAGGTTCGCCCACACCCCCGAGGAGCACCTGCCGGTGGACCAGCTCCTGACGGCCCGCCGGGTCTACGCCGAGTTCGTCCGGCGGGCCCATCAGGTCCTCTAGCCTGCCGGCCGTCCGGCGGTGTAGGCCACGGCGGTGAGGGTCTGGGCCATGGCCGAAAGGAGCCCTTCGAAGACCTCCGGCCCTTCGGGCAGGGCCCCTTCGTAGGTGAGGGTGGCGCCCCCGGCGGAGTAGCCCAGCCGCCCCAGGCCGGGGGCAAAGGGCTCCCAGAGGCGGATAATTCCCGCCCCGGCGAGGCGTTGGGCCCAGGCGGGGTCCGCCGACTTTAAAACCAGCCGGCCCCCTTCGGCCACCAGCTCCCAGTCGGCCCCAAGGTTGCCCCCGCCCGCCAGGCGGACCGCCCCCGAAGGCGCCTCCGAGGCCGGCTCGGGCCGGACCACCTCCAGGGGAAGGCCCCGGTAGCGGCCGTCGACCAGCCCTACCGGCCGGTACCCGGCCAGCCGGAAGGTGCCCCCATACCGCCGCTGGAGGTTGGACCAGAACTCCCCGGGAACCGCCGGGGACCGGCCGGAACGCCGGGCAACCCAGCCGACGGCCGCCACCGCCAGGGCCGCCACCACCAGGACCACGCCCCCGACCCAGAGGAGCACCAGGGGGAGAAGTTCGGCTTCGGAGGCGATGGTGTTTTCCAGGGCCAGAAGGCCCGCCGCCGAAATACCCAGGGCCAGGCTGAAGGCCACGGCCGCAACGGCCGTAAGCAGAATCAGGCTGCGCACCGTCGGGGCTTCCTTACGTTGTCAGCAAAGTAACGGCGGCCCCGGCGCAGAGAAACGGCCCGTACGGGATGGGGTCCTTGAGGCGCCGGACCCCCGCGGCCAGCAGAACCAGGGCCCCAACCCCACCCAGGACCACCCCCAGGAACAGGGCCGAAAGGCCGGCCGGAAAGCCCAACTCCAACCCGATAAGGCCGGCCAGCTTCACATCCCCGGCTCCCAGGCCTCCCGGGTAGAGCCGGTTTCCCACCAGGTAAGCTAGGCCGAAGAGGCCCAGGCCGGCCAGGGCCCCGGCGGCCGTGCCGATGAGCCGCCCCTCGGCCGCCCCAAAGCCCAGCCCCACCGCCACCCCGCCCAGGACGAGCCGATTCGGGATGAGGCGGGCCTCCAGGTCGGCCGCCGTTATCCCCAGGAGGGGCAGGCCCAGGGCCAGGTGTCGGACCAGGGAGGCGAGCTCACCCTCTGCCCGATGCCAGGCCACAACGACGAAGGCCAGGCCCCAAAAAGTCACGGCCAGCCCCCGGGCCGAAAGAAGTCCCCCCCTGAGCCGGCCGATATCAAAACCGTAAAGGCTCAGGTCGGCCAGCAGATTCCCCAGGCCCCCGTAAAGAAGTCCCATCAGGACCGCCGGGGCCATCAGATCCCGTAGTTTAGGCGGATGGCCAGCCGCTCGGGCAAGCCCAGCCTCAGCATCTTTTCGGCCGTCTGCCGAATATTGTACTCAACCCGGTGGTGGTAAAGGGTCTGCCTTTCGGTATCCAAGACGGCGTAGGCGGCGCGGGGGTCCCGGTCCCGGGGCTGACCCACGCTGCCGGGGTTAATAATCAGCCGGCCCCGGACCTTGGTAAGGTCCAGAACCGGCGGCACCTCCGTTTGGACGCAGTTGCCCGTATTCGGGTTGAGGGCGAAGATGAGGGGGATGTGGCTGTGGCCGATGAGGCAGAACCGGGTTTCAAAATGCCGAAAGTTTTCGCAGGCCGCCGAAACCGTCAAGAGATACTCCCAGACGGGGGACCTGGGGCTCCCGTGGACCAGGGTAAAGTCGTCCTGAACGGCCCGCTGGGGCAGATTCTGTAAGAAGAGTTTGTTATCCGGCCGAAGAACCTGGGCCGTCCAGAGGGCCGCCGCCCTGGCGTCGGGGTTGAAAAGGTCCGGTTCCAGCAGACCGATCGCCACCAGGTCGTGGTTGCCCACCACCCCCACCAGGTTGAACTGCCGGAGAAGGTCGATACACTCGTTTGGGTCGGGGCCGTAGCCGACCACATCCCCCAGGCACCAGAAAAGATCCGGCGGGCCGTAGGTCTGCCGCAGGTGGTTTAGGACGGCCTCGAAGGCGGCCAGGTTGGCGTGGATATCCGCGACCAGCCCAACAATCACCGCGACGAACCGGCGGCCCCAACTCCGGCGGCCTCGGCCGGCCGGGGGTCCATCGCCCGGAGGGACTGCTCCAGGATGCCCCGGCGCAGGGTGGCGTCGGCCGTTTGGAGCCGGTCCAGCAAGGCGGGGCCGAGGGCGGGCATCAAGGCCAGGTTGTGCTGAACCATGTCCCGGACCTGCCGCATCAGGTCGAGGGTCTTATTGATGGCCAGGATCAGGTCGCCCTCGGGCAGGCCCGTCCGGTCCACCAGGGTGCTCAGGGGCTCGCCCTGGCCCCAGACCAGCACCACCCCCCAGAACCTGGGGGTGAAGCCGGGGGTGAGCACCAGCCCGTTGCGCTCCTCGGCGGCGATAACCTGGCGCTGGAGCCGGTCCAGCTCCCGCCGGAGCTGGCGCAGGTGGGGCGGCAGGCTGAGGCGGTTAAAGAAATAGACATCCCGGTCGAAGGCGAACCAGCTCAGGGCCTCGGCCAGCTCCAGGGGCTCGAGGATATCCAGGTAGCCGTTATAGAGGGCCTCCACGATGACCAGGCCGTTCGGGTCGAAGATGTCGGCCAGCATCATCCCCTTGTCCGTCACGTAATGGGCCTGGACATAGCCGAACTGCCGGAGGGTCCGGATGGCGCTCCGAAGCATCGCCTGATTCTGCCGCAAGGGCAGTCGGTCAATCTGTCCGGCGAGGCGGCGGGCCCGTCGGGTCATTTCGGAGTGGCCCTGGGAAATTTCGGCCAGCTCCTCCTCCAACAGGCGTAGCTGCCGCTCCAGCTGGAACTGCCGGAAGCTGGAGTCAAGGAGCCATTCGATGCGCTTCACCGCCTGCCGGTCGCTGCCGGCCCGGAGCCACAGGTTCAGGATGGTATTGTACCGGACCCGGAAGGCGCTCTCCACCGGGTAGAGGGGCGCGGTGGCCACCTCCAGCACCTCCTCAAAAGCCACCCACGGGGAATAGAGGATAACCGAGTGGCCCCGCTCGTCGAGCCCCCGCCGGCCGGCCCGGCCGGTCATCTGCTGGTACTCGTTGGGGGTAAGGGTCCGGCGGCTCTCGCCGTCATACTTGGTAAACTCGCCGATGACCACAGTCTTGGCCGGCATGTTAATCCCCAGGGCGAGGGTGTCGGTGGCGAAAACCACCCCGATCAGGCCGGCGTTGAAGAGCTCTTCCACCATCACCTTCAGCAGGGGAAGCAGGCCGGCGTGGTGGAAGGCGACCCCCCGCTCCAGGCAGCGGGTGAGCTTCACCACCTGGGCCAGCCGCCGGTCCTCAGGCGCCAGCCGGTCCAGGTAATCGGCCACCACCTCCTCCACCTGCCGGCGGGCCCCCCGGGCCGGGAAGAAGGAGCGCTGGGCCGCCTCTTCGGCCGCCTCTTCGGTGGCCCGTCGGCTGAAGAGGAAGTAAATGGCCGGCAGAAGGCCCTCCGACCTCAGGCTGGTCAGCACCTCCACGGGGCTGGGCTCCGGGGCGGGCCGGCCGTTCCGGTTCCGGCGCCGGTACTCGCCCCCCACCCCCGGGAAGGTGCGCACGACCCGGCCGTCGGCAGTAAGAAACTTGTGGAGGCGGCCCTTGTAGAAATAATAGTGCTCCAGGGGAACGGCCCGCTCGTTGTGAAAGACCAGACCGATGGGCCGGTGAACCCGGCTTATCCATTCGGCCAGCTCGGCGGCATTGGAAACCGTGGCCGAGAGGCAGACGAGCTGGATATGCTTGGGCAGGCAGATAATGGCCTCTTCCCAGGTGGTTCCCCGCTCGGGGTCGGCCAGGTAGTGGATCTCGTCGAAGACGACGATCCCCACCTGCTCCAGCTCCTGGGGGGTCTGCAGCAACATATTGCGCAGGACCTCGGTGGTCATGACCACCACCTGGCCCGCGGGGTTCTCGACGATATCCCCCGTCATCACGCCCACCAGCCCGGGGCCGTACTGCTCCCGGAAGTCCCGGAACTTCTGGTTGGAGAGGGCCTTGATGGGGGCGGTGTAAAAGGCGCGCAAACCCTCCCGTAAGGCCAGGAAGACCGCAAACTCGGCCACCACGGTCTTGCCGGTCCCCGTCGGGGCGGCCACCAGGACCGAGCGCCGGTTGGCGAGCTCCCGGATGGCCTCCACCTGGAAATCGTCCAGGTTGAACGGGTATCGGGCGGCAAACTCGGCGATAAGGGCATCCATAGCGGAAGGCTTAGGCACCCTGTGGGGGCGCGACTTTACCATAAATTTATTCTCACCGAGTATTATACCACGTATTATACCACGCCGGCCGGCCTAGAGGCCGAGCAGGTTGCGGGGGTTGGTCTTAGCCATCCGCTCGACCTGCTTGGGGTCCAATCCTTCCCGCAAGAGCAGGGCGATAAACATCCGGAACCCTTCGGTGGGGGGCAGGTTGTGAGCCTGGCCCAGGTCGGTGGAGATGAGGCAGCGCTCGGGCCCCACCAGCCGGATGGCCCCCAGAAGGGTTTCCGGGTCCAGCCGGGGGGCCGGGGTTCCGGCCAGCACCGTCCTGGTGGTAGGCAGAAGGTACATAAAGCAGTGCTCGATGATGGCCCCGGCCTCGGCCAGCCCCAGCTGTTCTTCGGGCCCGGCCACGGTGAAGGCGTGGGTGGCGACGATCTTTTCAATCCCCCGGCGACGGGCCTCCCGGATGAGGGCCAGCTGTTCGTCCAGGCCCAGGTGGCCGGTGGCCAGGACCATATCGTATTTTTTAATCAGCTCCAGGACCTCAAAGACCACCGGCTTCAGGCGGCCGGCCTCGTCGAAGACCGTCTGACCGTCGCCTTCGGGCCGGGTCCGCCGCACCCAGGCCCGGGCCGAGAAGGTGGGAAACCACACCACCTTGCTCCCCATCCGTCCGGCCATTTCCACCACCGCCGGGTTAAGCCCTCCGACCTCCAGGTCCAGGCTCACCGCCCCGAAAACCTCAATCTCCGGGACGACCCGGCGCGCCAGGGCGGCCAGTGGGGCGGTGCAAAACTCGTGGCTCTTAAGGACGATGGCCCCCATCCCGGCCTCGGCCGCCTGCCGGGCCACGTCGATGACGTCCAGCCGCCGCTCGATGTAGGGGTCAGGGGCGGCGTGGAGGTGGGTATCCGCCGAGCCTTTAAGGATCTGGGCGACGGTCTCGTTAAGGGACACTTCAACCTCCGGGCCTAGGCGAAGAGGGGTTTTGGCCGGAATTTGCTTTTAGGCTCCACCTTCTGCTCCCGGTATTCGGCCGAAAGCTTTTCGGCCGGCTGGGTGAGGACGTAAACCACCCCGTCGACGGCCGCCTCGGCCCGGGCCCGGACTTCCTCCGGCCGCAGGCCCCCCAACGGGTGGGGAATGACCACCAGGGGAAGGCCCGGCATCCCCAGGGCCTGGGCCTCGGCCCGGCCCAGGCTGACAAACTCGTCGGTGCAGATGGTGGCCGTCGGCACCCCGTGGCTTTCCAGCTCGACCGAGTCGTGGACACTCCACGACGTGCACGACCCTCAGTCGCCGATGGCGTTGACGACCACGTCGCACTCTTGAATCAGCTTCTGAATAACGTCCGGCGGGGCCGGGGCGCTGACGTTGGGCTTGACCACCCGGACCGTTACGACGGCCCCGAACCTTTCCCCCAGAAGCTCCCCGACCCGGTCCAGCAGCAGGTCGGCGTTGGGCTTGCCGTTCCAGAGGATCCCCACCCGCTTCCCAACCAGGGAATCGGGCCTGGGGGCGATGGGGCGCTCCTTGACCCGCATCTCGGCCGTCGGGTTTAAGACAAGGATTTTGCCACTCGCCATTGTTCCCTCCTTTTCAGTGGGGTATCTGGCCCCCCTCACCCGGCCCCGCCTGGCCCCCGGCCGGGACGCACTCGGGGTTTAGCTCCGGGTCGGTGACGGCCGAGGGGTCGCACTGGGCCTGGCCCCCGCCGGGGGGTGGCTGTTGGGCCGGCGGGTAGCGGTTCTGGGCCAGGGACGGGTCCAGCTGGAGGGCCCGGGCCATATCTTCCATCGCCTTACCCGGCCGACCGGTGGCGGCGTAGAGGTGGGCCCGAAGGTCGTAAAGTTTCGGGTCGGTAGGGTTAAGCTCGATGGAGCGGGTGAGCTCGTCGATGGCGGCCTGGCGGCGGCCCTCGTCCATCAGTTGCAGGGCCCGCCCGTAGTGTTCGGCGGCGGCCGCCGGGGGGTTGAGCCTTTCCAGCAGGAGCAGGCGCAGGTCGTCGCCGAAAATCAGCAAAGCCAACAGGCCGGCCACAACCCCCAGGGTGAAGTCTCGCCGCCTAATCGTTGGCACTTTCCGCCTCCCTTCGGGATGCGGCCACCGGGACCCGGCCGATAACCCCTTCCCTTTCCAGGGCCCGGATCTCCTCCCCGCTCAGTCCCAGTAGCCCCCCTAAAATATACTCGTTATGCTCCCCGAGGCGGGGGGCCGGCCGGAGGATCCGGGCCGGGGTCCGGTGGAGCTTAAGGCCCCCGAAGCTTACCGGGTAGCGGCCGACCCCCGGCTGGTCCAGCTCCCGGAAAAAGCCCCGGGCCCTGAGGTGGGGGTCGGCCAGCAGCTCCCGGCCGTCGAGGACGGCCCCGGCAGGCACCCCGGCGCCCTGGAGCCGGTACATCAGGTCCAGGTGGTCGTGTTGCCGGGTCCACTCGGCGATAATGGGGTCAAGCTGGTCCTGATTCCGGCGGCGGGAAACTACGTCGGCAAACCGGGGGTCGGCGGCGAGGTCGGGCCGGCCCATCAGCCGGCAGAGGGCGGCAAACTGGGCGTCGTCTTCGACGGCGATGGCTATCCAGCGGTCTTCCCCGGCGCAGGGGTAGACCCCGTGGGGGGCCATGGTCGGGTGGCGGTTGCCCACAGGTCGCCGGACCCGGCCGTTCATTACGTAGTCCATAATCACCTCGCCGACAATGGCCGTTACGGTCTCCCGCTGGGAGAGGTCGATGTAAAGGCCCAGGCCGGTCCGGCGCCGGAAGTGGAGGGCGGCCACCACCAGTCCGGCCGCCAGGGCAGCCACCACCGGGTCGGGAATGAAGGTGCCGGTGGCCGTGGGGGCGTCGGGCTCGTAGCCCGTTATCGCGGCCAGCCCCCCCGTCTGCTCCAGGACGGCCCCAAAGGACCCGTAGCCGCTTTCGGGGCCCGTCTGGCCCTGGCTGGAGAGGGAGACCATGATGACGTCCGGTTTTACGGCCCGGAGCCGGGCGTAGTCGAGGCCGAAGTTGGCCATAACCCCGACCCGGAAGCTCTCGGCGACCACATCGCTTACCCGGACGAGCCGCTTAAAGAGGTCGACCCCGGCCGGGCGGGTGAGGTCCAGGGTAAGGCCCAACTTGTTGTAGTTGCGCTCGATGAAGCGGGCCTCCCGGTTCCAGGGCTCGTCGCCGGGGTCGGCGTTGGGGTAGATAAAAACCCGGCCGGCCCCCGGCCCGGCCACCGCCTCCCCCCGGGACATATCGTAGCGGCGGGTCGATTCTACTTTGATGACCTCGGCCCCAAAGGAGGCCAGAATCCGCATGGCCAAGGGCCCGGCCCAGACGTGGGTGAGGTCTAAGACCCTTATTCCCCTGAGGGGAAGCCTGCCGTCCTCGGCCATTTTTACAGCCCGTCCTTAAATGATACTGCGGTCCCGAAGGATGACCAGGTCCTCCCGGGAGTAGCCAAGCCGGCCGCAGTAAACGGCCTCGTTGTGCTCTCCCAGCAGGGGCGCCCGGCCCAGCTCCCACCCGGCCTCGTCCAGCTTGAAGGGGATTCCCGGG
>DAOUCL010000316.1:0-3520 GCA_034432015.1 Dehalococcoidia bacterium
CATCCTTGAACGTAAGCCAGGGGTGGCCCGTCTCCATCAGGGCGGCCAGAATCTTGTTAAAAAGCTCCCGGGCCCTTACCCGCCGCCATGCCCGGGCCGGAAGCCCGCCGGCCTCGGCCCGGGCAATTAGGGCCCGGTAGCGGGCGGAAAACTCGGCCCCGTAGCACTCGGTGAGCTCGCCGGCATACAGCGGGTCGAAAAGGTACCAGTCGGCGTCGGCCTCCACCTGCCGCATGAACTCATCGGGAACCCACAGGGCCGTATTAAGGGACGGGGTGCGCAGGTAGGGGTCGCCGGAGTTGCGCTTTAAGTCCAGAAAGGCCTCGATTTCCAGGTGCCACGGCTCGATGTAGGCGCAGAGGGTGCCCCGCCGCCGGCCCCCCTGACTTATCGACTTGATGAGGGCATCATACATGTGCAAAAAGGGGATAAGGCCGCCGCTACGGCCGTTTATCCCCTTGACCGGCGCCCCGATGGCCCGGATTTTGGCCACCGAAGTGCCGATGCCCCCGGCATACTTGGCCAGCCGGCCGAACTCTCCGGCCGCCTCCAGGATCTGCTCGAGGCTGTCCCCAACATCATAAAGATAACAGGCGGCCAGCTGGTGGTGGGGTGTGCCGCTGTTGAAGAGGGTGGGGGTGCTGGGCAGGTAGCGCAAAGAGCTTATAAGCTCGTAGAAGCGCAGGGCCCACTCCTCCCGGCGGCCTTCGGCCTCATTGAGGGCCAGCCCCATGGCCACCCGCAGCCAGAGGGCCTGGGGGGCTTCCAGCACCCGGCCGGTGTCGGGTTCCCGGACCAGGTAGCGGTCGTAGAGGGTGTAGAGGCCGATGTAGGGCAGGAGAAGGTCCCGCTCGGGTCGGATCCCGCGGCCGAGCCGCCCCAGGTCAAACTCCAAAAGACGCGGGTCCAGGACCCCCAGCCGGACGCCGGTCCGGATGTACCCGGGGAAATAGCTGGCGTAATCGAAGGGAGCCCGGTCCCAGACCTCCCGGTAGAGCTTAAGCAAAAAGAGCCTGGCGGCGGCCCGCTCATAAATCGGGTCTTCGACGATATTCTGGACGGCCAGCTCAATGAGCTCGGCGAGGGAGCCCCCGGACCGGAGCCGGTCGGCCGGGTCGGAAATCCCAAGCCCGGCGAGGACCGCCAGGGCCTCCTGGTCAACGGGTTGCCCGGTCGAAACCACGGGTTTCACCTCCCTGGTAGTCTTTAGTGGGGCGACCGGGCGGGGAAAGAGGGCAAACCGGCCCGGGGAACCGGTCCGGCCTGCGCCCCCGACCCACCCGCGAGGTCGCCGGGCGCCACCGCGGGCGGGCCGGTCTTCGGGCTCCCGGATCCTCCTACTCGCCACGCCTTCCCGGCCCCGCCGGGGCCAGTGGCATCCGGTGGCTTTCGTCCCCGGTTACCGCTGCGGGGCAGCGCCGGATTTTCACCGGACTTCCCGGGCACCCGCCCGCGGACTGGGCTCGGCCCCACAATATACTGTGGTGAATCCTGGGGCCGACCCCAATATATTGGGTTTACTATCCCCTTTATACGGGCAGGGCGGGCTTACTGTCAAGGGGATTTTTCCACAAACAGGTCGGCCGGGTCTGGTGTCGGCCCGGGATTCGCCCGGCGGTGGCCAGGCCGACCTTAACCGGGTCGTCCGGAATGAAGGGGAGAAGCCCCGGGGTTTAGCGGCCGCCGGTCCCAGGCCCGCCCGGCGGGCCAGCCCGCTACGAACGCCCCGAAGGGGAAGCCGGCAAGGCAGCCGCCCTGACCAGCAGCACCCCGAAGGTCTGCCCCGTAGCCGATGCCAGGCTGAAGGGGAGGGGAACGCTCAGCCGGGCGGCGAGGACCAGGGCCGCCTCCGCCGCCAGCCTGGCCCGGCCGGTTCCGGGCGTAGCAGAACCCCATCAGGACGTCGGCGATAACCATGAAGCCTCCGCCCGTTTGAGGTTAAAATTAGCCTGGTCGTGACCGGCGGGTTATCACCTCGCGGTAGCGGAATTCCGGCTGGTTGAGTAACTGCCGGTAAGACCCGAACCGGGCCTCGGCCGAAAGGTCGTCGATAAGGTCGAGGGGGTCATAGTGGTCATCCTGGTCGGCCGGGAAGACCCGGAGAATCTGGTAGGTGGTCGTCCGCTCGGCCGGGACCCGGCCGATATCCCGGATCAGGCGGCGCATCTCCCGGGGCCGCAGCCGCTGGCCGAAGGGGGCCCCGGCGGACGTTGAGATCGACTCGTTCATCAGGGTTCCCATGAAGTCGTTGCCGCCGGCGTTCAGGCAGAACTGGGCAAATTTCGGCCCCTCTTTTACCCACGAGACCTGGATATTGGGGACCCAGTTGTTGAGCATAATCCGGCTTACGGCGTACATTTTGACCACCTCCGCCCCCGTGGCCCCGGGCCGGACGCCGGCCACCAGCCTTTTCCGCCAAATGGGGGCCTCCTCGTGGACGAAGGAGAGGGGGATAAACTCCGTGAAGCCGCCCGTCTGCCGCTGAATCTCCCGGATGAGCCCCAGGTGGGCCGCCTTGTGCCGGTCGGTCTCGACGTGCCCGTACATGATAGTGGCCGTCGACGGAATTCCCAGCCGATGGGCCGTGGTTATCACCTCCACCCACCGGCTCACGCTTATCCGCCCGGGGCTTATCCTTTGGCGCACTTCGTCATCCAGGATCTCCGCCGCCGTTCCCGGAATCGAACCTAAGCCCGCTTCCTTTAAGGCCTTGAGGTAATCCTCCGCCGAGCAGCCTGCCCGGACCGCGCCGTAAAGCACCTCCTCGGGGGAGAAGGCGTGGATGTGGAGCTTCGGGGCCGCCCGTTTTACGGCCCGGGTGAGGTCCACGTAAAAATAGCCGTCCAGTTTGGGCGGAAGGCCGGCCTGAATGCACACCTCGGTGGCCCCGAGCTCCTGGGCTTCCACTGCCCGGCGGACCACCTCTTCTAAAGGCAGAAAGTAGGCAGTTTCTTCCCGGTGCCCCCGGGAGAAGGCGCAGAAGCCGCACCGCTTTATGCAGACGTTGGTAAAGTTTATATTCCGGTTAACCACATACGTTACCAGATCCCCTACCCGCCGGCGTCGAAGCTCGTCGGCCACCAGCACCAGGGCGTTAATCTCGGGGCCTTTCGCCCCGAAGAGCCGCTCCGCCTCGGCCACGGTGATATCCTCCCCCGCCAGGGCCCGCTCCAGAATCCGGACGAACCCGGGCTCCAGGCCTCCGGCAATTCGTGAGAAAAGCTCGGTTAAAGCCATCCTTCGGCCTCCTCAGTAAGGTCCTTCCGGCTCCGGCCGGACCAGGCCCTTTTCATCCGTAAGGGCCGCAACCTTAGGCCAAAGCCCGGCCGGCACAAACTCCGGCCTGATATATTCCGGGTAGATGGCCAGCCGCTCCCTCAGTTCAAACCCTTCGGCCCGACAGGTGGCTTTAAGCTCCGCCAGCTTCGGCCAGGGGGCCTCCGGGTTAATGAAGTCCGGGGTGAGGGGCGAAATTCCGCCCCAATCGTTGATACCGGCCCAAAGGTAGAGCCGGTAATCC
>DAOUCL010000317.1:0-7363 GCA_034432015.1 Dehalococcoidia bacterium
GGACCCGCATCGTCCTGGAGGAGGCGGCCGAGCTCACCGAGGAAGACCTTATCCCGGACCAGGAAGTGGTCATCACCATCACCCAGCGGGGCTACATCAAGCGGCTCCCACCCGATACTTACCGGGCCCAGCGGCGGGGCGGCCGGGGGGTTGCGGCCACGGTCATGCGGGAAGACGACGCCCTGCGCCACCTGCTGGTGGCCAATACCCACGACTACCTGCTACTTTTCAGCAACCGGGGCCGGGCCTTTGCCGTCCGGTGCTTTGACGTCCCCGAGGCCGGCAAGCAGGGCCGGGGCGTGCCCCTGGTAAACCTAATCGGGCTCGAATCCGGGGAGACGATAACGGGGCTGGCGGCGGTACGGGAGTTTAACGGAGATGCGTCCCTGGTCCTGGCCACCCGCAGGGGCGAGGTTAAGCGCCTCAGCCTGGGCGAATTTGCCAACTGCCGGCCCTCCGGCCTTAACGGGATGGCCCTCGAGCCCGGGGACGAACTGGGCTGGGTGCGCCTGGCCCCCGAGGACGCCGACCTTATCCTGGTTACAAGGCAAGGCAAGGCCCTCAGGTTTGCGGCCGCCGACGTCCGCCGGTCGGGGCGGGGCTCGGGCGGGGTTAGGGGCATCCGCCTCGACGACGGCGACGAGGTGGTGGGCCTCGAGGTGGCCCGGCCCGAGGCCGGCCTGCTGGTGGTGAGCGAACGGGGCTACGGCAAACAGACGGCCCTTTCGGAATACCCGACCCACGGGCGGGGAACCGGCGGGGTGACCACTTTCAAGGTGAGCGGCCGCACCGGACCCCTGGCGGCCTGCACCCTGGTTTACCCCGGGGCCGAGGTGCTCCTCGTCTCCGAAGGCGGAATCATCGTCCGGATACCGGCCGACGAAGTCCCGACCCAGGGCCGGGCTACCCAGGGGGTCCAGCTGATGCGGGTCGGGGAGAAGGACCGGGTGTGCGGGGTGGCCCTGCTTAACGGGGCCGGGGCCCGCCGGGCCAGAACCGGGTCATGATGGGCCGGCTGAAGGTTCGGGTCATTCCCGGGGCAGGGCGGTTCGAAATAGCCGGCTGGCAGGGTGATACCCTGCGGATTCGGGTTGCCGAGCCCGCCCGGGCCGGGCGGGCCAACGCCGGACTGGTCCGGGGTTTGGCCCGAACCCTGGGCCTGCCTGAATCGGCGGTGGCCATCCGCCGCGGGCATGCGGCCCGAATAAAGCTTGTCGAGGTGACGGGCCTGGATGACGCCGAACTGCTTCGCCGGCTAGGAGGACCCGAACATGGCTGAAGGCGCCCACGTGGCTATTATCGGGGGCGGGGCCATCGGGGCCAGCATCGCCTACCACCTGGCCAAGGCCGGCTGCCCGGATGTGATTCTCTTAGAACAGGGGACCGTTGGGGCGGCCACCACCAGCAAGGCGGCCGGGGGCATCCGGGCCCAATTTGCCACCGAGACCGAAATCTGGTTCGCTTTGCGGAGCATCGAGTTTTTCGGCCGCTTCCGGGAGGAGATGGGGGTCGACTGCGGCTACCGGCAGGTCGGCTATCTTTACCTCTTGACATCCCCCGAACTGGTCGAGGAGCACCGGCGGCGCATCGCCTTACAGAACCGTTTCGGTGTGCCCTCCCGGCTCATCTCGCCTGAAGAGGTCCGTGAGCTTGTGCCCGAAGTGCGGGTTGACGATGTTCTGGCCGCCGCCTGGTGCCCGACCGACGGCTACGCCAGCCCCCACGAGGTGGTTCAGGCCTACGTGGCCCAGGCCCGGCGCCGGGGCGTGAAAATCCTTGAAGGGGTTCGGGTAACCGGCCTCGAGGTGACCGACGGGCGAATCCGGGCGGTTTTAACCCCCGAAGACCGGTTCGAGGCCCACCACGTGGTGAACGCTGCCGGACCCTGGGCCGGGGAGGTGGGGGCCATGGCCGGGGTCGAAATCCCGATAATGCCCCGCCGCCGCCACATCTTCGTAACCGATTCCTTCCCCTGGATAAGGCACCCGACCCCCCTGGTCGCCGACCTGGGGTCGGGGTTTTACTTCCGGTCGGACCAGGACCGCATTTTGATGAGCCCCGGGGATGAGGGAGTCGTTCCCGACTTTGAGGCGGCGGTGGACTGGTCCATTCTTCCCGAACTGGTGGAGAAGGCGGTCCGCCGGGTCCCCATCTTTGAGCGGGCCGCCATTAAGACGGGCTGGGCCGGGTTGAGGCCCCTAACCCCCGACGGCCGGGCGGTGGTGGGCCGGGCGCCGGGCTTTGAAAACTTCTGGCTGGCCGTGGGATTCTGCGGCCACGGGTTTCAGCACAGCCCGGCCGCCGGGATGGTTATGGCCGACCTGATCCTAAAGGGCGCGGCCCCGGTGGACCTTTCGGTCCTCAGCCCGGAACGTTTTCGGTTCCGGCCGGCGGAGAGTCGGGAGCCGGCCCCCGATTAGCCGGGGCGGCCGGCCGCCGGTGCCGCCGGCCCCGGTCCTTGGGCCGGACCTTCTGAGCCCGACGCTGTCGGTAGGCCTCCAGCCACTGCCGACCGGCGTCGGTAATGACCAGCACCGGCTCGTCGCCCACCTGCTCGACCCGAACCAGATTTTCCCGCTCAAGCTCCTGCCGCAGGTCGGCGTCAAAGCGCAGGGCCAGGGGAATATCCATCATCCGCTTAAGGTCGCTTTCCACTAGCCGGCCCCACCGGTTCAGAACCCTTAAAAGCTCGGCCCGCACCTGGTCGGGCCTGAATCTGCCATTGCGAATTCCCATGTTAAGCTGCGTTTCGGCTTGTGGCTTTCCAAGCCTATTGTGCGACGGCCAACCCGGCCGGGTCAAGGGGCGAGCCGGGCCTGGGGCGGCCGACCTGCCCCGGCGATGCGGGGCGGTCGCCGGCAGTGTTATAATGCTTGTGGGCGCGGCAAAAGGCTTACCCAGACCCGCCTGACCAAACCCCAGGACCCGGGCAGCCGCGCCTTAAGTTAAAATCTCGTGCCGAAATCGGAGTTCAGCCCGTGAAGGTTACCACCGAAAAAGTCGGCGAAGCCCAGGTTGCTTTAAACGTCGAAGTTGACCGGACCCTATTTGAGGACGCCAGGCGGAAAGTTTACCGGCGTCTCGTGGGGTCGATTCGGATTCCGGGTTTTCGGCCGGGCAAGGCCCCCATCCAGGTTGTTGAGCGGTTTGTGGGCCGGGAGGCCTTTATGGAAGAGGCCCTCAACGACCTGGCCCCCCGGATTCTGGAGCAGGTCCAGGCCAGCGAAGGGCTCGATATTCTGGCCCGCTCGGCGGTGGAGGTTGCCCAGCTGGAGCCCCTCACCATCCGGATGGTGGTCCAGCTCAAGCCCAAGGTGGAGCTGGGCGACTACCGCTCGGTGCGGGTCGAGCGGCCGGAAGTGACAGTGACCGAAGCGGAGCTGGCCCAGCAGCTTGAAGACCTGCGCCGGCGCTACGCTACCCTCGAGCCCGTTGACCGTCCGGCCGAGCCGGGCGACCGGGTGGTGGCCGACGTCGTCCTCTACGTGGACGAGGCCGAGTTTCTCCGCCGGGAGGGCTACGAGCTGGTTGCCGGCCAGGATTCGGCCCTCTTCCCGCCCGGCTTCGGCGGCCAGCTGGTCGGTCGGGCCAAGGGCGAAACCTTCGAGGTCGCCCTGGCCTACCCCGAGGACTTCCAGGTGGGGCAGCTGGCCGGCAAAACGGCCCGCATCCAGGTTACGGTTAATGAGGTGAAGGTTGAGCGGCTGCCGGAGCTGGACGACGAGTTTGCCCGCACGGTTGCCGAAGAGTTTGATACCCTGGACCGGCTCCGGGAGCACATTCGGTCGGAGTTGCTCCGCCAGCGGCAGGAGCAGGCCGAAGAGGAGTACCGGCGGCGGGTACTGGAGGCGGTCATCGCCGGCGCCACCGTGGAGATCCCGCCGGTGATGGTGGAACAGCAGGTGGAGCGGATGGTGGAGGACCTGGCCGACCGGCTGGCCCAGATGCGCCTCAACCTGGCCCAGTACCTGCGGGGGACCGGCCGAACCGAAGAGCAGCTCCGGGAGGAATTCCGGCCCCAGGCCCGCCGGCTCCTTCTCGAACGGCTGGTGCTGGAGGCGGCGGCCGAGGCCGAGGGGATCGAGGTTACGGACGAGGAGATTCGGGCCGAGGCGGCCCAGCTGGGGGTGCCGGTGGACGAGGCCGAGGACCGGCTGACCAGGCTCTTTACCCAAGGCGAGGGCCGTGATTATTTGGCGAATATCATCCGGCGGCGCCGGGCGCTGGAGCGGCTGGTAGCTATTGCCAGCTCCCCGGCCGAGGCGGCCGCCGAAATCGAAAAAAGCGAGGGGAATGGAGATGACGAAGGGACTGTATCTGCCTGAAATTCATTCGGCTATTATCCCCATGGTCATCGAGCAGACGGGCCGTGGGGAAAGGGCCTACGACATCTTTTCCTTACTGCTTAAGGAGCGCATCGTCTTTCTCGGGACGCCCATCAACGACCAGGTTGCCAACCTGATCATCGCCCAGCTCCTTTACCTGGACCGGGAGGACCCGGAAAAGGATATCCACCTTTACATCAGCTCGCCGGGCGGGGTAATTACGGCCGGCCTAGCCATCTACGACACGATGCAGCTCATTCGGCCGGACGTTCAGACCATCTGCGTGGGCATGGCCGCCAGCATGGCCACGGTGCTCCTGGCTGCCGGGGCCAAGGGCAAGCGGTTTGCCCTACCCCACTCCACCATCCACATGCACCAGGCCCAGGTGGGTAGCATCGGGGGAGCGGCGGCCGACGTGGAGATTATGGCCAAGGAGATCCTGCGTCAGCAGGACCAGATCCGCCGCATCCTGGCCCACCACACCGGCCAGCCGCTGGAGCGGATTATCCAGGACACCGACCGGGACTTCTTCATGACGCCCGAGCAGGCGGTCGAGTACGGTATTATTGATGAGGTCTTGACGAAACCGGGCCGGGGCGCCTAGTATTACAGAGAAGTCGGAGTCGAGGATGTCGAACTCACGCAACTCACGGGTCCAGTACCACTGCTCCTTCTGCGGCAAGAGCCAGGACCAGGTTCGGCGGCTCATTGCCGGGCCGGGCTCAGTCTTCATCTGCGACGAGTGCGTCGACCTCTGCCGGGAGATCATTGACGAGGAGGGGGCCCCGCCCCCGAAGCCCCGGGGGGTTCCCACTAACATCCCGACCCCCCGCCAGATCTACGAACAGCTCAGCCAGTGCGTCATCGGGCAGGAGCGGGCCAAGAAGGTCCTGTCAGTGGCCGTCTACAACCACTACAAGCGGATCTTGATGGGCGGCCAGATCGACGACGTCGAGCTTCAGAAGAGCAACATCCTGCTCATCGGGCCGACGGGCTGCGGGAAGACTCTGCTGGCCCAGACCCTGGCCAAAATCCTGGACGTGCCCTTCACCATCGCCGACGCCACCTCCCTGACCGAGGCCGGCTATGTCGGCGAGGACGTGGAGAACATCCTCCTCCGGCTCATTCAGGCGGCCGACTACGACCTGGCCCGGGCCGAGCGGGGCATCGTTTACATTGACGAAATCGACAAGATCGCCCGCAAGGGCCCGAACCCCTCCATCACCCGGGACGTCTCCGGGGAGGGGGTCCAGCAGGCCCTGCTGAAGATCCTGGAGGGGACCGTCGCCAACGTCCCGCCCCAGGGGGGCCGCAAGCACCCCCACCAGGAGTTCATTCAGATCAACACCCAGAACATCCTCTTTATCTGCGGCGGAGCCTTTGAGGGGCTTGATAAGATCATCGCCCGCCGCCTTAACAAGGACCGGCGGATCGGGTTTACGGCCGTCAACGAGAAAAAGCGGACGCCGGAGACCGTTGACGAGCTGCTGCGCCAGGTTACCCCCGACGACCTGCTGGAATTCGGCCTGATCCCCGAATTCATCGGTCGGCTACCCATCATCGTAACCTTAGAAAGCCTCAACAAAGAAGCCCTTGTCCGGATTCTGACCGAGCCGAAGAACGCCGTTGTCAAGCAGTATCAGAAGATCTTCGCCCTGGACAAGGTGGAGCTCATCTTCACCCCGGACGCCCTCGAGGCGGCGGCCGAAGAGGCCCTCCGGCACAAGACCGGGGCCCGGGGGCTCCGCACCATCATCGAAGACGTCCTCCTCGACGTAATGTACGAGCTTCCGTCTAGGCCGGACGTGCGCAAGTGCATCATCAACGCCGATACCATCCTTAAGCGAGCCCAACCTATCCTGCTTAACCGCTACGACCGGCCGGTAACCACCGAGCCGGTGGACGAATCGGCCTAATAAGCGGACGCTTACGGCTTCCGGACGGACCCCTTTGGGGGGTCCGTCCGGCGTTTTAAGCGGGCCCCCCGAACCAGCGGCTTTCTAAGGCCGCCAGCGTCCCGCTCGCCTTTAGCCTCTGAAGGGCCCCTTCCACCCGGTCGTGGAGGGCCCGGGCCTCGGCCCGGAGGAGCAGGGCCAGGGGCCGGGGGATGAGGGGATTGGGTTCGAGGACCAGCCCTGGGTTAAGGCTTAAAGCCTGCCGGGCGGCCACGTAGTTTAACACCGCCGCCCCCACCTCCCCGGCCGCCAGGGCCCGGACCAGCTCCCGGGCCGAACCGAAAGGGACCGGCTCCAGGCCGTGCCGCCGGGCCGCCTCCCGGGCCGCCCCCTCGGCCTCGCCGGCCGCCTCAAAGCCCAGCCGGTCCGCTCGGCCAGAGGCCGGCCGGACAAGAAAATACCCGACGTCGATGTAGGGGCTTGTAAACGCAAAGTCTTTTTTGTGCTCGGGGCCGGGATTGAGGCCGGCGGCCAGGTCGGCCCGCCCGGTAAGGACCAGGTCGGCGACCACCTCGATGGAGTCCAGAATAAACTCGGGCCGGAGGTTAAGTTCGGCCGCCAGCCGGTGGCAGAGCTCCGGCTCGAAGCCGACGGGCTTCCCCGCCGAGTCCAGGTCCGAAAGGGGCGGGTAGCTCGGGTCAAGGGCAACCCGCAGCCGGCCCGAAGCCCGAACCCTTTCCCAGCTCAGGTCGGGTTCGGGCGAGCCGCATCCCGCCAGGATAACCAGCCCCGACAGGGCGGCCACAAACCGCCGCCGGGAAAGCCCCCATGGCCCGGTGTTAGGTGGCAATCCGGGCAAAGGTGAAGTCGACCTCCAGCCGGATATTGTCCTCCACGCTCAGAACCACCGCCACCCGCGGAACCTGCATGTTGAAGTCGCCGAACTTGAAGCGCGTTGTCGCCGTACCGGTTACCTGGTCGCCTGCAAACTTTGCCGTCACTTCCCAGGTGACCGGCCGGGTGGTGCCGTGGATGGTCATATCCCCGACCAGGTAGAACGTCGCCTCCCCCGAAGCCGGCAAAGGCCAGGGCAGGCCCCGGGCCTCCCTGGGCACGAACTCGGCCGTCGGGTAGCGGCTCACT
>DAOUCL010000318.1:0-5375 GCA_034432015.1 Dehalococcoidia bacterium
CTGGGTCCCGGCAATCCGGCCGAAGGTCGCCCCGGCCATCATCCCCGAACCCGAAGGGTAGTTCCAGTGCCAGAGCCCACCCAGCATCTCCCCGGCCGTGTAAAGCCCGGGTATCGGCCGACCCGAAACGTGCAGCACCTGGCAGGTCTTAGGGTCCACCTTAAGACCCCCAAACGTAAAGGTTATCCCGCAGCAGACGGCATACCCCTCAAAGGGCGGCTCATCGATGGGCACCGCATAGTTGCTCTTGGGCGGGTAAATACCCGCGGTCCCTTTCCCGTCGGGCTTGAAAGGATTCGGGTTATATGCCCCAGGCCGGCACCCCGAATTAAAGGTCATTACGGTCGCTAAAAAGTTTTTGACGTTTATTCCCAGCTTTTCGGCCAGCCTTTCAAGGGTTTCGGCCCGCTCCCCCGTGGCCTTGTCATAAGTCGGGGGCAGCAGGCCCAGGCGTCTCACCTTGGCATCAAAAATCTCGAAGGCGATGCCCCCGGGCTGGGCCAAAATCGCCCGCCCCATCTTGGCGTAAGTCCGGGCCCGGATATCTTCGGCCTCGTCCACAAACCTTTTGCCCTCGAGGTTGACCATTATCCCGAAAGGATAGGCATACCGGTTCCACTCGTTGCCCCCAACGGTCATGGCCGAGGGCAGGGTAAAGGGTGGCCGGTTATAATCCTGGGGTGAAGCGTGACAACTAGACCAGCTGCCGTAGGGCATGGCCCCGATTTCTAAGGCCATCTTAAGCCCATCCCCGGTGTTGTAAGGCACGCCCCGCATCTTGACCGTATCCCAGCGGGGGCCTAAATACTTGGCCCGCATCTCAGGGTTGGCCTCAAAGCCGCCGCAGGCTAAAACCACCGCCTTGGCCCGGAAGACCACGTACCCTTGCGGGTCGAGGGCCCGGACCCCCACCACCCGGCCCCGGTTATCCACGATAAGCCCCGTGGCCGCCGTCTCATAGCGGATGGGGACCCCTTGACGTTCAAGATAGGCAAAATTGCGCTCCTGAAGGCCGTAGCCGCCCCCGTTAAGCATTACGGGAAATCCGGCCGTCGGATTGGCCACGGCCGGAACCCAGCTGTGGCCCTTTTCCCGGAGCCAGCGGACGGTCCGGTAGGACTCCCGGACGTGGACCTCTAAAAGTTCCGGGTCGGCCTGGCCCTCGGTCACGTGCATGGCCTCGTCCCAGAGGTCGGCCGCGGTGTGCCTTGGGGCCCGCTCGGCTAAGATTTTGAGGTCGTATTCGGAGGGGTTATCCATCAGGGGGATGAGGTCCTCGACGCCGTTATACGCAAAGCGCATGTGGGCGGTAAGGGCGCTGTTTCCGCCCCGCTCGGCCCGGGGGGCCTTTTCGATTATCCCCACCGAAGCCCCCGTCTCCAGGGCGGCCAGGGCCGCACAAAGCCCCGCATTCCCGCCGCCCACGATTAAAACCTCAGAGTAAAACCCCCGATTCATCTCCGACTGTGGGCCTCCGCGTTCAGGGTTTCCGCACGAGGATAGCACACCGGCCGGACTTTTCAGCGCCGGAACTCAGGCGACTGGAACTTGCGCTCGAACTTGGGCAGGTTCTTTAAAGCTTCGACAATGGGGAGGTCCCGGCCGAAGTAGAGGGGGTTTTCGAGCCACCAATCGGCGAAGAAGGTCCGGGTGCCGAAGCCGCTCAAAATCCAGAAGTTCTGGCAGAAGAGGCTGTCCCGCCACCGGCCGTCCCGGAAGCCGAAAATTATCTCCAGGTTGCCGTTCAGGTGGTCCTCAGGGGTCACCCGGGGAAATCTGGGGTCGACCAGGTCGCCGAAGGTGTAGCCGGCCTCGGTCCCCAGGATGGGGAGGCTGCGGCCCAGGTACTGCCGGATAAGGTCGTCGACCAGCTCGTAGGTCCGAAAAGAGGAATCGTCGACGAGGTCAAGGGGCTTGTTCAAGGGCCGGTTGTGGACGGCCACCGCCGCCCCGTCCAGGGCGTCCAGGGCGTTGTTGGCCTTCATCCACTCCAGCATCCCCCGGAGCATCTCCATCCCCGAGGGGCCCGAGGACATCGGGTAAAGGAGGGGAATGCCCCCGGCGGCTTTGATCCGGTCGGCGGAAACCACCCACTGCCGGGCAATTTCGGCCGGGGAATGGACCCGGTCGTCGACGTTTTCGTTTTTGAGGTTCGGTTCGTTGCCCGTCACGATATAGCGAACCCCCAGCCGGGTGAACTGGGCCAGCTCGTTCTGGTCGGGAACGTAGTAGGGGTGGGGGGGCGGCATGACGGGATGGTAGCGCAGAACTACTTCAAAGCCGTTGTCGATGAGCTTTTTAACGTAATCAAGGCTGGCCGGGGAGGCGTTGGCCAGCCAGACGGTCACCCAGGTCGCCCCCAGGGCCTTTAAGTTGGGCAGGATCTGTTGGTCGAAGACCACCGGGTCGGGGGGATAGGCGGCCGCATTTATGTGAAACCCGTAGCCGGAGTCGGCCTTCGGCCGGGGGTAGTCGGCCAACGCCTTATACGGGGACGGGGGCAGGCCCTGAAGCCGGGGCGGGGGCGGCGGAGGGGTGGGAACGGCCGTCGGCGAAGGCCGCGGGCTTGGGGTCGGGGTAGGGGAGGGTCGAACCGACGCGGCCCGGGGCCCGGGGTGGTTAGAAACTACCGGGAACCTGAGGGTGCGGGTGGCGGCCGATGTCGGCGAACCGGCCGGGTTGGGCCGGACCCCCGGGGGCGTTGGGTCGCCCGGGCGCGGCCGGGCCCACGATAAGAGTCCATCCCCCACCGGGATCACCAGGTAGGCCAGGGTAGCAACCGCCGCTACGGCGGCAAAAAGTAGAAGGATGGGCTTGCGAACCGTCCGAGACCCCTTCCCGCCTACTCTCGTATTCTAGGGGTCCGGCCCGCCACCTTGCAACTTTGGCCGGCCCGTATAATGGTTTTAGTTGCCCCAGAGGGAGCCCGGAAGCATGGACCCGGATACGGCGGCCAAGCCGGTGGCCGAACGCACCCCCCTGGACCGTCGGCAGACGGCCCTTGTGGTCGCCTCCCTGATGCTCACCCTGTCCCTGGCCGCCCTGGACGCCACCATCGTGGGCACCGCCCTCCCCACCATCGTGGCCGACCTGGGCGGCGTCTCCCTTTATAGCTGGCTTATCGCCGCCTACCTGCTCACTTCGACGACCACCGTGCCCCTCTACGGCCGCATCGCCGACATGGTCGGCCGCAAGCCGGTCCTGGTCTTCGGCATCGTCCTCTTCCTGGTCGGGTCGGCCCTGTGCGGGCTGGCCCAGTCGATGGCCCAGCTCATCGTCTTCCGGGCCATCCAGGGCCTGGGGGCCGGGGCCATCCAGCCCATAACCTTCACCATCGTCGGCGACCTCTTCCCGGTGGAGCAGCGGGCCCGGGTTCAGGGCTTCTTCAGCGGCGTCTGGGGCACCGCCAGTATTGTCGGCCCAAGCCTTGGGGGCCTTATAATCGCCGTCGCCTCTTGGCACTGGGTCTTTTTTATTAACATTCCCATCGGCCTGGCCGCCCTGCTCATGCTCGGCCGCACCTACCGCGAGCAGGTGGCCCGCCGGCCCCACGCCGTCGACTTCCTGGGGGCGGCCCTCCTTACCGGCGGTATCAGCGCCCTCCTCCTGGGCCTGGAGAATCCCGGCCGTCCAGTCCTTTACCTGGTCGCCCTGGTCCTCCTCGGGGGCTTTATCCTGGCCGAGACCCGGGCTCCCGAACCCATCGTCCCCCTTAAGCTGCTGGGCAGACCCCTCATCGGCGTAGGCTACCTGGTGAGCCTTCTGAGCGGGGCCGTTCAGTTTGGCACCACCGGCTTTATCCCCCTCTTCGTCCAGGGGGCCCAGGGCGGAAGCCCCCTGAGCGTCGGGGCCGTTCTGGCCCCCATGTCCATCGGCTGGCCCGTTGGCAGCATTGCCGGGGGCCGGCTTATTTTGCGCTTCGGCTACCGGCCCGTCCTGCTCGGGGGGCTGGGGGCCACCACCCTGGGGGCGGCCGCCCTCCAGCTCCTCCAACCCGGGACCTCCCTCCCCCTGGTGATGGCCAACGTTGCCCTGGTCGGCCTGGGAATGGGCCTCACCTCGACCCCGGTCCTCATCTCGATTCAGAACGCCGTCGGCTGGCAGCAGCGGGGGGTGGCCACCGCCCTCAATCAGTTCAGTCGGACCATCGGCGGAAGCCTCGGGGTGGCCCTTATGGGCCTCCTCCTTAACCTGCAGGTCGAAGCCCGGCTGGCCGGAAAGCTATCGGACGCCTCGACCAACCCGGCCGCCGTTGTCCGCAACCTGCTGGACCCCGCCGCCCGAAGCCTGTATGCCGGCCAGCTCGGGGCCCTTCAGGGGGCCCTGGCTGAGGCCCTCCACACCGTGTTTTTGCTCCCCCTGGCCTTTGCGGGGTTGGGGCTGGTCCTGGGGGTTGTGGCATTCCCGGCCGGAAGCGTCCGGGACCACATGGTCCGCCGCCCGGCGCCGGGAGATTAGCCCGGGGTGGGGGTCGGGGGAACCCCCACCGGCGGCAGGCTTACGGGGGTCCCCACCAGGTTCAAAAGGACCAGCACGGCCAGGACGGCGATGGCGACCAAGATAAAGAAGACGACCCAGGCCAGGATAAAGCCGCACCCGAACCTAAAGCCGTCCTCAACGGAGATATTCACGGCCGTCTCCCGGCGAGGCCGTACCGTCCATCCTCCAACTTCCGGACCCGGCCCTCGGCCGCCAGCTTCTTTAAGTGGGCCTCCACGTTGGTAAGGGCCGCCCGCCGAAGCCTCGGGTCGAGCCCCCGGTAAATGAGGTCCACCAGCTCCTCGGCCGTTTTTGGGTCCCCGGCCAGGGCCTCCCGAATCTGCCGCTCCCGCATCAGCCGGTGCTCAATATAGGCCCGAATCCGGCGGGGCCCGTCGGTCACCAGGGGGCCGTGGGCGGGGGCGATAAGGTCCACGTCCAGGCCGAGCAGACGCTCCAGGGACGTCAGATACGCGGCCATATCCCGGACCACCACCGTCCCCTCCCCCAGGATGAGGTCGCCGCTCAGCAACAGCCGCCGGGCCGGCAGGTAAAAGCAGACGTGGCCGGGGCTGTGGCCGGGGGTGTGCAGGGCGATAACGTCGACGGTGCCGAATTGAAACCGCTGGCCGTGGGCGAGGGGCCGGGTGGGGCGGCCGGACGGGGCATCCGTCGGGTGGATGAAAACCGGGGCCCCGGTGGCCTCGGCCAGGGCCCAGGCCCCGCCCGTGTGGTCGGGATGGCCGTGGGTGAGCAGGATGGCCCCCACCTCGGGGGAACCCGCGGCCTCCCAGGCGTCCAGGATGGCCCGGGTCAGCTCCGGGGCGCCGGTTCCCGTATCAACGATGGCTATTGGGCCGTCGCCGACGAAGTAAATATTAATGGAGAAAAGGTGC
>DAOUCL010000319.1:0-8894 GCA_034432015.1 Dehalococcoidia bacterium
GGGGTGGTGACGGCCGCCCTGGTCCCCGTCATAACCAATTATTTAGCCGAGAACCCGAAGGAGGCCGGGCGGCTCATCGGAACCCTCCTTATCCTGGTGACGGCCCTTCTCGCCCTGGTGACGGCCCTCCTCTGGCTGCTGGCCATGCCCCTGGCCGAACTTATCTTGCCGGGTTACGGCCCCGAGGACCGGAGGCTGGCCGGGGAGCTGCTGCGGCTGATGGCCCCGGTGTTGCCCTGCCTTTCGTTGGGGGGTGTCCTGGCCGGGGTGAGCGTGGCCCGGCGGCGGTTTGTCTTTCCGGGCTTTGGGGCGGCCGTCCTCAACCTGGCCTTTGGGCTGAGCGCGGCCTTTTTTCGGCCCCTCGGGGTGGCGGCCCTGGGCCTAAGCTTTACCGCCGGCGCCCTGGCCCACCTCCTCTGGCAGGCCGGGGGCCTTAAGGGCCTCCGGGTAAGCCTGGGGTTCGACCCGGCCCACCCGGGCCTGCGGCAGGTGGGCCGCCTTTACGTCCCGGTTTTCCTGGGCCTTTTGGTTTCGACGGCCGGGGTCGCCTTTGATACTTACCTGGCCTCGTTTACCGGGGCCGGCGACCTGACGGCGATGCGGTTTGCCACCAACATTATCCAGTTCGCCATCGGCTTCGTTGGGGGTTCCATCGGCCTGGCCGCCCTGCCTACCCTCACCCGGCAGGCCGCCGACGCCACCCGGTCGGAGTACGAGGCGACCCTAACGGCCATGGTCCGGTGGGTCTGGCTGCTGACTTGGGGGCTGGCGGTGGTAATGCTGGTCCTGCGCCGGCCCCTGGTGGGCCTGCTCTTTGAGCGGGGCCAGTTCGGGCCGGCGGACACCGACCGGACGGCCCTGGCGCTGCTGGCCTACCTGCCTGGGCTGCCGGCGGCGGCCCTGGATCAGCAGCTCATCTACGCCTTTTACGCCCGGCAGAATACCCTGACCCCGGTGGCGGTGGGGGTTTTTGCAGTTCTCTTATACGGCGTAACGGCGGTGGCCCTGCTCGGTCCCCTGGGGATGCCGGGGTTGGCCTTGGCCAACTCGGTGCAATGGGTATCCCACGCCGTCGTGATGGTTTGGGTCGGCCGGCCCCTGCTGGGCGGAAGCCTGCGGCCCCTGGGGGATGCGGCGGGGCGGGGGCTGGTGGCGGGGGCGGCGGCCGCCGCCGTCGCCGCCGTCGGCTCCGGGGCGGTCCCGGCCGGGCTGCCCGGGGGGCTGGCCGTGAACCTGTGGCAGGTTGGGGTTGGGGGCGGGGCGGGACTGGCCGCCTACTGGGGTGTCCTTTACCTGCTCCGGACACCCGAGGCCAGCCTTTTCAAGGGCCGGGCTTTGGGTCTGCTTAAGGGTCTTCGCGTGGTAAAATCTACCGACTTACCCGGATGGCCGGGCCCTAAGCCGTGATTGAACTCATTCCAACCGTCCTCGGCATCGTCGTCATCGACCTCGCCCTGGCGGGTGATAATGCTGTCGTCATCGGCATGGCCGCTTACCGGCTTCCCCGCCACCAGCGCAATATTGCCGTAGCCCTCGGGGCCATCGGGGCGATGGTCCTGCGGATCTTTCTCACGGCGGTGGCGGCCCTCATTTTGGGCCTGCCGCTCCTCCAGTTTATTGGCGGCCTCATCCTGGTCTGGATCGCCTACAAACTGCTCCGGCCGGTGGAGGTTACCCACGCCGGGGACGGCCACGTGGTGGAGGCCGCCAGTAGCCTCTGGGAGGCCGTCCAGACCATCATCGCCGATATCGTGATGAGCCTAGATAACGTTCTGGCTATTGCGGGCGCATCCAAGGGGAATATCCCGGTTCTCGTTTTCGGCCTGATGCTGAGCATCGCCATCTTAATGGCGGGGGGCCGGCTCGTGGCCAGCATTCTCGACCGCTTTCCAGGGTTTGTTTACCTCGGGTCGGGCATCCTGGCCTGGGTTGCCGGGGGGATGCTGGTCCACGACACCTTTGCCCACGAGTACTGGGTTCGGTTTCTGCCCTGGGCCGAATGGGTGGTCCCGGCGGTGGTCACGGCGGGGGTGCTTGTCGGCGGCCTCTTCCTTTTGCGGCCCGGGGATATAAAGTGGGTGCGCTCCCGCTTTCGGCGCTCGCCTTGAAAATATGGCCGGTTTCCCGACCCTTAGGGGCGGCCGGGGGATGGGACGGCGCCGGTTTTTAAGTTCGGTGCTGGTCGGGGGCCTCTTTTTGGCCGGCCTCCGCCTGGGCGAATACGACCGTCTGCTGGACCCCCTTCTGGGCTGGCCGCGGCTTCCGGACCGGCGGCCCCAGCGGGCCCGGTTTTTCACCACCATCGTCCCTTCCCGGCTTATCGACTACCACCGCAAGGCCACCGGCCGCCGCCCCCGCCCCGAGGCGGTCCTGGGCCGGCTGCTGGACCTTCCCTTCAAAGGCTACCGTTTTGGGGTGCCCATCGCGGCCGCCGAGGAACCCGACGGCTTCCGCCAGCCGGACGCCGTCGTCAACGCGGCGCTCAGTCGTGGCAAGGAGATTTACCTTTCGGTGGGCCTTAAAGTTCCCGGCTACCCGGAGTTTTACCCGCCCCGGGCCATGGACCTGCCCAGATTCGGCCCCTTCCGGCCAGGTCCGGCCGAGGAGGAGCGGATTTTTAGGGCCGTGGAGGCCATCCTCGGGCGCTACGGCCGGGTGGGAAGCTGGGTCTTCGTCGAAAACGAAGCCCTGGACCCGGTGATGTATGACGGCCTCTTTCGCTACCTGCACCCGGACTATCTGGTAAGCATCTGCGGCCACGTCCGCCGGCTCCTGGGCCCGGACCAGCTTTTGGTTTTGACCACCTTTGTCCCCAGCGCCTGGTTTCTGCGGCTTCTCGACCAGCTCCGGGAGACCGTGCCGTGGCGCTTCCTGGCCCGCTGGGCGGTGGGGCCGTGGTGGATGTTTCCGTCCCGCCGGACCCTCTACGATGAGGCTGACCTGCTCGGCCTGCACCTTTATAAAAAGGTCGTTCAGCCGACCATCTGGGGCGAATTTCCCGTTTATGCGGAGCACCCCAGGGATTACAACACCATTGACCTCCTCAGAGTCGAGATGCAGCGGCGGGGCAAGGGGGTCATCGTCTCGGAGCTACAGGGCTCGCCGTGGGAGCCCGACGTCTGGGCAAAGTTCCACGCCGACTACAAGTTTTCCTTTGCCCCCGACGACATCGCCGACCTGGTTCAGGTTGTGCTGAGCCGGGGGATTACCCAGGTCGGGATGTGGGACGTAGATTTCTGGCTTGCTGCCGAGGCGGCTGGCGACCCCTCCTGGCTGAAGACCGGGGTCGACGTCGTCGAGCGCTACTCCGAGCCCCGGCCCGCGGCCGAGGCGCCAACGCCTCAACCGCCGATGGGCGCCACGTCGATCTGAGCCCGCTGGAGCCGGCCCGAGTAGTCGATGTAAACCGTCTTCCACTCGCTGAAGACGTCGAGGACCTGCTCGCCCCCCTCCCGGTGGCCGTTGCCGGTGGCCTTGGTGCCCCCAAAGGGGGTGTGGACCTCGGCCCCGATGGTGCCGGCGTTCACGTAAACGATGCCGGTGTAGCTCTCCTCGATGAACTTGAAGGCTTTGTTGACGTCCCGGGTGTAGATGGAGGCTACCAGGCCGTAGGGAACGTCGTTGTTTACCCGGGCGGCCTCCTCAAGGCTGTCGACGACGATGACCGACGTCACCGGCCCGAAGATCTCCTCCTGACAGACTCGCATCTCCGGCCGGCAGTTGCCCAGCACCGTGGGCTTGAAGAAAAAGCCTTTGGCCAGCTCCCCTTCCCGGGCAATCTCGCCCCCGCAAAGGATCGCCGCCCCTTCCTGACGGGCGACGTCCATATAGCCCGCAATCCGGCGGAGCTGCTGCTCGTTGATAACCGGCCCCACGTCGGTCTCCGGGTCAAGGCCGTTGCCGAGTTTAAGCCGCTTTGCCCGTTCGACCAGCCTGGCCGTAAGCTCTTCGGCGACCCCCCGCTGGACGATGACCCGGCTGGCAGCGGTGCAGCGCTGACCGGAAGTCCCGAAGGCGCTCCAGACGATCCCGTCCAGGGCGAGGTTAAGGTCGGCATCGTCTAAGACGACGATGGCATTTTTCCCGCCCATCTCCAAAGAGACCCGCTTGCCGAGGCGGGCGCACTTTTCGGCCACCTCGGTGCCGACCTCGGTTGAGCCCGTAAAGGAGATCAGCCGGACGCCGGGGGCCTCGACCAGGGCCGCCCCCGCCTCTTCCCCGAAGCCGACGACCATATTGAGCACGCCCGGCGGCAGGCCCGCCTCTTCGAGGGTCCGAACGAAGTTGTAGGCCGAAAGGGGCGTATCTTCGGCCGGCTTAAAAACCACGGTGTTGCCGCAGACCAGGGCTGGGATGATCTTCCAGGAGGGAATGGCCATGGGGAAGTTCCAGGGGGTTATGCAGCCCACCACCCCGATGGGCATCCGAACACACATGGCGAACTTGTCGGGCAGCTCCGAGGGGGTGGTGTAGCCGTGGAGGCGGCGGCCCTCCCCGGCGATAAAATAGGTCATGTCGATGGCCTCCTGAACGTCCCCCCGGGCCTCGGTGAGGACCTTGCCCATCTCCATGGTCATCTGCCGGGCAAACTCTTCCTTGCGCTTGACCAGGAGCTCGGCAGCCCGGAAGAGGATTTCGGCCCGCCGCGGGGCCGGAACCTTCCGCCAGCTTTCAAAGGCCCGCTGGGCGGCCTCCACTGCCAGGCGCACATCTTCGGGCCCGGAGCGGGGAAAGTAGCCCAGAACCTCGCCGGTGGCCGGGTTGATGTTGGGGTAAGTCCGCTCGGTGACCGAATCCACCCACCGCCCGCCGATGTAGTTTTTATAAACCTCTGCCATCGCCAGCCTCCTCCCGCAATTTCCCGGTTCGGTCTTATTTTACCACCGGCCCGCTCACGGCACCGGCCGGCCCGCCAGAATCCCCGTCGGCCGGCCCCCGGCCAGGGCCACCCGGCCGTTAACCAGCACCCACTCGACCCCGACGGCCAGGCTCCGGGGATTTTCGTAGGTGGCCGTATCCGTTATGGCCTCCGGGTCGAAGACGGCGATATCCGCAAACTTGTCGGGGGCCAGCACCCCCCGGTCCCGCAGGCCGAACCGGGCCGCCGGCACCGCCGTCATCCGGTTAATCAGAAGTTCAAGGGGAACCCGGTGCCGGCGGCGGAGGGGTCCAAGGATGCGGGCGAAGCAGCCGTAGGCCCGGGGGTGGGGCCGCTGGCCGACCCAGATGGCGTCGCTGCCGACCATGTAGTCGGGCCGGGTAAGCAGGGTGATTATGTCCCGGTCAATCTGCTCCCAGACGGGGGGCTCGGGCGGAAGCCCCCAGAACCCGACCCGGAGCTCCTCTTCAAGGAGGAGGTCGCATAAAAGCTCCGGAACCTCCTTCCCCCGCCGGGCGGCCGCCTCGACGAAGGTGAGGCCCACCAGGTCGGGGTTTTTGGGCAGGTAGCTGAAGACGATTTCGTGCCAGCCCCGGGTACCCCGGGCCGAACCCATGTAGGCGTAATCGATTTCTTTGAAGAGCCGGCGGCGGGCCTCCGGGTCCCTGAGCCGGGCGAGCAGGGCGTCGGGCCCGCCGTCGTGGGCCCAGGGCGGCAGGAACATTATGCCCTGGCTGCTGCCGGTGGGATAGGGGTAGGTTTCCAGGGTGCAGTCGACCCCTTCGGCCTTGGCCCGGTCGATGGGGGCCATAAGCTGGTCAACCTGGCCCGCCGTGAGGGGGCCCGTCCGGAAGTGGGAAAAATGCACCTTTACGCCCGACCGCCGGCCGATTTCCAGGGCCTCTTCGACGGGGTCGAACCGCTCGCCCCGAAAGACGGTCCGCAGGTGCGTCACGTAGGGCCGGTCGTACCGGGCGGCCACCCGGCAGAGCTCCACCAGCTCCTCGGTGTCGGCCCAGGCGCAAGGGTAGTAGCTTAGGCCCGTCGAGAACCCGACCGCCCCCTCCTCCAGACCCTGGGCCAGGAGCCGGCGGGCCCGGTCCAGGGCCTCCCCAACCAGCGGTACGTCCCGGAAACCCGCCGCTTCAAGCCGGACCGCCCCGTGGGGAACCAGGTAGGCGGTGTTGACCGCGACCGTCCGGTCAAAGCAGGCCCGGTACTCGGCCACGGTGGACCAGGTGTAGGGCAAGTCGGGGTTGCCGTTCAGGCCGGCCAGGTAACGCCGGTACGCCCGGAGGTTTTCGGCCGAGAGGGGGGCGTAAGAGAGGCCGTCCTGGCCGAGGATTTCGGTGGTGACGCCCTGGCGAAGGGCGGCCTCATGGACCGGTTCGGCCAGGAGCATCAGGTCCGAATGGACGTGGGTGTCGATAAAGCCCGGGCAGACCACCTTCCCGGCGGCGTCGATGACCACGGCGGCGGTTACGTCGGGGCCGCCCAGGTCGCCCACGGCCCCGATGCGGTCGCCCAGTACCCCGACGTCGGCCCGGAACCCGGGTCGGCCGGTGCCGTCGATAACGGTGCCGTTCTTAATGAGGACGTCGAAGGCGGGCATGGCTACTTCTCCTCGTATTCCCGGAGGGCATCCTCGTTGGGCTCAAAGCCCAGGCCCGGCCGGTCGGGAAGCTCCACCCAGCCGGCCTCGGGCCGGAAGGTGTCCTTGAAGAGGATTTCGCCGGCGTACCACATGGGGACGTGGAACTCCACCCGCCAGCCGTTGGCGACGGCCGCGTAGAGGTGGGCGTTGTGGTGGGGCCAGCCGCCCCCGTTGGCAATCTTTAAGTTAAAGCTGTCGGCCAGGTCGGCGACCTTGCGGCCCTCGGTGTACCCGCCCACGTAGCAGACGTTGGGCTGGGCGATATCCACCGCCCCCCCGGCAATCAGGTCCCGGTGGCGCCAGCGGTGCTCCTGCTGCCCGGCGGCGATGGGGATGGTGGTGTGGGCCCGGAGCCGGCGGAGCAGGTTTACGTCGTTGGTGTAAAGGGGTTCTTCGAACCAGCGGATGTTGTAGGGCTCCAGCCGGCGGCAGAGCTCCAGGGCCGAGACGTAGTCAAAGAGGTGGTTGGCGTCGACCATCAGCTCAACCCCATCCCCGACGGCTTCCCGGACGAGCCGGACCCGCTCGGCGTCCTCGGCCACATTCTCGGCCCCGTCGATGGCCACCACCATCTTGAGGCGGGTGTGCCCCTGGGCGACCCAGTAGCGGGCAGCCTCGACAAGCTGTTCCCGGTCGTATTCTAAAAGGCCGAAAGTTATATAGGCGGGGACCCGCTTTGAGTAGCCCCCGAGGAGGCGCCAGACCGGCTGGTTTAAATATTTGCCCTTGATATCCCAGAGGGCGATATCTACGGCGCTCTGGCCGAAGATGACGACCCCGGAGTTGCCCCTGGGGTTAAAGGTCCGGTGAATGAGGGCTGATATCCCCTCGGTATCCAGGGGGTCCCGCCCGACCAGAAGGCGGGCCAGCTCCCGGTTTATAAACTCCCGGGTCCCGAACCTGAGCACCCCGCCGGTCATCCCCGTGCCCACAATGCCGGCGTCGGTCTCGACCCGGGCCAGGACCACCTCCCGGTAGATAACCTGGTCGGTTAAAGGGGGCCTGGTGGGGACGCGGTAAGTGGCGGCGGTGACGCGGGTGATGCGCATCTGCTCCTCCTAGCGCAGGGTTTGGTCAGCCGGACCGGATAATTATAAGCGGCCCCGGCCGCGGCCGGGGCCGCTTTGGCCCAGAGAATCGGCGGGCTTAAAACCTGAGGAGGGCGGCGATCCCGCCGAAGGCGTCCAGCTTTTCGCCCCCCTTACCCCGAACCAGCTCCACCCGGGCCTGTTGCCGAAGCATCGCCCGGATGAGGCTTTCGATCAGGTCATTTACGTGGCGGAGGGGCTCCCCGCACAGGGGACAGGTGCCCCCGTCGGGCCGGGTGCCGAGGAAACCGCAGTTGGGGCACTCATACCCCTCGGGCCGGATAGTCTCGGTTATGAGCAGGCGCATTATCCGGTTCTCCAGGGCCGCCTGGATCGTATCGTCCAGGCCCACCGTGGCCGGCCCGCCCTTGGCAGCCAGCTCGAGGGTTTGGTCCACCAGGCTGAGCTCTTCTTCCCTTTCGAGGGCCTGCTCCAGCTCGAGGGTCTTGTAAAGAATCTCCTCGGGCGGGGCGATGATCTGGGCGGTGAAGGTGCCCACCAGCTTCGACTCAAGCTCCTTGGGCAGAAGGTCCACAAAGGTGCTTAAGACCTCCGTCGGGCCGGCCACCACCAGCCGGTCGAAGGGATGGCGGGCCTCGAAATCCCGAAGCTCCTCCAGGGTTTGCTTTACGTGCCAGACGACGTGGGTCTCGTGGTGACGCTGGAAGTCGGCCGAAGACCAGCCCCCCTGCTTGTGCTTTTTGACGATCAGGTCGGCGAACTCATCCAGCTCGACGATTTTTGCCAGCTCGACGAAAAAGAGCCTGGCCCGGGCCTTGTCCAGCAAAAGCACCGCATACCGGTCGTACTCGTCGAGCAGGTCCACCAGCGGCCGAATATACGGGACCGTGTCGTAGTGGGCCTGGTCCCGGGGCCGGGTGTGGAGGAAAACCACCTCCCAAAAGTCCTCGGGAATGCACGAGTAAACGGCCACCCCAAGGCCGTGGGGGGTAAAGTGGCGCTCGAAGTAATCGTCAATTTTTTCGATTTCGGCCTCCAAAAGCCGGCGCTTTTCTTCGGGAACCCGGCGCCGCAGCTCGTCGAAGAAGCTTTTGCGAACCACGTGGTAGGTTCGGTTCTGGCTCTGCTGCGGGGAGATGTCGAGGACCAAACTGAGCACATCTGCCAGCCTGGGCTTAAAGGCGGCGATTCGGTAAACCTGGTCCCGCCCTAGTTCCATCTGCCTCCTCCGGCTGTTTTTTCGGTTTCCCTAGGCCAGGGGCGCGGCCACCGGGGCCTTGCGCAGCACCACCGAGCCGGCCTCGGCATCGAC
>DAOUCL010000320.1:0-35971 GCA_034432015.1 Dehalococcoidia bacterium
CCGGGGAGGTCCGGGCAGTGGCGCTTGGGGAGGATGAGGGCGTAGGTCATGGCCGCGCATGAGCCCTTCATGTCCGCGGACCCCCGGCCGTAAAGCTTGCCGTCGATGACCTCCCCCGAGAAGGGCCCCACCGACCAGGCCCAGGGGTCCGGAACGGGAACCGTATCCAGGTGGCCGTTAAACACCAGGACCGGCCCGCCCCCGGCCCCCACCGACCCGACGACGTTGGGCCGGGCCGGGTCCCGGCTCAGGACCCGGACGGGGATGCCGTGGTCGGCCAGGAGCCTTCGGGCAAAATCCATCACGGCGGCTTCCTCGCCGCTCGGGCTCGGAATCCGGATGAAGCCCTGGGCGATCCCCACCAGCTCGTTGACATCGATGGCCCCGATAAGCCTTTCAAGGGTTGGGTTCCGCATCGGTCCCTCCGGTTGGGGTGGTGAGTCCCAGCTCCTCGGCGGTAAAGAGGGGCTCGAAATCGTAGCCGGCCCGGCGGAGCCTCTCCCCGCCCCCCTCCTGCCGGTCGACCAGGGCCAGCACTTTTACAACCTTGGCCCCGGCGGCCTCGGCCGCGGCGATGGCATTTAGGAGGGTCTCCCCCGTGGTCACCGTATCCTCGACGACGACCGCCCGCATCCCTGGCGTAAGGGGCCCCTCCACCTGGCGGCCGGTCCCGTGGGCCTTGGGCTCCTTGCGAACGAGAAAGCCGACCAGGTTCCGGCCCCGCTGGTAGGCCAGCAGGCAGAGGCCCGCCACCAGGGGGTCGGCCCCGACGGTCGGACCCCCGACGGCCTCAAATTCCAGGTCCCGAACTTTATCCCACAAAAGCTCTGCCGTTAAGGCCAGGCCGTCTCCCGCGAGGGTGACCATCCGGGCGTCGATGTAGTAGTGGCTCTTGCGGCCCGACGAAAGGACCACCTCCCGGAAGCTTACGGCCCGCTCCAAAAGCATAAGCTTAAGCCGTTCTCGCAGAAGCCCCGACATCTCAATCGGCCGGCCAGACGTAGTTGCGGGCAAACTCGACCACCGCCCGCAGGTTCTCAGGCCGGGTGGTTGTCGGTATGGAACAGTCCGGGCCCAGGATGAACCGAATTCCGCCCGTCTCCGCCACGGCCCGGCGGGCCTCGGCCAGGGCCGCCTCGGGGTCCGGGGCGGTGAGGGCCCGGTGGCTTACCCCCCCGATGAGGGTCTTATCGCCCAGGCGGGCCCGGGCCTCCCCCAGGGAGGGGTTGGTGGTGGAGGTGGCCGCCCAGTTGACGGCCGGGACCGGGTAGTCGGCCAGAAGGTAAAGCATGCTGTTCTCCTGGCAGACGTGCAGGATGTTAAACCAGGCCGACCGGACGGCCTCCAGGACCCGCAGGTCGTAGGGCCGGCCGAACCGGGCGTACTCCGCCTCGGTCAGCAGGTTGCGGGTCGCCAGGGTTGTGGTGGCAAAGAAGATGCCGTCGGCCCCGGCCTCCAAACAGGCTCGGGCGAAGGGGATAAAGGTCTGGGTTATGGCCTCCAGGGCGGCCGCCACCTCGGCGGGATGCTCCCGGAGCCAGCGGACGAGGGTAGGGTCCGAACCCACCAGGTCGGCCGCCACCGAAAGGGGGTTAAAGATGGTGGCCACCATGGGCACCTCCGGGCCCAGCTCCCGGCGGATGAGCCGCAGGGCCTCAAGCTGTTCCCCCAGGGCCCCGGCGTCGGGGGCCGCCGGCCGGATGGAGGCCAGCTCCTCGGGGGTGCGCACCGGAAAGACCACCTGTCGGGGCCGGTCGTGGGGGCCGCCGGGGTATTCAAACCGGGCGCCCCACGGCTCGACATGGTATTGGGCCCGGGGGTTGACCTTCAGAAAGTCGAAATCGTATTCCCGCTGCCAGGCGACCATCGCCCGGGCCAGGTCCTGGGCCGAGGACTCCTGGTCGTAAAAATGCCGCCAGAAGGCGTAAGGCAACCGGTCCGGCCGCTCGCCGGCCAGAACCCGCTGGACCCGTTCCCGGTGGGAGAGGCTCATCAGGCCCGAACCTCCTCGAGGAATTTCTTAAGGGCCGGAATCAGCACCCGGGTAACCCCGCCGCAGAAGTACTGGACCCCCCGCTCCCGCCAGTAGCGGGTCCACTCGGGGTCGATGGCGAGGGTGCCGGCCACCCGCCCGGCGGCCCGGATCTGCCGAACGGCGTCGTCGATGGCAGCCATCACCTCGGGGTGGCGGGGGTTGCCGGGGTGCCCCAGGGACGACGATATGTCGGTGGGCCCGAGGAAGAAAACGTCGACCCCATCCACCCGGAGCATCTCGGGAAGGTTATCCAGGGCCTGCCGGTTCTCCACGTGGGTAATCAGCAGAAGCTCCCGGTTGGCCGCCCCCACATATTCGGCCAGGGGCGTAAGGCCGTAGTCGGCCGCCCGGACGCTGGCCAGGCCCCGGCGGCCCAGGGGCGGGTAGCGAACGGACTGGGCGGCCAGGCGGGCCTCCTCGGCGGTGTTAATCATGGGCAGGTGGACGCCCAGGGCCCCGATGTCCAGGTAGCGCAGGATCACCTGCTGGGCGTTCTGGGCCACCCGGATTATCGGGGTTATCCCGGAAAGCTCCGCCGCCCGGACCATCTCCAGACACTGGGTAAGCTCGAGGGGTCCGTGCTCGGCGTCGAAAATCATAAAATCAAACCCCAGCCGACCGCTTATCTCGACGATGTTCGGGGCGTAGAAGTCGATAAAGAGGCCGTAAACGCACTCGCCGGCTTCGAGCTTGGCCTTGACGGGGTTGGGGCGCACATTCGCCTCCGCTTGCAGTAGCTTTCGGCCAAGAGGATAACCCACCTGGGCCTGAAATTACAAGGCCAGTTCGGCCAGGCTGTGGACCACCGGCAGGTCCCCGGGCAGGTCGGCCGCCGGCGAGCGGACGATGAGAAAGGCGTGAAGGCCGGCCTCCCGGGCGGCCCGAACGTGCCGCGGCAGGTCGTCGACGAAAAAGGCCTCCCCCAGCCCCAGCCCGAGCCTGGCCAGCCCCAGGCCGAAAATTGCCGGGTCCGGTTTGGCCAGACCCACCTCGGCCGAGATGATTATGGTGTCGAAATAGGGCGTAAGGCCCAGCCGGTCGATGGCCTCCCGGAAGGAGGGGACGGCGTTGGAGACCACCCCGAGCCTTAAGCCCCGCCGACGCCAGGCTTCCAGGGCCGGGAGCGTATCCGGAAAAAGCTCTAAAAAGTTAAGATAGTCCGTTGCCTCGGCCAGGCGGCGGACCAGGGTCGGGTTGGTGGGGAGCCTTAAGGCCGAAAGGACCCGCCGGCAGTAGGCCCGCCAGAGTCCCTTCTCTTCGGCCCGGGTCCGGACGTCGGGCTCGGGCCAGTTGAATTCCAGGTCGGCTTCGAGGGTTGCCCGCCCCAGGGCCTCGGGGTCCGGGTCAAAGCCGGCCTCCCGCAGAAAGCGGCCGATCCGCTCGGCCCGGGTGTATTTCACCCGGAAGAGGGTACCGCCGGCGTCGAGCAGACCTCCCTTAAGGCCGGACACCGGGTACGTGCCTCCGCAGAAAGTCCGCAACCCGCCGGAAGGCGTCGATGCGGTTCTCCCGCCGACTGAAGCCGTGGCCTTCGTTTTCGTAAATTTTCACCTCGACCACCCCGCCGGCCGCCCGGACCGCCTCGGCGATTTGGCGGGTTTCTTCGACGGGACAGCGGATGTCGTTGGCCCCGGCCAGCAGAAGGAGGGGAGCCTTGATCCGGTCGGCGAAGAAGATGGGGGAGCGGTCCCGCCAGAGGTCGGCGTCGGCCACCGGGTCGCCCATCATCACCCGGTCGTAGGCCTGAAGGGTTGGGTCCTCGTTTTCGAATTCGGTAAACCAGTTGGCGAAGGGCACAATGGCCACCCCCGCCGCCCACAGGTCCGGGTATTTAGACAGCGCCATTAGGGTAAGGTAGCCCCCGTAGGAGGCCCCCATAACGGCGACGGCCTTCGGGTTAACGTAGCCGGACCCCTTAAGGAAATCGAGGGCGGCCACCAGGTCCCGCAGGTCGCCCCCACCCAGGTCCTTGCGGTTGGCCTCCTGGAAGGGCCGCCCGAACCCGGTGGACCCCCGGAAGTTGGGGGCGATAACGAGAAACCCGCGGGAGACGAGGAACTGGATGTCGGGGAACCAGCCGTTCTGGTGTTGCCAGGTGGGCCCGCCGTGGGCGTAAACAATGGCCGGGTGGGACCCGTCCGGCCGGATGTTCGGGGGAACGTAAACGAAGGCGGCAATGGGGGTGCCGTCAAAGGAGGGGTAAACCGCAACCTGCGGCCGGACGAAGTTTCGCCGGGTGAGCCCCCCGACCAGGGTCCGGGTGAGCCGACGGAGCCGACCCGCCGGCCGGTCCAGCCGCCAGACCTCCGGGGGCGAATCGGCCGAGGCATAAAGCAGCAGAAGGCGCCTGCCGGAAGGGTCGAATTCGGCCGAAAGGTAGACCCCTTCGGGGAGGGGAATGGGGGTTTCGGGGCCGGCGGGGGTTCGCACAAAGGCCCGGTGGCTTCCGGCCACGTTCCGAACGTAAATAAACTCGGGCCCCGCCCGGGAGACGGCCAGGGCGTAGCTTTCCCATTCGTCCAGGGTAAGCCAGTCCACCCGGCCGGTTACGGTATCCAGCAGGCCGACGGCCTCCACGTCGGCCCCGTTGGCGTTGGAGTTTATGACCAGGTGCCGGCGGTCGGGCAGCCAGTCGACGGCCATGGTGATGTGACCTTCGTCAACGGGGACCAGAACCTTTTCTTCGAGGGTGTCCAGGTCAAGGAGGGTAATTCCTGAGTGAAGAAAGTCGAAGGTTCGGGTCAGGGCCAGGCGTCGGCCGTCGGGGCTCCAGCGGAGGCCGGCGCACTGGCCGGCTTCCGTTCCGGCCACCCGGGTAACTTCGGCCGATTTGACGTCGGCCAGGTAAACGGCGTATTGGCCCGGCCCATCCCGCTCGGCGGCGAAGGCGACCAGGCGGCCATCAGGCGACCAGCGGATGCTCCGGTAGCCTATGTTCTCGGTCCGGGTGAGGTTGCGGGGTCGGCCGCCGGTGGCCGGGATTAAAAATATATTCGGCTTTTCGTTGCCGGCCCGGTCCTGGGTGTAAAGAAGCCAGCGGCCGTCGGGGGAAGGGCCTTCAAGGCGGGTGCGCTCGTCGGCAACGGTGAGCTGTTCGGGCCAGCCCCCGCTGGCCGGCATCCGCCAGATGTTGAAGCGGCCGGTGATGTTGGTTTCCAGGTAGATAAACCGGCCGTCGGCCGACCAGCGGGCGGCGGCAACCTGGTGGGTGTAGTAGAGGGCCTCCAGGTCCGGGGGGCCGTAGCCGGGACGCCGGGGACTTTTAACCGGTTCGGTTTTAAGGCGGGCGGCCGGGGTTGGTACCACGGCAGGCGTCTCCCGGGCAGGGCTTAAGGGCCGGCGGGAATTTCCCCAGTAGTTTTTAAACCGGCCGATACCCCGGAGTCAAACCGGCCCGGGCCTTTTGGGAATGGGCTATAATGTTAAGGTGAACGCTTGTCCGGCGTAGCCTGAAGGTCCCGAGGTAGGTGGCCATGCCAACGTACGAGTATCTCTGCGAACGCTGCGGTTTCCGGTTTGAAAGGTTCCAGCGCATTACCGAAGACCCTATATCCCAGTGTCCCCGCTGCCAGGGGGCCGTCCACCGGGTCTTCTACCCGGTAAGCATCATGTTCAAAGGCCGCGGCTTCTACAGCACCGATTACGGCCGCAGTAGCGCCGCCTCCGGGAACGGCAAGGTGGGGGAGCCCGCCGAGGCTAAAGCCGAGGGGGCCGAGGCCGGGGCGGAGTCCAAGTCCGCGGATAAGTCTGTAACTTAGTTGCGGGCCGTCGTCCAGCGGGTCAGCCGGGGCGCCGTCCGGGTTGGGGACGAGCTGGTCGCCGAGGTCGGACGGGGCCTTGTCGTTCTGGTAGGGGTTGCCCGGGACGATTCGGAGGCGAGCGCCCGCCGGCTGGCCGATAAGGTCGCCCACTTGCGCATCTTCCCCGATGAGGCCGACCGGATGAACCGGTCGGTTCTGGATATCGGGGGCGAGGTGCTGGTGATAAGCCAGTTCACCCTGCTGGCCGACACCACCCGGGGCCGCCGGCCCTCTTTCGTTAATGCGGCCCCGCCCGAGCAAGCCGAACCCCTCGTTAACCTCTTCGCCGAAGGGTTGCGGGAGCTGGGTCTAGCGGTCAAGACCGGCCGTTTCGGGGCCCACATGCTGGTGGAGATCTTCAACGACGGCCCGGTGACCATTATCCTTGAAGCCTGACCGGCCCCTACCGGAGCCTGGGGATGAATTCGGCCAGCCCCTCCCGCCCGTCCACCCGGACCCGCGGCAACGTGAGCCGCTCTTCCAGCCGCAGAACGGCGCCGGGGCGGGTGGTCACCGCCGTCCGGTAGCCGGCCGCATCCACCAGCCCCACCACCGTCGGATTGTACCGGCCGGCCGGGTAGGCAAAGTCGACAACGGCCACCCCCAGCCGCTCCTCGAGCCGCTGTTTGCTTAAAAAGACCTCCCGGCGGGCCCGGTCGGGGGCGGCCGCCGTAAGGTCCACGTGGGTGAGGGTGTGGGCGCCGACGGTAACGAGTCCTTCCGAAACCAGGGTTGAAAGCATCTTCCACGTAAGATAGGCCGGCCGGTCCAGAAAATCCACGATAACGTAGACGGTGGCCTTAAAGCCGTGGGCCTTCAAGACCGGGTAGGCCGCCGTAAAAAGGTCCCGGTAGCCGTCGTCAAAGGTTAAGATTACGGGCTTGGGGGGCAGGGGAGCGCCGACAGTCCAGGCAGCGTAAACGTCTTCTAAGGTCACCGGGGTGTAACCGGCCTCGGCCAGGTAGGCCATCTGCCGGGCGAAGAGGTCGGGGTTTACCGAAAGCCCTGCGCCCACCCGGTCGACCGGGTTCGGGTTAACCCGAATGTAGTGATACATAAGGATGGGGACCCGAAGCAGCGGCCGGGGGACGGCCGGGAACGGCGGCGGACCGGGGGCTTCGGGCTGATGGCTGGCCGGGATGGCCACCGGGGGCGGCGGGGGCTCGGGCGGGCCAAGATCGGCCGGCCGGCTGTACTCTTCCGGCGGAATAAGCACCGTTGGGGCATTCGCCGGGGTCCCCACCGGAAGGCTGCTTACCACCAGTACGAGCAAGCAAACCGAAGCCGCCCGCAGAGTTCCGCTTCGCTTCACCGGCCGGTGATCCGGTCAGGTTCGTTCGGTGTCGTGGGGTTCGAGGAGTTGCTGTTTGGGGGCCTCCAGGGGCGGGTACTCGGTCCGGGGGTGGTAGATTCCCCGCAGGCCCTCTTTCAGGGCCCGCTTGATCCGTTCGATATCCCCCAGGGTCAGGTCGCACTCGTCCAGCTGGCCCTCGGCGATGCGCAGGGCCACCATCCGGTCGACGATGGCGTCCAGCTCCTCGGGGGTGTGGGAACGGGCGCTCCGGGCGGTGGCCTCGACGGTGTCGGCCAACATTAATACGGCCGCCTCTTTCGAGCGGGGCTTGGGGCCGGGGTAGCGAAATTCCTCGGGGGAGACGTTCAAACCCAGCTCTTTGGCCCGGTGGTAAAAATACTGAATCAGGGTCGTCCCGTGGTGCTCGGCGATAAGGTCCCGAACCCGGCCCGGGAGGCGGTGGCGCCGGGCCAGCTCCAGGCCGTCGGCGACGTGGGCGCGGATGAGCTCGGCGCTAACCCGGGGGTCGAGTCGGTCGTGGATATTCTCGCCCGGGGCCTGATTTTCGGTGTAAAACCCGGGCCGCAAAAGCTTGCCGATGTCGTGATAATAGGCCCCAACCCTGACCAGCAACTTGTCGGCCTTTACGGCCTCGGCCGCCCGCTCGGCCAGGTTTCCGACGATCAGGGAATGGTAATAAGTGCCGGGGGCTTCGGCCAGAAGTCGCCGCAGAAGGGGCTGGTTGGGGTCGGCCAGCTCCAGCAGGTGGGAGCCGGTGGTTATCCCGAAGATATAGCCCAGAACGGCCAGGGACCCCACCGTCAGGGCGGCCGAAAGCAACCCGTTCACCAGGCAGAGAAACCCCAGGATGGCCAGGCTCATCGGCTCCAGGTCCCGGACGATGAGCCGGAAGCCCAGGGTTGCCGTCAGGCCGGCCAGGGCGACCCCCAGTCCGGCCAGGAAGAAATGCTGGGTGCGGGCGCTGGGCCGGGCGGCCAGCAGGCCCGCCAGGCCGGTTGCCAGGGCGAAGACTCCTAGCTGGGGGGTGCCGGACCCCACCAGCATTAAGAGCCCGGCCAAGGTTACCAGGCTGGCCAGCCCCACCCCGGGTCCTAACAGGGCCCCGGCCAGCATCGGGACGGCGGCCGCCGGAAAGGCCAGCTCGTAGTAGGGCCGGCCCGGGATGGTCAGCCGGGCCGCCAGGACCGCCCCCACGATGAGGACGGTGATAAGGCCGAACCTGCGGATGGAAAGGATGGTCCGGGGCTCGAAGGCCGCCAGGTAGGCAGCCAGGGCTGCGGCGAGGCCGGCCGAAATCAGGCCCACCGACCCGAGCTGGTAAAGGTCGATGCCGCCGCTTAAAAGGCCGGCGGCGGCAAGTTTTTCCAAGGCGAGGGGGTTGGCCACCTCCCCGTCCCGCAGGATAACCTCGCCGGCCTCAACCGTCACCACCGCCGGCTCAACCCGGCGGCGGGCCGCCTCCCGGGCGGCCTCGGTCTGGGCCGCATCCACCGTAAGGTTGGGAACGATGTGGGCCCGGGCCAGCTCCACCGCAACCCGGGCCTGGAGGGGGTTAAGGCCGGGGCTCAGCTGGGCCGGAAGCTGTTCCCGGACGGCGGCGACCTGTTCGGGGGTAATCCGGTTGCGCATCGCCTCCGAGACCAACCGAACCGCCTCGTTGCGGGCCTGATTCCACTCGGCCTCGGAAAGGCCTAGCACCCCCAGGACGCCCTCGGCCGAAAGGCCGGACTCGGGCAACCTGCCGAGCTGGGCCCGCTTTTCGTCGGCCGTAAGGTTAGTTGACTGTCTAATGGCGGTGATCTGGTCGCCCAGGTTGCGGAGCCGCTGGACCTGCTGGCCGGCCAGGGTCGAGTCGTAGGCGTAGATATCGGCCACCCGGGCGGCGGCCTCTTCCCGGGCCTGATTGGTGAGAAACTGGCTTACGAACTGGACCCGGCGGGGGGATTTAATGGTCTGCCGGGCGACGTCCCCCTCCCGGAGCTGAAACTGCCCCGGCAGAAACTGGATTCCAAGGGTTAGGGTAAGGCTTGCCGCCAGGACGGCCCAGAAGAGGAGGGTCCTGGTTAGGAACTGCATCCGGGTCAACGGGTTTCCCCGGCCAGCAGCTCCTGGACGACCGCGCTGACCAGTCGGCCCTCGGCCCGCCCCTTAACCCTGGGCATCAGCCGGGCCATGACCTTGCCGATATCGCGGGGCCCGCTGGCCCCGACCTCGGCGATGACCTGCCGGGCAAGTTCGGCGACCTCTTCCCGGCTGAGCTGGGCCGGCAGGTAGCGTTCGAGGACTTCGAGTTCGGAGCGCTCCTTGGCCGCCAGGTCCGGTCGGCCGCCCTTTTCGAATTCGGCGATGCTCTCCCGACGCTGGCGGATCTGGCGGGCGATTACCTCGTAGATTTCGGCCTCCTCAAGCCGACGACCCCGCTCCACCTCGGCGTAGCGGATGGCCGACCGGAGCATCCGGAGGGTCTCCCGGGCGATGACGTCCTGGCGTCGGGTGGCTTCGAGTAGGTCAGCCTGGATGCGGTCCTGGAGCTGCTGGCCGCCTTCGGTCATTGGGGCTGGCCCGGCACCGCCGGGATTAGCCGCTATTGCGCAGGCTCTTGCGCCGCTTCACCGCGGCTTTTTTCTTTCGCTTAACGCTGGGCGGTTCGTAGTGGGCGCGCCGGCGCGCCTCAGCCAGGATACCTTCCTGCTGGACCTTCTTGGTAAAGCGCTTGAGGGCCTGGTCGAAACTCTCGTGTTCGCTAACGATTACTTCGGTCACTGAACCTCCTTGTCGGGCTTGGGGGGCCTTTCCTCAATCGGATTATATTACACGTCCGGACTTCCCTGTCAAACCGGGCCGCCGTGGGGCTCAGGGCTTTCCATAATTAGCAGACGGGGCCCACGGCCGTGGGCCCCGACGAAAGGCCCCGCATAGCACCTTCGGGCCAAAAACTATAAAAACCCTCCGGCCAAGACGGGCCTATTACCCTGGTTTTAACACCCCGGGCCAACTTGACAGGGGAGGGCGGGTCTGCTATCTTCAAGCAGACTTTAGGAGGCGGCCAGCGGGGCTGTGGACGGCGCTTTTGCGGCCGAAGTCAGGCGGCGGCTTGAAGAGGTCCTTGACCCCGAGCTGGACGAGTCCATCGTAGCCCTCGGCTTCGTTAAAGCCATCGACCTTAAAGACGGCGCCCTGACCGTAACCTTAAAGCTTCCTACCTTCTGGTGCGCCCCCAACTTTGCTTTCATCATGGCCTAAGACGTCCGCCGGGCCCTTCTGGGCCTCGATGGGGTCCGGGAGGTTCGGGTCGCCCTCGAAGACCACTTCGCCGCCGAGCAGGTGTGCGCCGGGGTAAATCTGGGCAGATCCTTCCCCGAAACCTTCCCCGGCGAGGCCGAATCAGACTTAAATTCCCTCCGGGACCTCTTCCGGCGCAAAGGGTTTATCCGCCGCCAGGAGCTGGCCATCCGGGCCCTGGCCGACGCCGGCCTTACCCCCGGCCAGATCTGCGCCCTCCGCCCGGCCGACCTTGAGCCGGTCGGCGACCTTTTTATCGTCCCCGGCCCAGGGGGACCGGTTGCCGTCCCGGCCGGCCCGTTAAGGGGCTACTTTAAGCGCCGGTCGGAGCTCGGCCTTGACGCCTCCCCGGCGGGCCCCCTTTTCGTCGACCTTTCGGGCCGGCCTTTCACCCCCGAAGCTTTAGCCGCCTACCTGCGCCGGGCCCGCCTGGTGCGGACTTCCATGGAGGCCAACGCCTTTGTCTGCTGGGCCCTGCTTGCGGCCCGCAACCCCACAGGAGGAGGTCAAAATGTACCGAACGGCTGACGGGCAGGAGATTTTCGTCATCGACGGCCACATCCATTTCTGGGACGCCAGCCCCGAGAACTGGCGCAACCGGTACGGTGAGGGCTGGATCCGGTGCTTCTACGATTACCACACCACCCTGAGCCCCCCTGAGTACGTCTGGCCCTTCGAAAAATACTGCAAATACACCGAAGAAGACCTTATCAATGACCTTTTTATCGAGGGCTACGTCGACATCGGCATCTTCAACTCGACATATCTTACCGAGTTTTTCAAAAAGGGTTTCAACACCCACATCCAGAACAACGTTCTCAAGCAGAAATACCCGGACCGCTTCATCCTGTGCGGAACGTTCGACCCCCGCTGGGGGGAGGCCGGCCTGGAGGAATTCCGCCGGATGGTGGCCGAGTATCCCATTCGGGGGCTTAAGCTTTACACGGCCGAGTGGCGGAACGGCTCCCGGGGCTGGAAGCTCCCCGACCCGATGGCCTACCGGTACTTCGAGCTCTGCCGGGAGCTGGGCATAAAGAACATCCACGTCCACAAGGGCCCCACCATCTACCCCCTGAACAAAGACGCCTTCGACGTCCACGACGTCGACCAGGCCGCCACCGATTTTCCGGACCTTAATTTCATCGTCGAGCACGTCCGCCTGCCCCGGCTTGAGGATTTCTGCTGGATCGCCACTCAGGATAAAAACATCTACGCCGGCCTGGCCGTGGCCAGCGCCTTCATTCGCCGGCGGCCCCGCTACTTCGGGGAGGTCATGGCCAACCTTTTGGGCTGGGTTGGGCCCGACCGGATCCTCTTCGGCAGCGACTACGCCATCTGGTCGCCCAAGTGGATTATCGACGACTTCATGGCCTACGAACTGCCCCCGGACATCAAACAGGAGTACGGGGTCGACCTCACCCTGGATATCAAGCGCAAGATTTTGGGGGAGAACGCCGCCCGGCTTTACGGCATCGATATCGAAGCCTACAAGCCGAAGCTCCGGGCAGACCCCATCGGCCGGCGACTGCAGGCCGCGGCCTGAGCCTAATTTTATTAAGGGAGGACCAGGATGCTTGCCGCCCGGCTCCATGAGTACGACGAGACCCTGAGTCGGCCCGAACTGGTCCGTCTGGAAGAGGTGCCGGAGCCGAAAATCGAGGAGCCCGACGACGTTATCGTCCGGGTCGGCGGGGCCGGCCTCTGCCGGACTGACCTGCACATCATCGAAGGGGTCTGGCGGACGAAGGTCAACCGGCCGCTGCCCTACATCCTCGGCCACGAAAATGCCGGCTGGGTCCACGCTGTTGGGGAGATGGTCCGGACGGTCCGGCCCGGGGACGCCGTCATCGTCCACCCCCTTATAACCGACGGGGTCTGCCCGGCCTGCCGCCGGGGCGAAGATATGCACTGCACCAACTCGAAGTTCCCCGGCATCGACACCGACGGCGGGTTTGCCGAGTTTCTGCGGACCAAGGAGCGCTCGGTCTTAAAGCTTCCGCCCGGCCTCGAGCCTAAAGACGTGGCCCCCTACGCCGACGCCGGCCTTACGGCCTACCGGGCGGCCCGGAAGGCGGCCGCCGTCCTCCGCCCGGGAATGGCGGCCGTAATCATCGGGTTTGGGGGCCTCGGCCACATCGCCGCCCAGGTGCTGCGCAGCCTCTGCGCCGCCCGGATCATCGTCGTCGACGTCTCCGAGGCCGCCCTTCAGCTGGCCTCCCAGCTCGGGTTTACCGACCAGGTTCCCGGCGGCCCCGGGGCGGTAGAGCAGGTGCGCCGGCTTGCCGACGGCGGGGCCGACGCCGTCCTCGACTTCGTGGGCGAAAAGGGCACCCCCGAGCAGGGGATGGGCATGCTTAAAAAGGGCGGGACTTATTTTGTCATCGGCTACGGCGGGGTTTTGCAGGTGCCCACCATCGACCTCATCGTCGGCGAATACAGCATCGTGGGCAACCTGGTCGGCAACTTCGCCGAACTGCGGGAGCTGATGGCCCTGGCCGGGGAAGGCAAAGTCAGGCTGGCGACCCGGGTTTACCCGCTGAGGGATATAAACCAGGCGATGCACGACCTGGCCGCCGGCCGGCTCACCGGCCGGGGGGTACTGGTGCCTTAGACCGTTCAGGCCGGAAGTTTAAGGACCCCCACCAGCTCCCGGACGGCCGCGGCCGACCGGTGGAGGGCGGCCAGCTCCTCCTCGGTGAGCTTAAGCTCGACCACTTTTTCGACACCCCCGGCCCCGAGGACCACCGGCACCCCGACGCAGACGCCGCTTATCCCGTACTCCCCCTGCAGGTAGACGCAGGCCGGCAGTAGCCGCTTCTGGTCCAGGAGGATGGCGTCCACCATCTCGGCCGTGGCCGCCGACGGGGCGTAGAAGGCGCTTCCGGTCTTGAGGAGCCGGACGATTTCGGCCCCGCCGTCGATGGTTCGCCGAACCAGGGCCTCGATCCGCTCGGGCGGAATAAGCTCGGTTATGGGAATGCCCGAGACGGTGGCGTACCGGGGCAGGGGGACCATTGTGTCCCCGTGGCCGCCCAGGACCATCGCCTGAACGTCCCGGAAGGAGACCCCCAGCTCCAGGGCGATAAAGGTCCGAAAACGGGCCGAATCCAGCACCCCCGACTGGCCGACCACCCGCTCCCGGGGCAGCCCGCTCACGTGGAGGGCGAGCTGGGTCATGGCGTCGAGGGGGTTGGTGACCACCAGGAGGATGGTGTTCGGGGAATATTTCATCACCTGCTCCACCACGGCGCGGACAATCTCCCCGTTGGCCAGCACCAGGTCGTCCCGACTCATTCCGGGCTTTCTGGCCATCCCCGAGGTGATGACCACCAGGTCTGAGCCGGCCGTGTCAGCGTAATCGTTGGTACCGACGACCTTGGTGTCATACCCGACGATGGGCGCCGACTCCAGAAGGTCGAGCCCCTTACCCTGGGGCAGGCCCTCGATAATGTCCACCAGGACGACGTCGGCGTAATCCCGCTCGGCCAGGCGCTGGGCGAGGGTGCCCCCGACGTTTCCGGCCCCGATGATGCTTATCTTCTTGCGCATCGTCAACAACCCTCCGGCAGGTATCGGTCAAAACCGCTAAATTCTAGCCCGCCGACGGCCCCGCCGCCAACCGCCCCCGGCCCGTAAAGTTGCCTGGTCGGCTTGTCGGGTGGGCAACCGCGTGGTATAAAAATCCGGAAAATATCCGAAGGAGGGGGGAGCATGGGCCTCACGCGGCGGAGGTTCCTTCAGCTTCTGGCCCTGGGCGCGGCGGGGACTTTTTCGGCTTGCGCCCCCGCCGGGGCGCCGGTCTCGCCCGGAACTGCCCGGCCGGCCCGGGAGTTTTCGGGAAAGGTGGTCATTTATTCGTCCATTTTTGCGGACGGGGCCGAAGCCCTTAAAAAAGGCTTCGAACAGACTCATCCTAAAGTGACCGTCGAGTTTATCAACCCGGGCGGCACCGAAGTGATTTTAAAGCGCCTGGACGCCGAGCGGGCCAGACCCCAGGCCGACCTGATGCACTCAGGTTTTTCCCTGGAATATCGGGAAGCCAAAAAGCTGGGCCTGATCGAGCCGGTGGACCCCCGGGAGGTGATGGGGGATCTGCCGGAAACCCTCGACCTCGGCGGAACAAAAATCCCCCTGAAAGATAAGGACAACTACTTCTTCGTCTGGGGTATTCAGTTCGGGGGAATTGAGGTCAACACTGAGCGGCTAAAAGCCCTCAACCTGCCCCGCCCCGAAAGCCTGCAGGACCTTACCAAGCCTGTCTATAAAGGTCACATCATCTTTATGAAGCCCCAGAACTCCAGCACAGCCTTTACTAATGTCCTTTACACCTACCACGTCCTGGGCAACGACGACGCCAAATTCAAGGAATTCTGGGACAAGCTTAACGCCAACATCGCCTTTTACACCGAAAAGTCGGCCACCCTTTACGCCTTAATTGCCAAAGGGGAGGCTGCCATCGGCATCGCCGGCTCCCGGGCCGTCTATCGGGACCAGCAAGAAGGATACCCCGTAGATTTTATTTACCCGGCCGATGGGTCGGCGGTACTGGATAACAGTATGGCCCTGGTCAAGGGCGCCCCGAACCGGGAGCTCGCCGTCGAGTTTATGCGCTGGCACCTGGCCCGGGAAGGTCAGGAGGCCATCGCCCCGATCCTTTACACCCCGGTGAGGCCCGGCATAAAGATGCCCCGCCCCGAGGTAACCTTAGAGTTTGCCTTAAAAAACATCCCGAAAGTAATCGTCCCCGACCCGGAAGTAGCCGACCGGAAGCGGGACGAGATCCTGCGAATGTTCGATGCCTACACTCAGGGCCGCTCCCGCTGAGGCCGGCCTTAAGGCGGCCTTAAAGCCCCGGGTTCGGCTGGACCCTTTTATCTTTATTTACGCCGCGGCCGGGGCTTACGTGGGGGCTTTTCTCGTCCTGCCCGTCGGCCGCCTCCTGGCCGAAACGGCCCTCGCCTTGGCCGAGGCCGAGGCCCCTTTAGAGCCCGGATTCGGGGAGTATATTGTAAGAATTACATTAAATTCGGTTTTTGTGGCGGGGTTTACGGCCCTCCTTTCGGTGGGCCTTGGGATTCCCCTGGCCTTTTTCACCGTCAAGGTGACAACCCCCGGCCGGGACCTCTTCCGGGTTCTGCTTGCCTTGCCCCTAATAACTCCGCCCTTTATCTCAGCCTTCGCCACCATCCTACTTTTGGGGCGCACCGGCGTAATAACCCAGCTTCTGGGCCGGGTGGGGTTGCCGGAAATTTATATTTACGGGCCAATAGGCCTAATTCTCACCCACGTCCTCCACTTTACGCCCCTGGCCTATCTGACGGTGGCGGCCGGCCTCCAGGTGGTTCCGGCCGCGGTGGAGGAGGCTGCGGCCTTTCTGGGCTCCGGAACGGCCCGAACCCTGGCGCGGGTGGTCCTACCCTACATCTGGCCCCACGTCCTGATGGCGGCGGTCCTCGTCTTCTTAGCTTCCATCGGGGACGTCGGTGCCCCCCTCCTCCTGGCCGGCAATTTCCGGGTACTTCCCCTGGAGACTTATAACGCGTTTAACAGCTTTCAGGTCGACCGGCGGGTCTCCCTGATCCTGGCCTCCTGGAGCATCATCCTGGCTTTCCTGGTGCTCCTTATCGTTAAGCGGCTTATGGTCCGGACGCAGGTGGCCCATACCTTTACGACCCGAACCTTCGTTTACCGGGATCCCTTCTTGCGCTGGGTTGGATTAGGCTTTTGCCTTACGGTAGCCGGCGTGTTGTTCTTGCCGTATCTGGTAATAGTCATATCTTCGTTCGGAACCGTCTGGACTACCGGCCTGTTGCCGGCGGCCTTTACCCTGCGCAACTATCAGTTTATCCTGAAGAATTTTCAAGATATTAAAAATTCCCTGGTTCTCAGCGCCGTCGCCACGCCCCTTTGCGTGGGTGTAGCCTTCAGTCTGGGAAAACTCTTCCGGGAGTATGGGGTCCGGGCCGCCTGGTTAGATTATCTGGTCCTTTTGCCCTTTGTTATCCCGGGGGTGGTTATCGGCATCGGTTTGGTGAAAACCTACCCTGGATTCCAGCCCCTGGGGGTTCCCTTGCTTCTGCCCATCGCGTACTCGGTTCGCCGACTGCCCTATGCCCTTCGGGTCGTAACCGCCGGCTACAGCCGGGTTGACCGGACCCTTGAGGAGGCGTCCCTGAGTCTCGGGGCCTCCGCCTGGCGGACGTTCTGGCGGGTAACCTGGCCGCAGCTTATGCCGACCCTGGCGGCGACTTCGGTGGTGGCGTTCATCCGGGTCATCACCGAGCTTGGCAGCACCCTGATCATTCTGCCGCCGGGCTGGCGTACGGCCACGGTGGCCATCTTTTATTACGCCGCCGAAGGATTTATCGGCCGGGCTTCGGCGATTTCGGTAGTTTTAATCGGGATTGTTGCCCTGGGCTCGGCCCTGGTTAATTTAAACTACAGCCGACTGCTCCGCCGGTTCGGATTCAGGCCATGACCGCCGTAGTTTTAGAGGGCCTGACCAAGCGCTTCGGCAACACCCTGGCCGTCGACAACCTCACCTTAAACATCGCCGACGGCGAATTTTTCACCCTGCTCGGGCCGTCGGGATGCGGAAAGACCACCACCCTCCGGCTGGTCGCCGGGTTTGAGACCCCAACTGCCGGGGTTATCCGCTTTGGCCAGCGGGTGGTAAACCACCTGCCGCCCCAGCGCCGTAACGTCGGGATGGTCTTTCAGAATTACGCGGTGTTTCCGACCATGACCGTCTTCGAAAATGTGGCCTACGGCCTTGAGGTTCGGGGGGTTCGGGGGAAAGAGCTCCGCCGGCGGGTGCTGAATCTGCTGGAGCTTGTGGGCCTTGCCGGCCTGGAAAACCGGCGGCCAGACCAGCTTTCCGGCGGCCAGCTCCAGCGGGTCGCCCTGGCCCGGGCCCTGGTTATCGAGCCGGAGATCTTGCTCTTGGACGAACCCCTTTCAAACCTGGACGTTCAGCTACGGGTTTCCATCCGCAAAGAAATCCGGCGAATTCAACAGGCCCTCAAAATCACCGCCGTCTACGTAACCCACGACCAGGAGGAGGCCCTGGCCCTTTCGGACCGGGTCGCTGTCCTCAATGCCGGCCGCCTGGAACAGGTTGCCCCGCCCTTCGACCTTTACCGGTTCCCGGCGACCCGATTCGTGGCCAGCTTTATCGGCCGGACCACGGTGCTCACCGGCGAGGTCGTTTCGGCCCGGCCGGGCGGGTGGGTATCCATCAGGCTCAACGGCGGTCTGCTCCTGCGGGCGGCCTGGCACCGACCGGCCGAGCCGGGCCAGCGGGTCTGGGTCTCGGTCCGACCCGAAGCCCTAAGCCCGGCCGACCCGACCCGGGCCGAAAACGTGGTCTCAGGGGAGGTCTCTTACCTGGAGTTCCTCGGTCCCGTCGTTCGGGGCGAGCTCAAGGTGGAAGGCCTTCCGGAGCCCATCCTTTTTGAGCTCGGGCGGCCGGCCCGGGACTGGCCCGACTGGGCGGGCAGACGCCTTTGCCTTCAGGCCGACCCCGAGCTTATCGCCTACGGCCCGGAATAGCCCCTCGGCCGGGAGGGCTCGGCCTGGCCGGCCGCCGCCGAATGATATACTAGGGCGGAGGTGGACGCTTTGACCGAACAAACTGCCCATAAATTAAAAATTTTATTTTGCACCGCCGAAGTTGCCCCCTTTGCCAAGACCGGGGGGCTGGCCGATGTGGCCGGATCCCTGCCCAAGGCCATCGCCCGTCTCGGCCACGACATCCGGGTTATAACCCCCCGTTACGGCCGGGTCGACCCGGCCCGCTTCGGCCTCCGGCCGGTGCTGGAGGAGCTCCAGGTCCCGATGGACGAGACCTTTGAGCCGGTAAAGATTTACGAGGGGCGCCTTGGAGACCTGGTCCCCGTCTATTTCGTCGATTCCCAGAAATACTTCCTGCGGGAGGGCATTTACGGCTACCCCGACGACGGGGAGCGGTTTATCCTCTTCAGCCGGGCCGCCCTCGAATTCGTAAAGCATATCGGCTGGGCGCCCGATATCATCCACTGCAACGACTGGCATACGGCCATCATTCCCAACTGGCTTAAGACCATCTACGCCGAGGACCCTTTTTTCCAGAAGACGGCCACCGTTTACACTATCCACAACCTGGCCTACCAGGGAATCTTCGGCTGGCGGATCCTGGAGATTGCCGGGATCGATGAGTACGGCTTTCTTTACCCGGAGATCGCCGAGCTGGCCAACGTGGTGGACCTGATGGCCCGGGGAATCCTCTTTGCCGACGTGATAACCACCGTAAGCGAGCGCTACGCCCAGGAGATCCTAACCCCTGAGTATGGCGAAAAGCTCGACCCTATTCTGCGGGACCGCAAGGACCGGCTCTTCGGCATCTTAAACGGGATTGACACCGAGGAGCTAAATCCGGCCACCGACCCTTATCTGGCCGCAAACTTCGACGTCAGCTCCCTCGACCGCCGGGTCGAAAACAAGCTGGACCTTCAGCGCAAGGCAAACATGCCCCCCAACCCGGATGTTCCCCTGCTGGGCATGATCTCCCGGCTCACCGACCAGAAGGGTTTTGACCTGGTGGGCCAGGTTATCGACCCGTTGCTTCGGCTCTTCGACGTCCAGTTCGTCCTGCTGGGCACCGGCGACCCCCACTACCACGCCATGTTCCGGCGGGTCGCCGAGGAGTACCCGGACAAGACCGGCATCTTTTTGACCTTTAACGCCGAGCTGGCCCAGAAGATCTACGGCGGCTCGGATATGTTCTTAATGCCCTCCCGGTTCGAGCCGTGCGGCCTCGGCCAGATGATCGCCATGCGCTACGGGAGCGTGCCGGTGGTTCGGGAGACGGGGGGCCTGGCCGATACGGTTAAAGATTTCGACCCCCGAACCGGGGAGGGCAACGGCTTTACGTTTAAGCAGTACGACCCCTGGGCCTTCTTTGGGGCCATCATCCGGGCCGTTGAGACCTGGAAACACCGGGATGTCTGGCGTAAACTGCAGATTCGGGGAATGACCCAGGACTTTTCCTGGGACCGCTCGGCCCGAAAATATATCGAGGTTTATTTTAAGGCCCTGGAGTTCCGGGCCGCCGAAACGGTCGGGGGCAGTCGTCCGTGAGGCCTTCTATCATCGACCTGCCGGACCTGGTCGGTGCCCTGCCTGAGGCTGAGCGCCGGCTCTTCGACCGCCTCTTCCGGGTAACGGCGGCGGTGGGGCGGCTTAAGCCGCCCCCCGAAATGGAACCGTGGGTCGTTAAAACCTTCGGGGCCCTGGAGCCGGTCCTCGGCCAGAAAGTGGTTAAGGTGACCAACCTTATAACCCTGGAGACTACCCTTTATAACGAGCTGCGGGCCCGCCGGCCGATGGAGGCCCGGGTATCGGCCGACGTCCTAGCCGAAATCGCGAAGACCGTCGGCGACCCCCTCTGTACGCCCCTCACCGGGACCCCCGAAGATATCTTCGGCCGGGTCGAGGGCAGGTTCGGCGTTTCGGCCAGCAATGTGGCCAAGTATGACGAATTCAGCGGCCTGGTCGTCTTTAAAGAGCATAACCCCCTGGCTGTCAAGGCCGAACAGGTCGTCGATTATCTAAATGTGGCCTGGGGCTGGCTTGAGGCCGCCCACCGCCTGGAGCCCCCGGCCCGTTTCCCCTTTATCCTCTGGAACTGCCTCTGGAAGGCGGGGGCCTCCCTCATCCACGGCCACTTGCAGATGGTGCTCACCCGGGACCTGCCCTACGGCAAGGTGGAGGCCCTGCGGCGGGCCCTGGCGGATTACCGGACCCGGTTTGAGTCCGACCTTCTGGCCGACCTCTATGCCGTCCACGAGGCCCTGGGGCTGAGCCTGCCCCCCCGGAACGGCGTCCGGGGCTTTGTCTACCTTACGCCCCTTAAGGAGCGGGAGGTTTTCCTCTGGGCCGACCGGCCCGGGGGTGAGCTCTGGCTCGGCCTGGGCCGGCTCCTCGAGGCCTACGTGGGGGAGCTGGGGGTTCAGGCCTTTAACGTCGGCCTCTACCTGCCGCCCTTCGGCGACCGGAACGGCTGGGAGGGCTTCCCGGCCCTGGCCCGGGTGGTGGACCGGGGGGACCCGGCCAACCGGACGGCCGACTTTGCCGGGATGGAGCTCTACGCCGCCAGCGTGGTCGCCTCCGACCCTTTCCAGGTGAGTCGAAGGTTGCGGGAAGTGTGGTGAGGCTGCCAGCGTGGCCCCTGCCGAGCGGTCGGTAACGGTTGATATTGTGGTCCCCGTTTACAACGAGCAGAGGGTTCTGCGCCCCAATATCGAAACCTTAAGGTCCTTTCTTTTGGAAACGGGTTTCCCCTACCGGTGGCAGGTGGTCATCGCCGACAACGCCTCCCAGGACCGGACCCTGGAGGTGGCCCGGGAGCTGGCCGCCGAATACCCGGACGTTCGGGTCCTTCACCTGGACCGGAAGGGGCGGGGGCGGGCCCTCCGGGCCGCCTGGCTCGGGAGCGAGGCCGACGTCGTCTGCTACATGGACGTGGACCTTTCCACCAACCTGCGGGCCCTCGAGCCCCTCATCCGGGCGGTGGCCGAGGAGGGCTACGACCTGGCCATCGGCTCCCGGCTGATGCCGGCCTCCCGGACGACCCGCTCCCTGAAGCGGGAGGTTATCTCCCGGGCCTATAACCTCCTTATCAAGCTGATGTTTTTTAATCGCTTCAGCGACGCCCAGTGCGGGTTTAAGGCCCTCTCCCGCCGGGCAGTTCGGGCCCTGGTTCCCCTCGTCCGGGACGAGTCGTGGTTTTTCGACTCGGAGCTGCTTTTGCTGGCGGAGCATTTCGGGTATAAGATAAAAGAAATTCCGGTGGAGTGGGTTGAGGACTTGGACTCACGGGTGAACATCGTCCGGACGGCCTGGGACGACGTCCTCGGCCTGCTCCGGGTCCGCTGGACCCTAAGCCCCTTCGGCCGCCTTAAAATCGGCCCGGCGTCGGAACACCGGCCCAGCCGGTAGTTTAGCTTTTCGGCCATGGCCGTTCTCAACCGCCTCAACGCCCGCTACGGCCCTGCCCTAGAGGCCGAGCTCCGGTCGGCCGTGCCGGACGACGGAACCCTCCTTTCCCGGATGGTGGCCTACCACCTGGGCTGGGTGGATGCCGAGGGCCGGCCGGCAGCCGCCGACCCCGGAAAGCGCCTGCGGCCCCTCCTGATGCTCCTGGCCTGCGAGGGGGTTGGGGGCGACTGGCAAAAGGCCCTGCCGGGGGCGGCCGCCCTGGAGCTTGTGCACAACTTCACCCTGATTCACGACGACATCCAGGACCGCTCCCCCGAACGCCGCCACCGGCCGGCCGTCTGGGTCCTCTGGGGGGTAAACCAGGCCATCAACGCCGGGGACGGCCTTTTTGCCCTGGCCTTTCGGAAGCTGGCAGACCTTGCCGGCCGCGGGGTCGCCCCGGAAGTCGCCCTTGAAGGCGCCCGGATGCTGGCCGAGGCCTGCTGGGTGGTCTGCCAAGGGCAGGTGGCCGACCTGGAGCTGGCGGCCCGCCCGACGGCAACCCTCGACGAATATTTCGAGATGGTTCGGCGCAAGACCGGGGCCCTCATCGGGGCGGCGGTGGGGATGGGGGTGCTGGTGGGGGGCAGCCCGGGGGTGGCCGCCGCCCGGGAGTTCGGGGAGGCCCTGGGGGTGGCCTTCCAGGTCTGGGACGACTACCTGGGGATCTGGGGGCGGCGGCAGGTCACCGGCAAGCCGGCCGGAGACGACCTGCGGGAGGGCAAAAAGACCCTCCCGGTCGTCTGGGCCCTGACGGCGGGGCCGCCCGAGCTTCGGAACCGCCTGGCCGAAGCCTACGCCGGGGCCGAACTCGGGCCGGATGACGCGGCCGACCTGGCCGCCCGGCTGGCCCAGGCCGGGGCCGAGGCCTTCACCCGTCGGACGGCCGCCGAATGGGCGGAGCGGGCCGGCCGGCTCCTGGCGGGTCTGCCCTTTCGGCCGGAGGTTCGGGCCGATTTTGCCGACCTTATCGAATTTATCTTCAGCCGGGAATTCTAGCCGCGATGACCCTGCATGTCCTAGTAACCAACGACGACGGCATCTACGCCCCCAGCCTCTGGGCCCTGGCCCAGGAGCTGACCAAAGAGTTTCAGGTCTATGTGGTCGCCCCCGACCGGGAGCAGAGCGCCATCGGGGCGGCCATAAGCCTTAACCACCCCATCCGGGTAAACCGCCTGCCGACCATCATGAGCGGCGACCTGGAAGCCTACTCGGTGGAGGGCACCCCGGGCGACTGCGTCATAATGGCCGTAAACAGCCTTTTTAAAGAAATTGACTGCGTGGTCTCGGGCCTGAACGAGGGCTCCAACCTCGGCAACGACGTCCTCATCTCGGGGACGGTCGGGGCCGCCCTTCACGGCTACTTCCTCGGTCGGCCGGCTTTTGCCCTCTCGATAAACAGCCTCCGGCCTGAAAACGTGGAGCCCGGCGCCCGGCTGGCCCGCCTCCTCGTCCGACTGGTGGCCCAGGGCCGGCTGCCCGAAAAGATTTTGCTCAACGTAAACCTTCCCGACCTGCCCCTGGGGGCGATCCGGGGAATTGAGGTCACCTACCTGGCCCGGCGCAATTATACGGATATCATTGAGGAGCACGTCGACCGCAAGGGCCGGAGCCTTTACTGGATAACCCGGGGCAAGCCGGTCTGGGAAGAGGAGGAAGGCAGCGACATTTGGGCCATCCGCCAGTCGAAGGTCTCGATTACGCCCCTTGAGGCCGACGTGGCCAGCCGGGAACACATCGACCTGCTGCGCCGGCTGGCCCCCGACCTCTTTTCGGGCCTGCTTAACCTGGGCTGAGGCCGGTCAGTCCAGGTCGCCGAAGTGGGCCAAGACGATGGTGAGGGCGACGATGGCCGCCGTCTCGGCCCGGAGGATCCGGGGCCCGAGGCCCACCGGGGTAATATTGTGGCGGCGGGCGAGCTCCACCTCTTCCGGGGCGAAGCCGCCCTCGGGGCCGATAAAGAGGGCCACCGAGTAGGGTCGGCGCAGGCCGGCCGCCGGCCCGGTGGCCTCCTCCAGGGCGGCCCGCAGGGGCCGGACGTCCCGCCCCTCGTAGGGGATAAAGGCCAGCTCGTGGACGGACCGGCAGGCTTCCTCGAAGGCTACGGGCTCGTGGATTTTCGGCACCTTCCCCCGGCGGGACTGTTCGGCCGCCTCGACGACGATCCGCTGCCAGCGCCCGAACTTTCCCCGGGCCGTCGGGTCCGGGGGCTCGGCCACGCAGCGGGCCGTCACCATCGGCACGAAGCCTACGGCCCCGATCTCGGTGCCTTTCTGGAGCAGCCAGTCGAACCGGTTGCCCTTAAGGAGGGCCTGAAAGATGGTGACCTTAACCTTGGGCTCGGTTTCGACCAGCCGGCGGCGCTCCACCCGCCCGGTCGCCCCCTGCCGGTCCAGCCGCTCCAGGACCACCTCGAATTCCCAGCCCGAATTGTCGAACACCACCACCGAATCCCCGGCCGAAAGGCGCAGCACGTCCCGGAGCTGATGGGCCTGGGCGGGGTCGAACTCGACCAGGCGGCCCCGGATCCGCTCGGGCGGAACGAAGAACCGGTGGGTCACCGCCGATTTCCCGAATCCTCCGGCCGGACCACGACCAGGGCCGCCCAGTCGCCGGCCGTCCGCCGGCATAGGGGGCTCAGACCCAGGCCGGCGTAAAGGTCGGTCAGCTCGTCGGCCCGCCCGACCAGCAGGCCGGACATCACCAGCCGGCCCCCCGGGGCCACCGAGGCGGCCAGGGCCGGGGCCAGCTCCGTCAGGACCGGGGCGTTCAGGTTGGCCAGGATAAAGTCAAACGGCCCGGCCGGGCCCTTAAGGGTGCCCCGAAGGACCCTTACCCGGCCCGAGAGCCGGTTAAGCCGAACGTTGGCCCGGGCCGCCTTTACGGCCAGGGGGTCGATATCCAGGGCCAGGACGGAGCCGGCCCCGAGGCGGGCGGCGGCGATGGCCAGGATCCCCGACCCGGTGCCCAGGTCTAAGACCGCCTCGCCCGGCCGAAGGAGCTCGGCGGCCAGGCCCAGGCAGAGCTGGGTGGTGGGGTGCAGGCCGGTGCCGAAGGCCAGGCCCGGGTCGATGAGCAGGAGGAGGCCGTCGGCCGGAGGCTCGGCCCAGGGGGGCGCAATCATGAAGGGGCCGACCCGGTGGGGCTTAAAGTGCTCCTTCCAGGCGTGGGCCCAGTCCGCCTCGGCCAGGGTCCGCACCTCGGGCTCGGGAAGGTCGGCCGCCTGCCGCAGGTGCCAGAGGGCCCGAAGCAGCCGGCCCAGCCGGCGGCGGCCCAGGGAATTTGCGGGCAAATAGGCCCGGACTATAACGGGGGCGGCGGGGTCGACCGCGTAGCCCTCGCCTTCGGGGTCGGGCCTAATGGGCTCCTCGATGGCCACCCCCCCGTGGCCGTAGCGGCCCATGACCTCGGCGACGGCGTCGGCAGCCTCACGGCCGGCCACGACGGAGATTTCCAGCCAGCTAGCGGTCATCTTAAACGGGTTCCCCCAACTATTTTCGGGGGTCGCGGCCGGCCGGTACAAGCTCCCCGTCGGCCGGCCAGGGGAAGAATGCGGCCCGGTTATAACTGGGCTTATTGTAAGGGCGCACGGCCGTGCGCCCTTACAGGGTTAAGGCTTTTAATTACCCACAGCCCCGGCGGCGCACCACCTCGGCGCAGGGCGAGGCCGGCCAGACCTCCACCGTCCCCGCCATGGTGAACGGCTGCATAAAGGCCTCGACTTTCGACCGGTCCTCCGACTCCAGAATCAGATAAAGGGTGTGCTGGCCGTCGAGGACGGCCTCCCCGTGAATCTTTATCCCGTGCCGCTGCGCATTGGCCTCGCTCAGGTGGTCCAGGAGCATCTCCCCCACCTGCGGGTCCTGGGCCGGACAGCGCTCGGCCGGATGCTGATGGCGAACGACGAACAGTCCCACGGCAAACCCTCCTTTAGACTAATAGGTTTCCATCCGGACGGCCCGCCGTCAGGGGAACCGGGCCCAGGGCCCCAAGGACTTCCCGGCGCAGCCGGCCCAGGGCCGGGTCTTCCCGAAGGCGGGGGCGGGGTAGCCTCACCGAAAATTCGGCCGCAACCGTGGCCGGCCGACCCATTAAAACATATACCCGGTCGGCCAGGTAGACGGCCTCGTCCACGTCGTGGGTAACCAGCACCGCCGTGAACCCTCCCTCCGCCCAGAGGCCCAGCACGTGCTCCTGCAGGCGCATCCGGGTCAGGGCGTCCACCGCGCTGAAGGGTTCGTCCAGAAGGAGGACGTGGGGCTCGGTAACCAGCGCCCGGGCCAGGGCCGCCCGCTGGGCCATGCCCCCCGAGAGCTGGCGGGGCCAGGCCCGCTCCCAACCCCCCAGCCCGACGGCCGCCAGGACCCGCCGGGCCCGCTCCATCCGGTCCGGGCCGGCTGGGGCGACGATGGCCACATTATCCAGCACCCGCAGCCACGGCAGGAGCCGCGGCTCCTGAAACACAAAGGCCACCCGGGCCTGCAGGCCGCCGTTGGCCGGCCGGACCACCACCTCCCCCGCCTCCGGTTCCACCAGCCGGGCGATGACCCGCAGGAGGGTGCTCTTGCCCACCCCGCTGGGCCCCACCACCGCTACGAATTCGCCGGGTCCGGCCTCAAAATAGAGGTCCCGCAGAACCGGGTGTCCGCCCAGGTTGACACATGTCCGACTCAGCCGGATGGTGGCGCCCGTCACGGCCGCTCCTCCTGGGTCGTGGCCAGGGTATCCCGCCAGACCAGCAGCCGCCGCTCCAGGGCCGCCAGCAGGGTATCCGAACCCCGGCCGAGGACGGCGAACGTGAAGAGGCTCACCAGAACCCGGTCCGGGCGCATCGTCGACTGACCCTCCACCAGCATAAACCCGAGGCCGTTGCTGGCCGCAATCAGCTCGGCCGCAACCACGAACATCCAGGCGAGGCTCAGACCTGACCGTAAACCGGTGAGGACTCCGGGCGTTGACCCTGGCAGGATAACCCGGAAAAGGACCTTGAGCCGCCCAAAGCCGTAGGCCCGGGCGACCTCGATAAGCTTGCGGTCTACCGAACCCACCGCCGCCATGGTGTTGAGATACACCGGCAGGAAGGCCCCCAGGCCGATCAGGTAAACCCGGGCCTGCTCCCCGATGCCAAACCAGAGCAAAAAGAGGGGCACCCAGGCCAGGGAAGGCACCGCCCGCAGGCCCTGCACCGTCGGGTCCAAAAATCGCCGAAATCCCACCGAGCTTCCGGCCAGCAGGCCCAGAAGCACCCCCGGGGCCGCCCCGAGCAGATAGCCGGCCAGAAGCCGGTTCAGGGTGGCCCCGAGGTGGCGGATAAGCTCCCCCCGGCTGAGGAGGTCGATAAAGGTCGATACGACGGTGGGCGGGGCGGGGAGCTGATAGGGCTGGACCCAGCCCCGGTCAAGGCTGAGCACCCAGAGTCCCAAAAGCCCCGCCGGCAGAAGCCAGGGCAGGGCCGCCCCCAGCCCCAGGCGGATAAACTTCCGGGGCCGGGCCGGCCTCGCCTTTTGAAAACCCCCGGCTTTCAGGTCGCCGACCGCCATCGCCTCACCTGCTACCGGGAAGCCGACCTGGAAAGAACCTGCCGGGCCGGCCCCGACTCCACCAGGGCCTCGATGGCGGCCTTAAGGTCGACCCCGGCCGGAACGAGCTGCTCTTTCTGGATAAGGGGCACAATCTCCCGGAGGACCGTCTTCAGCTGGTCGCCCGGAACCGGCTCCGGGAAGGCCGTCCGCTCGGTCAGCACTTTGCGGGCAACCTCCGGGCTCACCTTGGATTCTTCGGCCAGGATGGTGATAAGCTCCTCGGGATTCTGGCGGGCCCAGGCCCGGCCCCGCTCGTAAACCGTAAGCACCCGCTCGACGATATCCGGGTACTGGTTAAGAAAAGACTCCAGGACGTTCAAGGTGCCGTAAGTGTTCCACCCCGGCCGGCGGAAGAAGAGCCGGGCCCCCGCCACCAGCTCGGCGTGGGCCATGTAGGGGTCGAGGCCGGCCCAGGCATCCACCTGACCCTGCAGGAGGGCCTGCTCGCCGTCGGGGTGCTGGAGCTGGACGATTTCGACGTCCCGCTGGCTGAGGCCGGCCGAATCGAGGGCCCGCAGGAGGAAGAACCAGGGGTCGGTCCCCCGGGTTGCGGCCACCCGCCTGCCCCGAAGGTCGGCCACCTGCCGGATGGGCGAATCTTTTAACGTTACCAGGGCCGTCCATTCGGGTTGGGAATAGAGCCAGACGGTCTTGAGGGGCACCCCGTTGGCCCGGGCCAACAGGGCGGCGCTTCCGGCCGTCGAACCGAAGTGGACGGTGCCGCTGGCCGTAAACTCGTTGGCCTTGTTACTGCCCAGGCTCAGGACCCACTCCACCTTGATGCCGTCCCGGGCGAACTCTTCCTCAAGCCAGCCCTTGCGCCGCATCACCAGGCTGACCGGGTTGTAGTAGGCGTAGTCGAGCCTGAGGACGTCCAGGCGCCTCGGCCCGGCCCCCGGGGCGGACACCGGGGCCCCGGCCGGGGCGCAGGCCGCCCCGAACCCGACCCCAACCAGGCCCGCCGCAACTTTAAGAAAGTCCCGTCGGCCGAAAGGGCCCATCCCTTCAACCTCCGTCCGCCGAAGTCTCGGCCGGCACCGCCCCGGCCACGAACCGCAGATAGAGGTGCTGGGTCCGGATGCACCGGTCCTGGACCACCGCCAGCCCCCGGGACCGGGCCAGCTCCGCCGCCCCCGGGTGGACGATGTTTTTCTGGGTCCAGATGCCCTTAAGGTTGGGCAGGTGCTGGAGGGCTTCCCGGACGATGGCGGGAACCTCCTCGGCCGGCCGGAAGATTACCACCAGGTCGACGGCCGCGGCCAGCTCGGCCGGGAGGGCGGCCAGGGAGGGGTAAGCCTTCCGGCCCAGAATCTCCTGAGCGGTGGGGTTTATCGGGACGACGTTGTAGCCGTAGCGGTGGAGGTGGTGGGCTACGATGTAGCTGTCCTTGCGGGGGTTGCTCGAAAGGCCCACCACGGCCACGGTCCGGCTGTTGGTCAGCAGGTAGCGGATGGTCTCCCGCTCGTCCAAGGCGCGTCCTCCCGTTGGGGGATTACATCAGGCCGCCAGCGCTGCGGATGTGAAGCTCGGCGATGTGGCCGGCCAGCTTTGGGCTGAAGCCGGCCTCCAGGAGCCGGCGCAGCCGATTGCGGTTCAGCTCGTCGATAAACTCCCTCACCCGGCGGCGACCCCGGTCCAGGGCCGGACCCTCCCGGCCGCCGCCGGCCAGGACGGCCAGGGCCTCCTGCACGTGGAGGGGGATCCCCGAAACCTCATACGTAAAGGCGAGGCGGGCCTCCAGGGCCTCGACGAAGGCTTCGCCGACCCGGTCGGCATCCCCCGCCGCCGAAAGCTGGCGGCGGAGGCGGCCCACCCCGTAGGCCACGTGGCGGGCCTCATCCTCGAGGGAGCGGACCATGATCTCCCGGGTGGCCTCGTCGGGGGCGATTTCGATAAGCAGGTGGAAAAGGTCTTTGAAGGTCCCTTCCCCAAGGACATGGAGGAGAAAGCTCGCCCGGGCAAAGTCCTCCTGGAAGACCAGGCCCTTAACGGAGCTCTCGGTCGTGGACGAGGCCGTCTGCAGGCCCACCCCGTTGAGGTAAAGCCGCTTTAAAAAGACCTCCACGTGGCGGGCCTCATCCATGACCTGGGTTGACAGAAAGAGGCCGACTTCGGTGTAGGCGGGGTGAATGCGGGGGATGAACTTGGCCGGAACGTACCAGGCCGCGTACTCCAACTGGAGCATCCAGGTGAGAACGTCGGCCAGGGCCTCCTCCAGGACGGGGGGTACGTTCCGGCCGGCCGCCCAGGGGATGTCCACGGCCGCATTCCACTGGCGGCGCTTGGCCTTCTCCACCAGGTCGGCGATGTTGTCGGCCCAGACCAGGTCGGCCCGGGTGGCCACGTAGGGCATCTCCGGGGCCGGGCCGTCCCGCTCAACGCCCCGGAACATGACCCCCACCGGCTCGGCCTCGTCGGGAACCGGCGGCAGGGGCAGGGCGCTCAGGAGCAGTTCGCCGTTAAACTCGGGCTTTGGGGCCATCGGCTTCACCTCAGCGGATAACTTTGTAAGTGTATTCGACCTGAACGGGATTTCGGACGGTATTGACCACCGGGGAGAGGTTGACGGCCCGGTGGACGATCTCCTCCAGGAGGGCGGGTTCGGCGTCGCAGTTGACGTAGATGGTCACTCTAATCTGGTTGTAGCCCGGGTTGCCCTCCCCAAGCCCCAGGAAGGAGGGGATGTCGATGGTGCCTTCGACCTCGACCTCCAGCTCGTGGATCCGGACCTCCCGGAGGGCAGCGTTGGCGGCAAAGCCCACGGCGATGCAGCCGCCGATGGCCCCGAGCAGGGCCTCGCTGGCGGCCATGGCCCGGTTGCGGCCGCCGAGCCACTCGGGCTCGTCGTAGGCGTGGGGGGGCACATCCCGGGTGTAGGCCTGGCTGTGGAAGCCGTCGACCCAGCGGACCCGGACCTTGCGGCCGTAACGGGCCAGGTCGGCCGCAACCTCGGGGTTGGTGTCGATGGCGGCGGCCAGGGAGACCACCGTCTGCAGGTCGACGCCGTTAAGACGCAGGGTCCGTTGCTCGGCCATAAGGCGAACCTCCCGACTTTCGTCACCCTGATTATATAAAACTTGATTGCTAAAATCAACTTTGCCCGGCCAGGGCTTTCCGGTTTTCGGGGCCGAGGCCAACTGCCCGGTAGGGGGCGCACGGCCGTGCGTCCCCACAACAAGGCTATGGACTGCATGCCGGGGATAGCCGGAAATCCGTGGGCCCTACGGGCCCAGCCGGGCGGCCCTGGGTTAAAATGGGAGCGGTGTGTGGCGACTGGGGCTTTTGCTTTTAGGCCTCTGGCTCGGGCTGGTGGCGGGCTGTTTTCAGCCGGCGTCCCCGGCCCTCCGCAACCCCGAGACTCCCCCGCCGCCCGGGTCCCCGGCCCCGGCGGTCAGCCCAACCGTCACGGCCGTCGCAACCCCCGGGCCTTTAAGCCCCCGGGTGGAGGTGGTGGCCACCGGCCTTCAGACCCCCTGGGCCCTGGCCTTCGCCCCGGACGGCCGAATCTTCGTCACCGAGCGGCCCGGTCGGGTCCGGGTCATCGCCGGGGGCGCCCTCCTTCCCGAGCCCTGGGCGACGGTGCCAGCCGCCGAGCGTCCCGGCGCCGAATCGGGCCTAATGGGCATCGCCCTCGACCCGGACTTTGGGGCCAACGGCTTTGTGTATCTTTATTACACCTATGAAGGGCAGGACCGCCTCTGGAACCGGCTGGTGCGGTTTGTAGACCGCAACGGCCGGGGCGAGGTCGACCGGGTGCTTATTGACCGAATTCCCGGGGCCCCCATCCACGACGGCGGCCGGCTTCGGTTCGGGCCCGACGGCAAGCTTTACCTGACGGTTGGGGACGCCGCCGTCGGCGAAAACGCCCAAAATTTAAACGCTTTAAACGGCAAAATCCTCCGCCTTAACCCCGACGGGACGGTACCCCCCGACAATCCCTTCCCCGGCTCCCCCGTCTACGCCCTGGGCCTGCGCAATCCCCAGGGCCTGGCCTGGCATCCGATTACCCGCCAGCTCTTTGCCTCCGACCACGGCCCCAGCGGCGGCCCGCCCAACTGCTGCCACGACGAGCTTAACTTAATCGAGGCCGGGGGCAATTACGGCTGGCCGGCCGTTTTCGGGACGGGCGGGGCCCCCAGGTTCATCGACCCGATCCTGGAGAGCGGCACCGAAACCTGGGCCCCTTCGGGGGTCGATTTCGGCACCGCCGGCCCGGTCCGGGGGGTGCTCTTTATGGCCGCCCTGCGGGGCCAGCACCTGCGCCTCATCTGGCTGGCTCCCCCGGACTTCCGCCGGGTGGAGGGGCAGGAAGTCCTCTTTCGGAACGAGTACGGCCGGCTGCGGGACGTGGCGGCCGGGCCGGACGGGGCCCTTTACGTCCTGACGAGCAACCGGGACGGGCGGGGCTCCCCCCGGCCCGGGGACGACAAGGTCTTGCGGCTCTCCTTCGGGCCCTAGGCTTCAGCCTGCCAGTAGACGGTGCCGTTTGATGACGCCGACCGCACCCGGCCGACGGATTCCAGGTAGCGCAGGTGGGCCAGGGTCTCCATCAGGGCCATGCGCCGGGCCCAGGGGGAGAAGGTTTCCCAGGGGCCGATATTCCAGGGGATGAGGCCGGCCACCTCGTAGGCCGTCCAGGCCCGGTCCCGAAGGGCCTCCAGGATCTGGCGGTTTCGCTCCTCGTGGTGCTCCATGATCTCCCGGACCCGGCGGCGAAGGTCCCTAAAGGCGTATTCGTGGGCCGGCAGCACCAGGCCGACGTCCAGCTCGGCCACCGCCCCCAGGGACTGGAGGTATTCGGCCAGGGGATTTTCGGCCCCGTCGGGGTGCAGGCTCACGTTGGGGGTGATGGTGGGCAGGACGTGGTCGCCGGCGATGAGGAGGCCCTCGGCCTCGGCGTAGAGGCAGACGTGGCCGGGGGAATGGCCGGGGGTGAAGATCACCCGGAAGCGGCGCTCCCCGGCCGAGATCTCCTCCCCGCCTTGCAGGGTTATGTCGGGCAGGGCCGGCTGGGCAAAGGCCCGGCCCCCCATAGCCGAATCCTCAAGCTGGCCGAGCTCGGCTTCGGGCACCCCGTGCTGCCGAAGCCAGGCCTGAAGCTGGGCGGCGAACCCTTCCGGGGCCTGGTAGCGGGACCGGACCAGTCTGGCCTCCCGCTCGTGCAGGTAAAGCCTGGCCCCCGAAAGGGCCTTTACCCGGCCGGCCAGGCCGTAATGGTCGGGGTGGAAGTGGGTTATCAAAATCTCTTTGATGTCCCCGAAGTCGGCCCCCAGCCGGCCGAGCTGGTCGGCCAGGGCCTCAAAGGCTTCGGGCGCATTCCAGCCGCAGTCGACCAGCAGGTAGCCGTCGGGCCGCCGGATTAAGTAGGCGAGCAGGTAGCCCAGGGGGTTGTCGGGGATGGGCACCTTCAGTTGATAAATTCCCGAAACGATTTCTTCCATAGGTTACTCCTTAGGCGATTTCGGCGAAGACTTTGAGGGCGTAGTCGATGTCCTCGCAGGTTATGCCGTAGTGGGTGACCATCCGGACCGGGTTCTGGGATGCCGCCAGCTTAATGCCCCGCCGGGCGGCTTCGGCCACGAACTCGGACACCGGCCGCCGCAGGACCTCAACGAACACGATGTTAGTGTCGACCTTGGGCTGGGCCAGGCGCAGGCCCGGGATCTGCTTTATACCTTCGGCCAGCCGGCGGGCGTTTTCGTGGTCTTCCTCGAGCCGGTCAATCATCGTCTCCAGGGCGACGATGCCGGCCGCGGCAATAATCCCGGCCTGGCGCATCCCCCCGCCCAGCATCTTGCGGAACTTCCGGGCCCGGGCGATGAACTCCCGACTGCCGGCCAGGATGGAGCCCACGGGGCAGGCGAGGCCCTTGGAGAGGGAGAAGCAGACGGAGTCGGCGTCGCAGACTAAGGCCTTAACGTCGACTTTAAGGGCGACGGCGGCGTTGAAGATTCGGGCCCCGTCAATGTGGACCTTGAGGCCGTGGCGGCGGGCCACCCCGATGAGGGTCCGGGTCTGCTCCGGGGTAAGGACGACCCCGCCGCACCGGTTGTGGGTATTTTCCAGGCAGAGGAGCCGGCTGGTGGGGTAGTGGATATTTTCGGCCCGGATGGCGGCTTCAACCTCGGCCGGGTCCATGGTGCCGTCCGGAAGGTTGCGGACGGTGCGGACGTGGACCCCGCCCAGGGCCGAGGCGCCCCCGACTTCGTTTAAAAAGATGTGGCTTTCGGACCCGACGATTATCTCGTCGCCCCGCTGGGTGTGGGTTAGAACCGCCAGCAGGTTGCTCATGGTGCCCGAGGCGGTAAGGAGGGCCGCCTCCTTACCGAGGATTTCGGCCGCCATCGCCTCCAGCCGGTTAACCGTTGGGTCTTCCCCGAACACATCGTCGCCCAGCTCGGCTTTGGCGATGGCCTCCCGCATGGCCGGGGTGGGCAGGGTGACGGTATCGCTCCGAAGGTCAATGATTTTCATAGAGACCTCCTTCGGCCTCGGCAAGTTTAAGCCAGTGGGGAAAGCGGGCGGCCAGGGCTAGCTGGCCGGCGTTGAAGACGAAGTGGCAGACCCAGGGTGTCAGCAGGTGGCCCCGCCAGAGGAAGATAAAGCCCAGGTAGACGCTGGCCAGGCCCGCCAGCACGACCCCGAGCTTGCCCTGGGGGAGGTGGGCCAGGCCGAAAAAGACCCCAACGGCCAGGTTGAGGCCCGCCGGCGGGAAGAACCGGTCGAATACGCCCAAAAGTAGGCCCCGGAAAAAGAGCTCCTCCTGAAAGGAGGCCAGAAGCAGGGCCCCCAGGACGGGGGGCCATTCGGCCCGGCGGCGGGGCAGGACCGCCCGGATTACGCCGGCCCGGTAGATGCCCGGCCCGAAGACAGCCAGTCCGCCGGCGGCGGCCAGGTTGATGGCCACCAGGGCCCCGGCCCCCAACCCGAACCCGAGGAGGACCTCGGTCGGGTCGAAATCTTTAAGGCCCAGCTCGGCCGGCGAGGCGCCCATGATGGAGGCGATAAGTAGCGTAAGGCCGATGAGAATAACCCGGAAAAGGTTCTCTGCCGGCGAAAGCAACGGGTTTAGCCGGGGCCGGAAGTGGCGAAGTAGAACCGAGGTCCGGTAAGCCCCGGCCAGGACAACCCCAAGGACCAGCAGGGCAAGGCTCAGGCCGAGCAGGTCCAGCCAGGTCATCTTTCGGACTTAAGCTGCCGGACGGTGGCGTAGACCTGGTCGACGTGGCCCGTTAAGTGTTCCACCAGCAGGTATTCGATCACCTGGGCCCCGGTAAGCTCCCCCCGGTCGGGGTGGACGGCGGTGCGGTCAAGGGCGGTGGCCGGGAGGCGGCTTAACCGGTTCCGGGTCTCTTCGGCGGTCCGGCGCAGGCGCTCCCGGGCCTCTTCGGGGGTCTTAGGCCGGCCGTCGGTAAAGCCGTAGGTCCGGCGCTGACGCTCGGCTTCGGTGCGGCGGCCGATGGCCGGCCGGTCCTCCTGGGCCAGCCTTTCGACCTGACCAACCCAGAAGTCCTGGGATTCGAGGGTGTGGCCGATGACCTGGGCCACCGACCACTCGTCGGGGGCGGGCGGTCGGTCGAAGAGGTCCGGGGGCACCGCCTCGAGGGCCTCCAGGAGCTGGCGGTTGACCTCGTCAACGGCCCGGACAAGTTCGGCAAGGCGGTTTTCGGCCATGGTTGGGGTCTCCGGCGACGGATTTTACCTAAAGACTTTACCCCCGGCCCCGGGCCCGGGTCAAACGGGCGGACTTACCGGGCTTTCTAATGTCCGGCCGTGGGCCCCCTACGGCGCCTCGCTTAGCTCGATCTGGTGCTCGATGCGGGCCACGCCCCGGATGGTGGCGGCCACCGAGCAGTACTTCTCCTCCGAAAGCCTTACGGCGTCCGCAACCGCCTTGGGGTCAAGGCCCCGGCCCTGCACCCGGTAGGTGACGACGATCCTCCGAAAGGCCCAGGGGGGTTCGGGGTCCTGCTCGCCGGAGACGATTATTTCTAAACCCGAAAGCCGCTGGCGCTTTTTCGTCAGGATGTTGACCACGTCGTACCCGGTGCAGGCCCCCAGGGCCAGCAGGAGCAGCTCCGCCGGCTTAAGGCCGATGCTCCGGTCCGGGGGCAGGCCCGAGATGACGGCGCTGTGGCGGTTGCTGTCGACGCCGACGAAGTTAAACTCGCCGACCCAGCGAAGGCTGACTTCTGCCATGCGTATAAGCCGTTGTTAGAATGCTCAAGCTTGTGGCCGCCCTCCTAAGCATGATACAATACCTGACCGGATATGCCTCTTGACCGGATCATCGTCCGCGGCGCCCGGGAGCACAACCTCAAAAATATCGACGTCGAGATCCCCCGTGACAAGTTGGTGGTTATCACGGGGGTTTCCGGCTCCGGCAAATCCTCCCTGGCCTTCGACACCATCTACGCTGAGGGCCAGCGCCGGTATATAGAATCCCTTTCGGCCTACGCCCGCCAGTTCCTCGGCCGGCTGGAAAAGCCCGACGTCGATTACATCGACGGCCTCTCCCCGGCCATCTCCATCGACCAGAAGGGCGTAAGCCACAACCCCAGGTCCACGGTGGGTACCGTCACCGAAATCTACGACTACCTGCGGCTGCTTTTCGCCCGCATCGGCAAACCCCACTGCCCGAAGTGCGGCCGCCCGGTAACCAAGCAGACCGTCCAGCAGATCGTCGACGCCATCCTGGGCCTGCCCGAGGGCAGTCGGTTGCTGATTATGGCCCCGGTCGTTCGGGACCGGAAGGGGGAGCACGAGCGGGTCTTCGAAGACGCCGCCCGGGCCGGGTTCGTCCGGGCAAGGGTGGACGGGGAAATCGTCGAGCTGGACGGGCCCATCCGGCTGGACAAGAACAAAAAGCACACCATCGAAATCGTCGTCGACCGGGTGGTCCTCCGGCGAAACGACGGCGTCGACCCGGCCCGGATTGCCG
>DAOUCL010000321.1:0-8356 GCA_034432015.1 Dehalococcoidia bacterium
ACGGCTAAAGCTTTCGAGGAGGTCCGGCAATGGCTGTTCGGGAGCGCCGGCGGGTCCTGGTCCGACGGTACAGCCTCTTTTAGCGGGTCACCCACTGGGCTGTTGCCATCACCTTTGTCTACCTGATGCTCAGCGGCCTGGCCCTCTTCTGGCCGCCCTTCTTCTGGTTTGCCCACATCCTCGGCGGACCAACCCTCGTTCGGATTATGCACCCTTACGTCGGCGTCGCCTTCATTATCTTTCTGCTGATTATGCTCGGCATGTGGGCCAGGGACATGATCCTGGACCGGCTCGATATCGAGTGGCTCAAGGCCGCCCCTAAATACGCAACCGGCCAGGAAGAAGGGGTGCCCGAGTCGGGCCGGTTTAATGCCGGCCAGAAACTGCTTTTCTACACGCAGGTTGTCGCCGGAATCTTACTGCTCCTTTCGGGGATCGTCCTCTGGTTCCCGATGCAGTTTTCGGCGGGCCTGCGCCAGGCCAGCTTTATCATCCACGACCTGATGGCCATCATCGCCATCGGGGCCCTGATTCTCCACGTCTACATGGGCCTCTTCTACATCCGGGGCAGTCTCCAGGGCATGGTCGAAGGGGTTGTAACCCGGGCCTGGGCCCGGGCCCACCACGGCCGCTGGTACCGCCAGGTTGAGGGCACGTCGGCTGTAATCACCGAAGAGGCCCATGATTGACCGGGCCGCCCGGGCGCCGGCCTTCAGCTTCGGGCGTCGGATTGAGCGGGCTGCTGAGCTGGCCGCCAAACTCGACTACGCCCGGCAGGTCCTGAACTTTTACGGGGAAGTTGCGGCCTTTCAGGGCCTGCTCTTCGAGGAGTTCAGCCGGCAGGTCGACCCGACGGCGGTTCCCTGGGGCGAGGGCCGGCCCATTCACCGGGGCTTACTCGACCGCCACTTGCCGGTTCTCCTCAGGGAGTTTCCCGGCCTTCTTCTCACCGCCCGGCGCGTCGGCCCGGAGTTGCTTGCCCGGGCGGCTGACGAGCTTCTCACCGAGTTCAGCTCCGAAGACTGGGCAAGCCTGCTGAAAGACTACTGGCAGACGGCCACGGGCCCCGACGTTGCGGCCTCGCCGCTCGAGCCGGACGTAACCGACTTTTTTCCCAAGGCCTTTCTGCAGCCCTACGCCGAATTTCTGGCCGCCCACTGCCCCCTTCTGCCGCCCGACGATGAGGCCGACTGGCGGGTGGCCGCCGGACGGGCCAGGTGTCCGGTTTGCGGGGCCCGGCCTCAGGTATCGGTCCTGCGGCCCGAATCCCACGGCGCAAAACGCTACCTGACGTGCGCCCTCTGCGGGTTCGAGTGGCGGTTCAAGCGGGTCTGCTGTCCGGCGTGCGGCGAAGAAGATTTCAACAGGCTGGCCTACCACAAGCCCCCGGACTTCGAACTACCCCACGTCCGGGTCGAGGTGTGCGAAACCTGCCGGGGATATATTAAAAGTGTGGACCTGAGCGAATACGGCCTCGCCGTCCCGGTGGTGGACGAGCTGGCGGCCCTGCCCCTGGACGTCTGGGCGATGGAGCAGGGCTACCGCAAGGTCGAACCGAATCTTGCGGGGATTTAGGGGGAACATCTAAATGCTGCTGAGCGAGCGACCCGGCCGGACCGTTTCAACCCGGACGGTCTGTGCCCGGAACGGGTCCGTTCAAAGCCGGGCCGACGAGCTGGCCACCGAGGAGCCCCTGGAGGTCCGGGTCGCCTATTTCGAGGCCGGGGTCGAGCGCCGTCGGAGCGTCGCCGTCACCATGCGGACCCCCGGCAACGATTTTGAGCTGGCAGCCGGCTTTCTCTACAGCGAGGGGGTCATCAGCGGGCCCGAAGCCGTCGGCCAGATCGCCTACTGCACCGATGTTGACGGCCCCCAGATGTACAACGTTGTAACCGTCCACCTGCGGCCCGGGGTTCCCTTTGACCCGGAGCGGCTGAGCCGGAACGTCTACACCACCTCCAGTTGCGGCGTCTGCGGCAAGGCGTCGCTGGAGCTGGTTCGAACCGTCTGTCCCAGCCGGCCGGTCGGCGATTTTAGGCTCCGGCCGGAAGTGCTCCTGCGGCTGCCCGATACCCTGGTCCGGGCCCAGCCGGTCTTTGCCCGAACGGGCGGCCTGCACGCCGCGGCCCTCTTCGACGGCACCGGCCGCCTTCTCCTTGCCCGGGAGGACGTGGGCCGCCACAACGCGATGGACAAGCTTATCGGTGCCCTCCTTCTTGCCGGAGGGCTCCCGGCCTCCAACACGGTCGTCCTGGTGAGCGGCCGGGCGAGTTTCGAGCTGGTCCAGAAGGCCGTGCTGGCCGGTATCCCCGTCCTGGCGGCGGTGGGGGCCCCGAGCAGTCTCGCCGTCGAGCTGGCCCGGGAGTTCGGCCTCACCCTTATCGGCTTCCTGCGGGCCGACCGGTTCAACGTCTACTCAGGGGCTGAGCGGATTGAGGGCCTGGGGGAAGTTCCGGGTAAAATATAAAGCGGAGGGGTGGCCGAGCGGTTTAAGGCGGCCGTCTTGAAAACGGCTATGGGGTGCTGAGCCCCATCGTGGGTTCGAATCCCACCCCCTCCGCCCAGAACTTACACCCCGCCCGGACCGGGCACGCCCCGCACCGGGGCCGCTTTCGGCACACGGCCTTCCCGTGGGCCACAATGAGGGCGTGAAACTCCCCCAGCACCGCCGGGTCCGGCCCGAGGGCCTCCTCCACCAGCCGGCGAATCCCCTCGTAAGGCCGGGGCGCAGACAGGACCCCGTATCTTAAAAAGAGCCGCCGGGTATACGCATCCACCGGGAAATAGGGCCGGCCGGCGGCGTAAAGGAGGATGCTGTCGGCCGTTTCCGGCCCGATACCCGGCACCGAAAGGAGCCAGGCCCGCAGCCGCGCCGGCTCGAACCGAAGGCAGGCTTCAACCGAACCGAAGTCCCGCCTGATCGCCCCGACCAGCGCCCGGAGGCGGCTGGCCTTCACCTGGGGGTAGCCCGCCGGCCGGATAATGCCGGCCAGGACCGCCGGCTCAATATCGGCGAGCCTTTCCGGGTCCAGCAAGCCGGCCTGCTTGAGGCGGTTTATGGCCCGTTCGACGTTCCGCCAGGCGGTCGCCTGGGTGAGGACCGCCCCGACGATGACCTCGAAGGGCGTTTCGGCCGGCCACCAGTGCTGGGGACCGTAGTGGGCCAGCAGGTCGGCAAAGAGCCGGCGGACCTTCGGTCCTACCGCTTCCGTCCCGACTGGCTCAGCACCGATGAGCGGCTGACAAGCCAACGCCCGTCCACCTTTTTGGCCTGGAGCACCCCCTTGCGGATAAGATACCTGACCTGGACCCTGGTCAGGCCGAGGAGCCGCGCCGCCGTCGCGGTGGTTATCCACTCCTGTTCCTGGTCCATCGCCCGTGAGCCTCCGCCGACGTTTTTAGCCCGTGGAATCCTCACGCCTTGCCGGACCCTGCCCCCTTGCCTGGGGCAATGTTAAGCCGATAAGGGCCGCCAGCGCGGTAAAACCGGCGAAGACGGCGGCGATGACGAAAGCTGCGGCCAACAAAATTAACAACAGCGCAAGCGGCCAGTCCAGGACGATGGGCTGAGTTGCTACCGACATCGGCTAATAGGCCCTGGCAAAAAGCACCCGCCGCTCGGAAGGCTTGCCGCACCAGATACACTGCCCAGGGGCCGCCGACGCCCCCTCCGGCTGGTCGAAAGGTATGACCCGGATGGTGGCGCCGGTCTGGTCCTTAATGGCCGCTTCACAGGCGGCCGAACCGCACCAGTGGGCGTAGACGAACCCCCGCTGGCCGGCAAAGACCGCCTCGAAATCTTCCAGCCGGTCGATATTGTAACTGTTCGCCCGCTGAAAATCCAGGGCCCGACGGAAGAGGGCCTGCTGAACCTCCGCCAGCAGGCCCTGAACGTTTTCGACCAGGTTTTCAAAGGGCACCGTCCGCCGTTCCCGGGTATCCCGCCGGACCAGGACCGCCTGCCGGTTCTCCACATCCCGGGGCCCGATTTCAACCCGGACGGGCACCCCCCGCAGGTCCCACTCGCTGAATTTCCAGCCCGGGGTGTACTCGTCCCGAAGGTCCGACCTGACCCGGATGTCGTGGGCCTTCAGCCTGGCCTCGGCCTCCCGGACGACCGCCGTCACCCGCTCCTGTTCCGCCTCCGACCGCCAGATGGGGACGATGACGGCCTGGTAGGGGGCCACTTTCGGCGGCAGGATGAGGCCGTCGGCGTCCCCGTGGACCATAATGATGGCCCCGACCAACCGGGTTGAGGCACCCCAGCTCGTCTGCCAGACGTATTTGCGCTGCCCGTCCCGGTCTAAGAAGGTGATGTCAAAAGCCTTGGCGAAGTGCTGGCCTAGGTTGTGGGACGTGGCCGCCTGGAGGGCCCGCCGGTCGGCCATCATCGCCTCGATGGAGTAGGTTCGGAGGGCCCCCGCAAACTTCTCCGACTCCGTCTTGCGCCCGGCCACCACGGGGATCGCCAGGTCGTTCTCGACGAAGTCTTTATAAATGCTTAAGATCCTTAGGGCCTCGGCTTCAGCCTCCTCTTCGGTGGCGTGGGCGGTGTGGCCCTCCTGCCAGAGGAACTCGGTGGTTCGCAGAAAGAGGGTGGTGCGCTTCTCCCACCGGACCACGTTGCACCACTGGTTGATGAGCACCGGCAAGTCCCGGTAAGACTGAATCCACTTGGCGTACATGGCCCCGATGATGGCCTCGGAGGTGGGCCTTACGGCCAGCCGCTCGCCCAGGGGTTCATCCCCGCCCTGGGTGACCCAGGCCACCTGGGGGGCAAAGCCTTCCACGTGTTCAGCTTCTTTTTTAAGAAAGCTTTCCGGGATGAAAAGGGGGAAGTAGGCGTTAACGTGGCCAGTATCTTTAAAGCGGCGGTCCAGGCGGGCCTGCATATTTTCCCAGAGGGCGAACCCGTAAGGCCGGATCACCATGCAGCCCCGGACGGGGGCATAATCGGCCAGCTCCGCCCGCAAAATCACCTCGGTATACCAGCCCGAAAAGTCCGCTTCCCGGTCGGGCAGGGCCGTAACGAAACGCTTCGCAGCCTCGGTCATCGCCTTCCCCCTTCGCCTTTACTCCGGTTCTAAGTCTAGCACACCCGCCCCGGCCTCTAACTTTCGGCACCCGTCATCCCGCCCCTGGCGTGGGGCTCCGGGATATACTAAAATCTGCGACGGAGGCGTCAAAAACCGAGGCCGGAAGGGGCGGACCTTGTACCAGCGACTAAGCATATTCTCCGGCAACGCCCACCCGGAATTCGCCCGGCGGGTCTGCGAGGTCCTCGGGGTAGAACTGGGAGGGGTGGACGTCTTTGAGTTCTCCAATGAAAATATCTTTGTCCGTTACCATTCCTCGATTCGGGCCCACGACGTCTTCATCATTCAGCCCATCGCCTCGCCGGTAAACCGCAGCTTGATGGAGCTCTTTATCATGCTGGATGCGGCCCGGCGGGCTTCGGCCGACCGGATAACGGCCGTGATCCCTTACTATGCCTACGGCCGCACGGACAAAAAGGACCAGCCCCGGGTCCCCATCACCGCCCGGCTCATCGCCGACTTTCTGCAGGTGGCCGGGGCCAATCGGGTGGTAACTATGGACCTGCACGCCGGGCAGATCCAGGGCTTTTTCACCATACCCGTCGACGAACTTACGGCCTTCTTTACCCTGGCCGACTACGTGCGCACCCGGCGGTTGCTCAATCCGGTGGTGGTTGCGGCCGACATTGGGGTTGCCAAGCGGGCCCGAAACTTTGCCGAATATTTAGACGTACCGACGGCCATTATCGAAAAGCGCCGGGCCCCCACCGGAACCCGGGTGGAAGTGTTTGCGGTGATTGGGGATGTGGCCGGGCGGGACGCGGTCGTCTTCGACGACGAAATCGATACGGCCACAACCATGAGCCGGGCGGCCGACGCCCTGCTGGCCGCCGGGGCGCGTTCGATCTACGCCGTTGCCACCCACGGGGTGTTTTCCGGCCCGGCCATCGAGCGGCTGGCTAAGGGCCCCTTCGAAGAGGTGGTCGTCACCGACACGTTGCCTTTGCCCCCGGAGAAGCGGCTGCCGAAGATCACCGTCCTTACGGTGGCGCCCCTCTTTGCCGAGGCGATTCGCCGGATCCACCTGGGCCTCTCCGTCGGCGAGATCTACCAGGTGCTCATCCAGTAGGCGGGCCGCCGCCCCGGCCCTATTGCCCGCCATCGAGTAGCCGCGGAAGCCACAGGGCCAGGTCAGGGAAGAGAAAGACCAGGGCAAGGCCAACCAGTTGCCGGACCATAAATTCCATCATGCCGGCGTAGATATTTTTAAGTCAAACCCGGGGCCACGCCCTTAAGGTAATAGGCCGCCACGGCCACCGGCGGCGAGAGGAACGTTGTCTGAAGGTTAACGGCCACCAGGATGCAGAACCAGCGCAGATTAAAGCCGGGGGCCTGCACCACCGACAGGATGATGGGCAGGAACGTGGGATAATCGCCGACAGGTTGCCCGTTTTGACCGGAGGGTGGGGTTGGGGTTAAAATCTCGGCGAGACCAGAAGGAGTCGTCCCCCTAATGGAGAAAATTGTCGAAGATTTTATCGAAATCGGCCCCGACGGAACCGCCTATCTGCGCGGAACCGATATCGCCGTGGCCGATATTATCTTTGTTTACAACAACAGCGGCGGGTCCTTTGCGGCCATCGCCCGACACTTCCCCGAACTTTCCGAGGAACAGGTCGACGCCGCCTTTCTCTATTTCGAAGAAAATACTGCCCAGGTCTACCGCGACCTTTCGAATCGCTACTAGGCGCCGGCAAGCCGGCCAGACCTGCGCCGCAACTTAAGGTCCTTCCGGAGGCTCTTCTTCGGCTGATACGACCGGCTGGCCCCGAAGGATCCGGATTGCCCGGCGCCCGGCCTCAACGGCTTCGGCGGGTGCCAACCTCAGGTTGTCTTTAAGGGCGTCGGGCAAGTCCGCGGTTGGCGCCGCCGGCCTCGGCATCAGGAACACCAGTAACAGGTAAAGTAGGACCCCCAGACCCTGCACAAAGGCCAGGGCAATAAAAGCGACCCGGAAGACCAGGGGGTCCACGTTGAAATATTCGCCGAGGCCGCCGCAGACCCCAAAGAAGAGCCGATTGGTGTTGCTTTTACGGAGCCGTCTTCCCCATCCATCGCTTGCCTCCTTATCTTAACTACCAAGCAAATGCTGCTTTGGGCTGGCCCCCTCACTGGCCGAGCAGGCTTATCTTGCGGACGTAGGCCTCGAAGTCGTGGCCGCTGGCCATAACCTCAATCCACCGAATATACCGGACGCCCCCGGCCAGGGTTAGCAGACTCGGGTCCTCGGCATCCGGTACCCAGTATTCCACCCAGCGGCCGCCGTCGACCTTTACCCCGTGGTCGGTCCGCCGGCCCTCCACATTCTGGGTGTAAAAGCCCCGGACCCACAGCCGCTCGCCCCCGTCGGCCCCCCGGTAAAGCATCCGGACCTGGACCGGGTATTCGCTTCCCAGGTAACCACCCCCCGAAAGGCTATGGCGGTCTATCCGAAACACAATCTTAAGCCGCAAAGCGATCAGGTCCGAAACGTCCCGGTTTATCTCCTGATGCAAAAACATCTGGCAAGGGGTACCCTCGCTCCCCTGGCGGAAGAACCGGGCCGCCTGCTCCCCGTCCACCCGACCCAGTTCGAGCCGATTCTGAACCTGAGGGGCGGCCCAGCAGGCCTCCTCGATGACCGGCTGCCAGGCCCGGTCGTCGACCCCCTGGCCGAAATCCCCGGCCCGGATCAGGTCCTCTTCCGGCGGCAGGGGTCCTTCCAACCGGCCGGGGTAGGCTACGGCCCGCTGGAGGGAACCCAGGCTCACCTCAAAGGGGCCGCTCCGGACCAGGGCGCTGCCCAGCTGGCGAACCCGCACCTCGAGCCGGTCGGCCTCCTTGCGGACGGCGTAATTGCCCTCGGCCAGCCGGACTTCGGCGCCCCCATCCAGGACCCGGAATTCGGTAGGCCGGCCGGTGGGGTGGGCAACCCCCAGGACCAGCCGCCCGGCCTTAACGGTAATGTCCAGCAGATAGCCCGGCTCGCCGAATCTAAACCGCCGAAGCCGGCTCAAGGCAAGTTCGGTGGCCGGCAGAACCGAAACCGTCGAGCCGTCGGGCAGCCGGATAAAAGCGGTAGAGCCTTCGTCGGTCCGCACCTGGTCCGACTCGCCGAGGGTTGCCTGGGCCGGGGCCACGACCCAGTCGTGGCCGCCCTGGCTTAGCGGCCGGATGGCGACGGTGCCGCCGGTGACGGTCAGCTGGGCCTCTTGGGTTACCGTGGCCGACCGGATAAACCACCGCACGGCCAAGACGGTCCCGGCGCACAGCAGAAGGTA
>DAOUCL010000322.1:0-3344 GCA_034432015.1 Dehalococcoidia bacterium
CGCCCAGGCCAAGAGCCTTGCGGCCGTCCGCGCCGAGCAGGCCGCCGGCAATGCAACCGGGGACATTGGGACCAACCTTTATCTCTTCTTCCAGGTTCAGGGGAGGTAAGTGCGGTGAAGGCGTGGGCCGGCGGCGTGCCGGGGCTGGTGGGCGGGCTCATGGTGGCGGTCGGGGCCGTGTTGCCGTGGGTTTCGGTCTACGGTGGCCTTTACCAGTACTCGGCCGCGGCCGGCCCCGCCGGCAAGCTCATGCTGGCCAGCGGCCTCCTCGCCGCCTCCCTGGGAGCCGTCCTGGTCATCCGGCCGGGACGGCTCCCCTTCTGGGGGGCCGGGCTGGCGGGGTTTGGGACCCTGGCCTTAGCCGGCTACCTGACGGTTCGGCTGCTGGTCGGACTGCGGGAGCTGGCCGACCACCCCTTTCTTTTGGCGTCCCCCGGGTACGGGCCCCTGGTGAGCCTGGCCGGGGCCGACCTGGCCTTCGGGACCCTTTTTCTCAAGCCGCCCCCCGGGCCTAACCCCCTTCCAGCTCCCGGGCCCACAGAAACCCGGCCGCCCGCTCCACCGCCTTGTTAAGCTGGTAGCGAAGGGTGCTCAAGGGCAGGTCTAAAAGTTCGGCGGCCCGCTCCTGACTTCCGGCCGGCTGGAGGTAAGTGTGGTAAAGGACCTTGTAAAGCTTAAGCTCCCGGGGCGACTCCTTGGCGACTCCTTCAGGGACTCGGCCGCTTCCAAAAGCAGCTTTTTTAAGACCTCAACCCGCCCCGGCAGGGAAGCCGGGTCGCCCACCCGGCTCAGCACCAGCCGGGACCTGACAAGGGGGTTGGTTTTGAGCCGGTCCCGACTGTGGAAGTCTTTAAAGGCCTCCCGGACTGCCCGGGTAAAATCGGCCTCGGCCAGCACCACCGGCCGCTCCACGGGCGGCGGGGGCTCCGGGGTGGGCACAAAGGCCGCCTCCCGCTCGGCCAGCAGGTTCAGCCAGGCGGTGAGGGGCCGCACCCGCCAGTCGTGGCCGTAGACCCCGTATCGGCGGCCGCCGACCTCAAAGTCGGCCTCAGGAAGCCTTTCGAAATCGGCGTAAAGGGCCAGCAGGGCCCAGAAATCGGGGTCGGAAAAGACCAAAAACGAAAAGGCCAGGCCTGGGGTCGTCATAATGTGCCTCACCAGCTGAACCCCCACCAGGCTCTGAACCGGCGAAATCCCCTGGTAACGGTCCCGCTCCAGCCAGAAGCGGACCATGGTGGCGGCCTCGCCGGGCCTTAAGGGACCGGCGGCCTGAAGGTAATTCCAGGCGGCCAGGGCCCCCGGGTCGGCGGCCAGGTCCTCGGCCGAGGCCTCGTGCAGGGCGATGAAAACGACAAACCCGGCGACCCGGTGGCGGCCGTCCCGGAAGACCACGACCCCCCGGGGCTGGCGGTCCAGCCAGTGGGCCAGGATGCGGGCCGACTCGGGACCCTCGTGGCGGCCTAAGACGTCAACAAGCTCGGCCCGGTCCCCGGGCCGGAAGACGTCGGCCAGAAAGTCATAGCTTTCCCCCACGGCGTAGAAGGGCCGGACGGCCGGATTGTTCCGGTGAAGAAACATGTAATCGAGCAGAATTCGGTCGAGGGCCGGGCCTTTAAGCTGTTTTAAGCGGGCGGCGTAGAAGGACCGGGCCCGTTCAAGGAGGGCGGCGTACCGGTCGGGGTTGCGCCACCGCAGGTCGGCGGCCAGGACCTCCCGGACCAGGTCGTGGGGATAGAGGCCGTGGGGGCCCGCCTCGATAGAAGAGCAGTCCCGCAGCCAGTCAAAAAGTTGCCGGGCCTCGTCCTCCCCAAGGCCCAGCATGGCGGCGAGGAGGGGCTCCGTAAGCACCCGAACCAGGGCCCCGGCTTCCAGGGCGCACCGGTGGGCCGGCGAAGGCACCTCCGCCAGGAACCGCTCGAGCAGAACCCGGATGATATCGGGGGCCGCCTCGAGGGTGAACCTGAGCTGGGGGTTCTGGCGGAAGAGGTCGGCCACCAGGCAGAGGGCCAGGGGGTGGCCGTGGGTAAAATCCAACACCGCCTCGTGCCGGTCGGCGGGCACCCCCAGCCCCTCCAGGTAACGGCGGGCCTCGGCCCGGCTGAGATTCCGCAGGGGTATCACCCGAATTACCGCCTGCCAGCCCGGGTCGGCCAGCCAGGCGGGGGCCGGCCGGCGGGTCCCCGCAATCACCGTAAGGCTTTCCCGGGGCAGGGCAGGCAGAAAGCGGTCCCGAAGCCAGCCGTCCAGGGGCGCCAGCCGTTCGTAGTTGTCGATAAAAAGGCAGAACCGCCCCGGCAGAGTTTCGACCCCCAGGGCGGCGGTGAAGGCTTCGGGCGTAGGCTCGGTTAGGTAGCCGCTTACATGGAAGGTGGGAATGCCCCGCTGCCGGCAAAGCTCGGCAAACTGCCCCAGAAGGGCGGTCTTCCCGACCCCGCTGGGTCCGTAGATAAAAAGCAGGTTAAAAGGTGGGCTTGGGGCCGAAATGGCCCCTTCAAAGAGGCTGAGCTCAGCCTCCCGCCCCACAAACCGGGCCCGCCTGGCCCGGGCCAGCTGTTCCCCCAGGGAAACCATTTAACGGATAAGCTTAAGGTTGTAGCGGCGGACGTCGAAATACTGGTTCTGGTAGGGCTTCCACTCCACGTAGTTGGCGACCCCGTAAGACTCATACGGCTGGAGCACCGGAATCCAGGGCAGGTGCTCCAGGAAGATCATCACCATCTCCCGGTAGTACTGGCGCCGCTTCTCCTGGTCCAGCTCATACCGGGCCAGGTTGCCCAGCTCATCAAACCGCGGGTGGCGCCAGTAGTCCTGGGGCCCGCCCGGACCCAGCAGCCGCCACATCATCCCGTCCGGGTCCCCCAGGGTGCTGGTCGGGTCCGACCACCAGAGGCCCTTAAAGGTCTTGTCCCGATTTTTCTGGGCCCGGACCGAGTATTCGATGAGCTCGACCTTGACGTTCACCCCGACATCCTTCCACATCTGGGCAATCGCCTCGGACATCTGCCGGTCGTTGGCCAGATAGCCCTGGGTCGTCTCAATGTAGATCTCCTCGTTGTTGTACCCGGCCTGCCGGAGCTTATCTTTGGCCTTGGACGGGTTGTACTCCAGGGGCGGCAGGTCCTCGGGGTAGGCAAAGTCGCCCTTGGCGATGGGCCCGTTGGGGATGATTCCCTGGCCCTTCCAGAGCTCGTCGATAATCGCCTTCCGGTCGATGGCCAGGCTGAGGGCCTGCTTTACCAGGGGATTGTCCAGCGGCTTAACCTTCGAGTTGACGGCCAGAACGTAGAGGCCGGCGTAGAGGGTACTTTCGACCCGGTGGCGGCCGCTCTTCTGGACCTGGTCGA